>JBDTJR010000107.1:0-37273 GCA_039935735.1 Chthoniobacterales bacterium | reverse complement strand
TTTGGCACCTCGATGTCGGCTCATCACATCCTGGGGCTGGAGAAGGTCCCAAGGGTCCGGCTGTTCGCCGGTTAAAGTGGTACGCGAGCTGGGTTCAGAACGTCGCGAGACAGTTCGGTCCTTATCCACTGTGGGCGTTGGAGAATTGAGGAGTTCAAACCTTAGTACGAGAGGACCGGGTTTGACGAACCTCTGGTGTTCCAGTTGTCCTGTCAAGGGCACAGCTGGGTAGCTATGTTCGGAAGGGATAAGCGCTGAAAGCATCTAAGCGCCAAGCCCATTCCAAGATGATTTCTCCTTGAGAACCGTGGAAGACCACCACGTTGATAGGCTGGATGTGGAAGCGCAGTAATGCGTGAAGCTTACCAGTACTAATGTTCAAAAGCTTGAATCTTTATTTTTAGAATTTTTTCTGAATTGATTCTTTTTGGCTTATTATTTTTAGATTTTCTACCGTATGCAGTTGTCAGGGAACGGAAACGTTCTTTTAAAGATTTCTGGTGATTTTAGCACAGTGGCCCCACCCGTTCCCATTCCGAACACGGAAGTGAAACGCTGTAGCCCCGATGGTAGTATGGCGCAAGGCCATGCGAGAGTAGGACATCGCCAGCTTTACGCCCCGCACTTTGTGAAAGCAGAGTGCGGGGCTTCTTTTTTCCCGGGAAGAGTTTGAAATCTCGAACCCGAATCTATGCCGATTCTGTAACCCCATTACCTACGCTGAGTAGTGGGTAGCAAAGCTTGTTTCACAAGGTAGCATGGTTGGCACCGGCTAATTTGACATTTTTCTTTTCGGTATTCTACTTCTCAGTAAATAGACCTTTCCAAAAACAGTCTGTATATGGTCGCAGATATCGGTAAGCCAAATAATCTCCTAAAACACAGCCTCCTGTGAGCAAAGTGATGATGACAAAAGGAACAAATCTCTCTCTCAGATGTGGCGGAAAGATTCCTAAAAGCGAAGGAATTACCGCAAAGAAAAAAATGAAGATTGTCACCCATGGAATTCTCCATGGTTTGGCAGGCTTATTCCTCCTAAATAGCCACGAAATGAGTGAATGCAAAACAACGGCTACGCTCAGCACGACGATCACAAAAAGACGATTCATTTCTGGCTAACCTAAATTAGGCTGGTGGAGGAAAGAGTGTTGGATGATTTAATTTTCAAAAAGGACGATCCGATTGGAATTTGTCCCTTTCGTCTGATTTTGAATGCCCCAGCAATTTGACGTTTTGGTGAAGTGCTGGCGATTCACGAGGACTTCTTTGGTCTTCAGGCCGGCACTGTCTCCTGCGGCGAGGATGGTTTCCTCCAGGTGTAGTTTGCCTTTGCGGATTTCACCTACTTCGATTGCGATGATACCACCGCGTCGGACGACTCGTGAGAGTTCCTTTAGTACGCTCACCATCATGGCTTCCCAGTCGGGGAGCTTGCCGTGGATATGGGGTTTGCTTTCCGTATCCAGTTCCACGCCGCAGAACCAGCAGCGCAGCCAGTTATCGGATTCGTAATCCACTTCATCGAGAAAGGGAGGGGAGGTTACCACAAGATCGATGGTGCGCTTTGGAATCCAGGATAAATCCTGGGCGGCGGAGGTGCGAATCCCTCTGCGTTTAAAGCCATGCGCCAAAGCTTTTCGATTTTCTTCGCTGAGATCCCTCAATAACTGGGCACTTTTTTTAGCGATGAGATTTTTTACCGCACGGGGTTCTGGTGCCTGTTTGAGGCGAAGATTGATTTTTTGTTGAGAGTCGACGGATACCGCCTGATTCGGCGGCAGCGTATAGACAGAGAAAAAACCATTGGAGTGGCCGGTCAGGCGTGTCGTGGCCACCATGCGAATCCATGCGTCGACCGCATCGAGGGCATGGTCCTTTTCACGTTGGATAAAATATTCCCTCAGTGTCTGAAGATTGCGGAGCGTTTCAGGATGATAAAAAGCGAGAAGATCTTCGCGCAGCTCCACATTTCCGCACAGATCCAGTATTTCCAGACGTGCCAGGACATCGGTTTGCGAAGGTGGATCTAGTCGTGGAATGATCATGCGTTCGCAGAGCGGATTAATGTCGCACCCATAGGCGACACGGCCTGCAAGTGCTGCGGTGAGGAGTGTGGTCCCGCGTCCCATGAAAGGATCGAGAACGGCATCACCTTCTTTGGAATAGCGATCGATGAAGTACTGTGGCAGCTCCGCTTTAAAACAAGCGCGGTAGGGAACCTCCTGCATGGAATGCGATTGCCTCTGGCGCGAAGTCCAGAGTTCCTTTTCCACCCGTGGGATCAAAAATGGGAAGAAGGTTTGCATGACTCAGGGGCAGCATAATGCCGCTTTTTAAAACTGCCAAGGGAGGGATTTGAACCCCCGACCAAAGGCTTATGAGTCCTCTGCTCTACCACTGAGCTACCCTGGCGTAACGAGCAGGAGAGTCTAACAATCCGATGAAAATCGGCAACTATTTATCGTATCTTCTGCAGAAGTTGGTTCGTAGAAAGCGAAACCGGCGCTATTTTCAGTCTTCTTCGTCGGTTGCGCCTTTTTTCGCGGTCAGGCCCCGAAGCTTGCCTTCGATAAAGGCATCGATGTCGCCATCCATGACGCCTTGAATATCCGAGGTCTGGACGCCGGTGCGAAGGTCCTTAACCATCTGATAAGGTTGAAAAACATAGGAACGAATTTGGTTTCCCCAGCCGATGTCGCCTTTTTCCCCATAGACGCGATCCTGTTCTGCGCGCTTTTGGTCGGCCTGAAGCTGAAAGAGTTTTGCTTTCAGCATTTTCATTGCCGTGTTGCGGTTTCCGCTTTGGCTACGTTCGGCCTGACAGGCGACGACGATACCGCTGGGCAGATGCGTAATTCGCACCGCAGTTTCCACTTTATTGACGTTTTGCCCCCCTTTGCCGCCTGCGCGGTAGGTATCAATCCTGAGATCTTTTTCATTAACTTCAATCGGGACATCTTCGATTTCAGGGACCACGTCAACACTCGCAAAAGTCGTATGACGTCGTTTGTTCGAGTCGAAAGGTGAAATGCGGACGAGGCGGTGAACGCCGCGTTCCGTCTGGAGATACCCGTAAGCGTAGTCGCCGATCACTTGAATAGTAGCGGACTTGATTCCTACTTCTTCACCCTCCTGGATATCCACGGTCTGCACGGTGTAGCCGTCGCGCTCAATCCAGCGGTGATACATGCGTAGAAGCATATCCGCCCAGTCACAGGATTCCGTGCCTCCTGCACCGGCATGAATGGTCATGAACGCATTCGATTTATCGGTTTCGCCAGAAAGTAATTGCTGAAGTTCAAAACGATCCAGCTCCGTGCAGAGAGAGTGATAGTCTTTAAGAACCTCGGCGATCGCCTGCTGACGCGTATCGCCATTTGTTTCCTCCTGAGTGAGTTCCTTCATGACCTCGAGATCCGCGAGGCGTGACTCAAGAGAGCGAAAGGGCTGAATTTTGGCCTTTAGAGAGGAGACTTCCTCCATATCCCTGGCGGCACGTTCTTTATTATCCCAAAAACCCGGCAGGGCCATGCGGGCTTCTATTTCTTCATGTTGGGTCAGCAGTTTGGGTAAGTCAAAGATACCTCCGCAGTTCGCCAATACGGGTGGCAAGTGCGGAGGTGTCGGCGGTAAGCAAGTCTTCGGTCATATAAAATTATTTCCAATTGGTAGGTTTCGTAGATTTGGCGGGGGGGGCAACCTTCCCGTCCAGCCGATAAATCGTTTCGCCATCTTTCATCATATCGAGGCGATCCCTAGCGATGGTCTCCAGATATTCCGGATCGTTTTTCAAAAGTTGAATTTCATCAGTTTTATCGCGCAAGAGCTGATCCTTCTTCACAAGCTCCTGTTTGAGGTGCGTGGTATTTTGTCGTAATTCCTGCAGGCGCCGCAACTCGGGATAAAAAGAGAGAAATATCAGGCCACAGATTGTGACGAGAATGAGGACGAAGATTAGGCGATTGATCCGGTGCCAGAATTCCGCCTGCTGCCGCTTTTTGAATTGCGTCTTGTGCGCTGCGGAAGGCATTTCATTCAGATCTTGCCGCCGTAGATCGCTGTGCCTCCGAGTTCCTCTTCGATCCGCAAAAGCTGATTATACTTCGCCACACGGTCCGTGCGTGAAAGGGAGCCCGTTTTGATCTGGCCGGCATTTGTTGCGACAGCGATATCCGCAATGGTCGTATCTTCGGTTTCTCCGGAGCGATGACTGATGACAGCGGTATATTTGTTTTCCTTGGCGAGTTCGATCGCATCCAGCGTTTCGGTCAACGTGCCGATCTGATTCACCTTTACGAGAATCGAATTTGCCACACCTTCCTTTATCCCCTTACGCAGGAAATTGACGTTCGTCACGAAAAGATCATCACCGACGAGTTGGATGTCCTGTCCGAGTGCATCCGTAAGCAGCTTCCAGCCCTTCCAGTCATTCTCCGCACAACCGTCTTCAATGGAGATGATGGGATATTTTTTAACAAGGCCTTTGTAGTAGTCAACGAGTTCCGCCGCCGTACGTTTCGCGCCGTCGGATTTTTTGAAAATATAAAGCTGCTTCTTTGCGTCGTAGAATTCGCTCGATGCGCAATCCAGAGCGACAAAGACTTCCTTGCCGAATTTGTAACCCGCATTTTTGACCGCTTTCGCAATGCAGTCGAGGGCGTCTTCTGCCGAGGAGAGATTAGGAGCAAAACCACCTTCGTCTCCGACTGCAGTGGAAAGGCCGCGATCCTTCAGCACACCTTTCAGCGCATGAAAGATTTCCGTCCCGCAACGCAGGGCATCTGAAAAAGTATCCGCGCCTTTTGGCACGATCATGAGTTCCTGAAAATCAATCGGAGCATCCGAGTGGGCGCCGCCGTTGAGAATGTTCATCATGGGAACAGGAAGGACTTTGGCATTTGGCCCACCGATATAGCGGAAGAGGGAAAGTCCGAGCTGAGAAGCTGCAGCATGAGCTGCTGCGAGTGAGACTCCGAGGATCGCATTGGCGCCGAGACGCTTTTTGTTTTCCGTCGCATCCAACGCAATCATCAATCCATCGAGTGCAACCTGATCGAGTGCATCCATGCCCACCAGTTCCGGTGCGAGCGTTTTGTGAATGGCTGTTACGGCCTTGCGCACACCTTTGCCGCCGTAGCGGGTTTTGTCATCATCGCGCAATTCCCAGGCTTCGTGCTCGCCGGTGCTGGCTCCGCTTGGAACAGCGGCGCGCCCAATGGCACCGCCAGCAAGTTCGACTTCGACTTCGACGGTAGGATTGCCGCGAGAATCCAGAATTTCACGGCCATGCAAGGAAACGATGGTAGTAAGAGACATGATCTAAGAAAAAAATTTGTTATTCAGCGACGGCCGCTACTTCGCCCAGAAGGTCGAAATTTTTGAACGCTTCGATCCGGATAACCCGCACCGTGCGTTTGCCGGTTTCCGTGGGGAATTCCACGACATCGCCCACGGCTTTGCCCAGAAGAGTCTGACCGATCGGAGCAGGGTAGGAGACGATGGAATGCTCGGGTGAGCTGTCCCACGCACCGAGAATGTGAAACGTTTCCTCAGGTCCGCCTGCGGCATCCTGAATCGTGACGGAAGTGCCGATCGAAATCAGCGAGGTTTCCGGATTATCAAAGGTCGTGCCGCGGGCAAGTGCGAGGAGTTGTTCGATTTCCGACTTGCGGCGGAGAAGAACGGACTGCATTTCCTTTGCGGATTTGAATTCAAAATTTTCGCGAAGATCGCCATAGGAACGGGCGATGCCGATGTCTCTGGTGTTCTGTGGGATCAGCTTGTTTACGAGATGCTCATATTCCTTTTTGCGGCGATCAAGGCTCGGCCAGGAAACCATAAGCGCTTCCTTTCTTTCGCCTTCTTCGCCACCAATCATGGATTGCATCGAAGGATGAAGCTTGATGATGCGCGCAATCAGAGAGCGTTTGTTCAACTCTTCGAAGACGGGAGTGAGAAGAAGTTTGCGCATGGAGTTCTGGACGGTTTCTTCTTCGGCTTGTCCGAGCAGGTCGGTCAGGAGCTCCCTGTCATCCATAACAAGGTCATGGAGGCGCGAGCTGCGATTTACGGCATCAATCTGATCATGTTCGAGAGCATGGAGAATGGCGCCAAAAACGTCGGGTCTAAAAAGTTGAGGGAATTGTGCGCCGCGTTCCTTACAGAACCAGTAAAGAATTTCCGTGGTGGTGGACCGCTCACTGATCATGCGTTCCAAAGTCTGAGTGATTTCCTCAAGACGATTCTGTTCTTCAAAAAGACGAACGATTTCTCCTACGAGACGGGCATTTCCCTGTCGGAGCAAGCGATGAGCACGCAGCGTCCAGTTATCCTGGAATGCGGCGATTAATTCGGCCAGCACACGGCGCTGACGTGCAGCGGGTAGTCTGCCGAAAACTTCTGCAAGGCGAGGTTCTTCCGTGCGGAGAATATCCGCCACGGTGAGGCCTTCCGTAGGCACTGCATCCGGGAAACGGGCGCGAATATCGGTGAGTCCAAGAAGTAACTCGATGGATTCCGGAGCATGAAGTCTTTGATTTTTACGCGCGGATTCCTGGATTTCTCCAGCCATCTCACGGATCTGATCGAGGTTATTTGCAAAATCAGCGAGATGTTTGAGAATTTGATCAAGTGCGGCTACCTGCTGCTTGAGTTGCTTTGCTTTCTTAAAGCCATCGAGCAATTCCGTGGTTTGTTCCAGCGCGGCTTCGCGAAGAACAATAGGATCGGTTTTCTTGGCGGGGATGGCGAAGTGCCCATCAGCCTTGAGTTTCTTCTTGGTAGTTTCCCACCATTTTTTAAAAGCGGTGTCATCCAGTAGATCGGGCACCATCAGATTTGAAATCTGATCCACGGAAGCTTTGTTTCCGGCATTCTGGAGAATTTGGCGGACCACTCCTACGGGATCGTTCTTTAAGGAAGCTTTAACGGCCTCAGGATCTTTAGCGGCTTGCGCGAGAAAATGATCATCCGCTATGGGACGAAGTGTTTCCGTTGCATATTGCAACTGCATGCCGTGACCCTTCTTCGTCTTGAAATCGACAAAAATTTGCCCGGTCAGCAGGTTCCACTCAGTGACTCGGCCAAACCCCCAGCTTTTGTGAAGGCAGTAAGTTTGGGGCTGCAGGCGGTCCAAAATTTCTGCGATTGGTTGGGTCAGGGTTCCGGATGAAAGTGCTTTTTCTAGATCTTCGTGCATATCGAACAGTGATCCAAGTTATAGGGATGCCGCCCGAACGCCAACAAAAATTGCTGACTATGGATTATGAGGGGAAAAAGAGGGCTTGGAGACGCTATTTCTGCCTGCCAAGCCATTCCGCGCAGAAGGCTGCAAGGGTCGATTTCGACTCAAAGTGAAAAAAGGGCCCATCAGACGTCACAAAGCCGAATCCTGCGCCATAGGCTCGGCCATTGACCACGCAAGCATCCGAGCCACAGGTCTTTATCTGGACATGTGCCTTCTTAAGAGCTGATTCCCTGTCGCCATCCATTTCATATTTCCAGCCCACGATTTTCGCCGTAGGGAAAAGGACGCGTAATTGGGGGAGAATTTTCGGTGCCGGTGTCAGGTGAAGTAAAACCGACGCAGCCAGACTCGGAATTTTTCCGGATTTTTTAAGTTCCTCGCCTTCAGCCTGAATGGAACTTACGGCAAAATCACTGAGGGCGGCTGCATGAAAAATGGCATCTGCATTCCCGTGCAATTCCCGGAGATTTTTTAAAAGGTCTTCATTGGTAGCGAATGATTTTAAGTCAACCTGTGAGCTGGCGAAGGGATGGGTCGATCCTTCTCCGCGGAAGCAAGTCACCTTGTTATCGGCACCCGTTAACAATTCAGAAAGTATGGCGCCGATTTCCCCTGTCGCAAAATTTGTGATTCTCCGTACCTCGTCTATGGGGGCATAGGCCGGGCCACAGGTGACGATAATTTTCATGAGATATTATGAGGCAACCGGCAGGTTATGATCTTGCAGGTAAGGAAGACAAACCCGGTAGGCTTCATTCATGATGGTATAGCCAAAATGGCCCTGCGGAAAAATCATTAAATGACTGCCACGCCACCGGGAATGTAGTTTTTCCAACTCGGACACCGGGGAGAGGGTATCAAAAGTGCCGCCAAAAATTAAAATTCGCGAAGGATCGCAAACGGGATCGGAATCAATCGGTGAGGTGAGGTGCGAATGCCGCGCAATATCCTCAGCGGTGATTTGTGGCCCCGAAAGCAGTCGACGCAGCATACCGGAGGCAGGGCTTTTCCAGATGGTGTGTTCGGGATTCACGATGGGTTGCATGAGGCAGGCAAAACAAAAATCTTTTTCGAGACTTAGCGTGAGTGCACCAATCCAGCCTCCATAGCTCGTGGCCCATAGACCGAATTCCTTACATCCTCGCGCGCGAAAAAATGCCATGAGCTGCCGCACTTCCATTACTGCCTGTCGCACGGTTTCGCCGAAACGAATGAGATTTCCCGTGATGGCCAACTCACCATTGAAAAAATGCGCCGGAATGCGAGAGTAGTGAAAAGGAAGATGAAGCAAGGCGACATTCCAGCCCTGATCATTGAATTTTTTTGCCCATCGGCGGTAACCTCTGTCGCTCGCAGACATCAAGACATGTAAAATAATAACGGTGGGCGCCTCCTGTTTTCCGCAGGGGAAAATTAGAGCCATAGCGCGATCATTTTCCAAAAATCCCGAGGGGCGGGGACTTTTCCATGAAATGGCATCCGCATGTTCCTGCAACTCTTCCATTTCCACCAAGGGATAAAATTTTTCTTTGGTGAGCGTTTCTCCCTCCTTCAGGTAAGCCTCGAAATCCTCTCGCGAGCAGATGTGACGGCGGAGTCGCCATTGACTGGCATTCATTGCAGCGCACATCAAAAAGTCTGTGGCCGCAGCGGATTGCCGTTTTATCCACCGCGTCATCGGTCGTGCCCTTTTCGGTGTTGCGGAGTATGGGGGAGATCCTCAGGAGCAAGAGAGAACTCCGAGATCAATTGATTTTTAATGGCGATAAATTCCGCAGCCAGTCGGAGCTGAATTTCCTCACGATCCGATGACAAAATGGGCTCTCCGAGCCCGACAAAAAGCGATGTGCCTCGTGGTCGCAACCAGTTTCGCGCGGCATAAAGCCGATCCGTTCCCAGGAAGACGCACGGTACAATGGGCGCCTTTGAAATCGCCGATAGCGCCGCAGTGCCTTGTCGGAATGGCGCACCCTCCAGCACGGAAGTCTCTCCTGCGCGCAATCCGCCTTCGGGAAAAATTCCGATGCAATGACCGGCTTTTAACCGTTTAACCGCGGTGCGCAGGGAGTTTGTGTCACCTTCATGCCGGTTGATGGGAATGCTGCCGAGCATTTTTAAATAACCTCCAATCGTCGCATTTTCAAACAGCTCTTCCATCGCCATCCAGTCAATACTCCTCGATAAAATCGCACTCAACGCAGGAGGATCGAAATGGCTGATGTGATTAGAGGCCAGAATGACAGGCCCCTGATCCGGGAGAAAGTGACGCCCCGAAACCTTCGTTGTGCAGATCGAGCCAAAAATTCCCCTTAAGAGGTGACGGGTAAGAAAATAAACGACGGGATTTCCCGATGAGTTCTGCATGGCGTCCTCTCGAATTTATTTTGCCGCTGTCTTGAAAAAGTTTTTCTGTTTTTCAGAAATCGGCATCTCAAGTTTTTCCATGACGAGAAGCATGTCCTCCCAAACCTTGCGCTTTTCGGTGAGCGTCTGGTTACGCAGAAGGTAAGCGGGATGATAGGTAACCATGACCGGAGTGCCTTCGTAATCCTGCCACCGTCCGCGCAGATCGCGCATCGGAGCATTGGTTTTCAAAAGCCCTTCGGCAGCGGTCGAGCCAAGCGCCACCATTGCCTTGGGTTTGATAAGTTGAATTTGCTCTTTCAACCAAGGAAGACAGGTTTCCATTTCCTCCGGGCGGGGCTTGCGATTTCCAGTCTCTCCCTTGGGCATGTCGGGTCGGCACTTCAACACATTGCCGATATAGATATCCTCGCGCCGTAATCCCATGGCTTCGATAATTTTTGTCAGCAATTGACCTGCTCGCCCGACAAAGGGTTCTCCCTGCGCATCCTCGTCCGCACCAGGGGCTTCACCGACAAACATCAGGTCTGCAGAGGGGTTTCCCACTCCGAAAACAACCTGTGTCCGTGTGCTGGCCAGATGTGGGCATTTCACGCAAGCGAGCGCTTTTTTGCGAAGCTCCTCCCATGCCGAAGTTGCTTCCTGCGAGCTTATAAGGGGGCTAGTGATTAGAATAGGCGCGCTATCCGAATTCGCCGGTGTTTTGGAGAGCGATTCCTGAAAACGATCAAAGGTAGCGCGGGATGCAGTAGGCGCTTCACGATATCCGTCGCGGATTTCCGTCAAAAGTCGTTTAGCCTCCTCGAGTGCCAGCCGTTTTTTATCCATGATATTCTTCCTGCCTGCAGAGGTGGATTGCGGATCCTAACCTTTGTTTAAAAGATAAAAAATAATCCCGCCAACGACAAGGGTGGCGATCAGCACAATAATACCGATCACTTTGAACCAACGGAGCATCTCGCGGACACGACCGACTTTCGTAACATCGGCGAGCATCATGGGGAAGTCCCGGTGCTTGAGTTCCACATCCAGGCGATATTTTTCCTGGTGAAGACGACGTTCCAAAACCACAAGCCGTTTTTCATCATCGACGAGCTGTTGGACGCGAAGCTGGATATAAGTAGCCAGCGTGCGGGCTTCATCCCCCTCCGTAGTGGAATAAGCCTTCGCCCATAAGCCGGGCTTCATTTGCTGGTTTTGTAATTCGGTAGCTACGACCTCGTAGAACCGATCATCTTCACTAGCCATATCCTAAATCAGCGCCTCTTTCATGAAGGTTGTGTCTGTGAAGAATATAAACTGAAAGGAAATAATGGGGGAGGACAATTTATTCCGTAGAATGTCATGGGGATAATCTAAGAACTCTACTTTCGGGTATCATTCGCTACTCCGAATCGCAAGCAGAATTCCATCTAGTTATTTAATGGAAGTTGTTGCTTTCAAAGGAAATTCCAAAGGAACTGGAGCTTCGGATTCAAGGAGAACACCTGTCCGGGGGTGTTTAAAGGCAAGTTTCCATGCGTGAAGCAGATGGCGTGTATATTTCCCGCGGCGTCCATAAATGGGGTCTCCGAGGATTCCGTGGCCGATATGTTTCAGGTGGACCCGAATTTGATGCGTTCTGCCTGTTTTAGGCCGGCATTCCACAAGAGTAAGATCATTCTCATGGGCGAGCATGCGGTAGGCAGTAATTGCCGGTTTTCCCTTGGGTTCTTCCACTACCATCATCTTTTTTCGATGAATGCGGTGGCGCCCAATCGGCGCGTCGATAATTCCCGCAGGAGGAGTAATTCTTCCGGCAACCACTGCGAGATAAACCTTGGTCACTTCCCGGGCGGCGAATTGCCTGGAAAGCTCCTGATGCGAGAGATCGTTCTTCGCCACGACAATGCAGCCACTCGTTTCCCGGTCGAGCCGATGCACGATTCCCGGGCGCTGCACGCCACCGATCACGGAAAGTGAGGCGCAATAGTGGAGCAAGCCATTGACCAGCGTATGATCGTGCCTTCCCGCACCGGGATGCACAGTAACGCCGGCCGGTTTATTAATGACCAGCAAGTCATCATCCTCATAAAGGATGGAGAGCGGCATTTCCTCTGGAAGCGTCGCGGTGGGAGCTACGGCATCCGGGATTTTTACCGTAATGCGGTCGATATTTCGGACAAGCTCGCCCGCCTTCGCCACTTTATCATTAAGTTCCACCTGCTGTTGTTTAATGAGCGATTGGATGCGGGAGCGGCTGAAGTCCGGCATTTTCAAAACCAGCACCTGATCAAGGCGCATGCCGTGTTTCGGAATATCCGTCGCGTCAAAATGGTGGATGTCACTCACAAGCAGTGTTCTATCCTTCGTAGCGCGGTAACGAAAGAACGAATCGTAGCTGTTCGGAGCTTGCTGCACGGCATTCTCTCAGGTATCTTTCGCGCTGGAATGTCGGAATTAGAAGCCCCTCAGCCTATTTTGCAGGCATGCTCTGCCTGCGGTGCGCTCCTTGATGTTTCGGATGAAACGCCGTATGCACAGATTTATTGCCCGAGTTGCGGGCAGGGTCTCCGTGCTCGTACCCAGTTTAATAATTTCACGCTGCAGGAACTCCTGGGGGAGGGAGGAATGGGCTCCGTTCTTAAAGCCATGGATCTTAATCTCCAGCGGATGGTCGCGCTTAAAATTCTTAAAAAAGAATGCAGCGCCAATGCGGAGGAGCGCCAGCGTCTCGAGACAGAGGCCCGCATCACCGCATCGATCAATCATCCGAATGTCGTCAAAGTTTTTTCCTTCGGCGAAGACCACGGCCAATTTTATCTCGCCATGGAACTGGTGGAAAAAGGTTCGTTGGATGATTTGATGACCATTCAACGCCGCGTTTCCGAGGCGCAGGTCCTTGAGGTGGGCATTCAAATCGCTCAGGGTCTTGAGGCTGCGGCAGAACGGGGATTGATTCACCGTGACGTAAAGCCGGGGAATATTCTTTTTGCGGATGCGCATACCGCGAAGATCGTGGATTTCGGTCTTGCCCTTGCCATGGCGGATGAAGCAGCGGCGAGAGGAGAAGTGTGGGGTACTCCTTATTATATCGCGCCCGAAAAATTAAATAATGAGCCGGAGGATTTCCGCAGTGATATGTACAGTTTGGGTGGAACATTATTTCATGCGCTGGCAGGACGTCCGCCTTTTGAAGCACAGTCGGCTTCGCTCGTTGCGTTGAAGCATATCAAAAGCCAGGCCGTCAGCCTGCAGGCTTTTGCTCCCGATGTTTCCAGCGAAACGGCTTACGTTATCAATCGGACTTTGCACAAGGATCCCAATCAACGTTACGCCTCTTATGCGGAGCTTGTAGAACATCTTTCCTATGCCCGCGCCAAACTTCTTGAACGCGCGCAAAATCCCAAACGCCAAAAAGAGCGTGTTGTCGTCGAATCCAAGGAGCAACAAACTGTTACGGGCATCCTGACTATGGGGGTGCTACTTGTGCTGGTTATTGCGGGAATTTTGCTTTTCGTTTTTCGGGATCGGGTTTTTGGAAAAGGAACGAATAGCTCAGATGCTCCAGCGGTGGCACTTACCGCAGAGCAGGTGAACCAGGGGGTTGCAAAAGGAAAGACTTTGCTTTTTGGTAAAAAATACACGGATGCTCTGGAGCAATATCAGTCGATGATGGCATCGACCGGAATTTCGCAGCCCATGCTCGACTGGATACGCCTCAATGAATCTCTGGCGGCAATCCTTGCGGGACAACCCGGTCTCGCCAAACAAACCTTTGATCTTCTTCAGCAGGAGGGTCTTTATAGTTCGGATGAGGATCAGCACCAGCTCGCGAACTTCTTTATCGAGGTCGCTCGCAACATGGCCACCGAGAAGCCCGTTGGCGAAGGTATCATCCCGCTTTACTCCCCTGCCAATTACGAAGCTTTTGGCCTGCTTCTGTTTGGTATAAAAGACTTTCAATCGGGCGACTTCGAGACTTCAAAGAAAATTTTGCAGGCTTTTGTGCTCTCGGAGCCCAAGGCTCCTTATGCCTGGATCAGCGAATACAAGGCTTTTGCCCGTCTTTATATCGATGATATCGACTCCTATTTGAAGCTGTCGGCGAAGTTGCCGTCCGTTCAGGAGGCTATCGCTGCAGAGGCTTTAATGAAGGAGGTTAAAGCTGTGGAGGCCAAGCTTCAGACGGGCGAAAAGTTGAAAGTTAAATTTGAGGCCCTCCGGCAGGACCTTGTGGGTCGGGGGGCACAGCCGTAACCCTTTCTCCCTCAATCTCTGAGATCAGTCTTTTTAAGCGCGCACTGGACAGATTTTAGCTCCTGCGTAAGGTGAAAGCATGAATGAACCAGGCTTACCAACCCCGGAACAATTGCAGCAGAAGCTCAATGAGTTTATGCACTCGCATTTTGGGGACAAGGTATCCGTCGCCGCAGTGCCGCATACACAACCCGAAGCTTCGGAACCCGAGCCCGATTCGGTAAATGATCGCACCAAAATTTTCGAGTTTTCTTATACGCCACGCGATATAAAGCGTCATCTCGATCGCTTTGTCATCAAGCAGGAAGCTGCAAAAAGAGTGCTCAGCATCGCGGTTTGCGATCACTACAACCATGCTCGGTTTGTGGAGCGCAATCGCGCGAAGCAAAATGAAACTATCGAGTATGCGAAGCAAAATGTCATCCTGATCGGCCCCACCGGCGTTGGGAAAACTTACCTCGTCAAACATATCGCGGAACTGATCGGTGTACCCTTCGTCAAGGCGGATGCCACGAAATTCAGCGAAACCGGCTATGTCGGTGGCGATGTGGAGGATCTTGTTCGGGAGCTTGTGCAAAAGGCGAATGGCGATGTTGCCCTGGCGGAGCACGGGATTATTTATATCGATGAAGTGGATAAAATTGCCACGTCGGGAAATCTTATCGGGCGCGATGTCAGTGGCCGCGGCGTGCAGACCACCCTTCTGAAGCTCATGGAAGAAACGGAGGTGCCTCTCCGCAGCCAGTCGGATATTCAGTCACAGATCCAGGCCGTCATGGAGTTTCAAAAACGCGGAAAAGTTCAGAGAGAATCCATAAATACCCGGCATATTCTCTTCATCGTCAGCGGCGCTTTTGACCGGCTCAAGGAAATCATCGGGCGCAGGGTGCGTGAATCCAGCATCGGCTTCGCAGCCGAGCCTGGCAGTGCGATGGAAGACTCTGAAATGTTTCAAAAGGTGACGACGCGGGATTTGATCGATTACGGCATGGAACCGGAGTTCATCGGACGTCTGCCCGTGCGCGTCATTTGCGAACCGCTTATCGCGGACGATCTTTTTGAAATCATGAAGCGTTCCGAAGGAAGTATCCTGCACCAGTATGAGCGTGCGTTTCATGCCTATGGCATTGAGGCCAGCTTCGAGGACAATGCCTTGCGCCGGATTGCGGAAATGGCCGCTCAGGAAAATACGGGAGCCCGCTCCCTTCTTACCATCTGCGAGCGTCTTTTGCGGAACTTCAAATACGAGCTTCCGGGCTCAGGCGTTACCAGCCTGAGAGTTTCAGGCCGATTGATTGATGAACCCGATGCGGTATTGAAAGAGCTCCTAAAGAGCGGTCACGCGGAAAGGGGGAGCGCACTTACAGTGTCTGCTCGTCAGTTTGTCCGGCGATTCAGCGAAAAACATGGAGTAACGGTCACTTTTGAGGATGGCGCGGTGGAACGTCTTGTCGAACGCTGTCTTGCGGAGGATATCAACATGCAGGAGCTTTGTGAGCGACTTTTCAAGGATTACCAATTTGGGCTTCAGCTGATTCAAAAAAATCATGGTAAAGATTCTTTTGTCATCGGTGCAGATGCGGTAGAAGACCCTGATGGCGTTCTGAGCAGATGGGTGGTTGCCTCCTATCGTGATGAAGAAAAGCCCCCCGTTATAAATCCTGACGTATGAGATATCTGAAAGCTTCGTTGATTATTGCGCTTATTTCCGGCGTTATCGTTGCTGCTCTTTTTGCATGGGGCGGCTCAGCGCTTCCGGATCGGCGGTTAATGGAGTTTTACCACTTTGCCCGGGGCACGAAGCCCCTTGTGCCGCTTGGCGGACAGTATCTGTTGATTTTTATTTTCGCCTTTCTGATCGCATGGACAACGGTGGATATCGTTCACCCCCTCAATAAAACGATTATTGCGCTGTGGAGTGTCGCGATGCTGCTGAGCGGTTCATGGGTGCTCTACTTGTATGGTTATTTTTTTACGCCCTTTCAGTATTGCGCGGCGGTGTTGCTAAGCTTTGTGATCGGATTGTTTTATGGGCGGAGCGATTCCGGAGTTCGCAAAAAAGTCCTTCAACGCCTGTTTGGAAGCCGTCTCTCGGCAAAGCAATTTAATCGTCTTATAAATTCCGATATCCCTATTTCTTTTACGGGAAACCTGCAGGAGGCCACTGTTTTTGTCTGTGGTATCCAAAATCATGACGAGTTAATGACTTCCATGAGTGTTGAGGATTATGTGGCGATGACAAATCTGTATCTTCGCACGGCTACGGATTATCTCGTCGAAATCGGGGGGTTTTTGGACGAATGCAACGGGGAAAGTATCCGTGTGGTTTTTGGTGCCCCATTGCCGGATGAAAATCATGCGGTGCTGGCTTGTCGCGCCGCATTGGAGCTTGGCCAACGGTTGGATAACGTAAACAAGGAATGCGATACCCGGTGGCAAAAACGCATCGATTATCGCATTGGTATCAATTCCGGCTACGTGATCGCAGCGGCGTATGGAGGCACCCGACTCGGTAGTTTCAGCGTCGCAGGTGAGGCCGTGGAGTTTGCCCGGCGACTGTGTGCGGCCACTTCCCATTATGGTGCCCGGATTCTTACGGCGTCAGAAACGTATAATCTCGCATCCAAAACATTTGAGGCTCGGCCCATTGAATTATTCAAGCGAAGTTCGGATTCCCGACGCATTGAAATCTATGAGATTCTCGCACCGAAAAATGGTCTGTCCGCAGAGCGCGCTCAAAGTCGTGATAATTTTTGGAGAGGAATTATTTATTTCCGCGAAAAAAATTGGGATAAAGCCGTGGAGGAATTCAATAAAGCGCGTATTCCGGGTCTGCCGGATCCCGCATTGGATTATTACGTGCAGCGTGTGGAGCGTTGGCGCAGTGGCCAGGCGGATCTGCACAGAGAGCAGAGCATTCTTCTCACCCCTGTATTTTAAATTACCGGTCCCTTGAACAAGGTAGATTATCCCGCGCCCTTTCAGGAATTGGTGCGCCAGTTAAAAAAACTTCCGGGAATCGGCCCTCGTAGCGCCGAGCGCATGGCCTTGTGGATGACGCAATCCCAGTTTGCCAGACCCGAGGAACTCGCTCAGACGATCCTTGAGGCAAAGCAAAAAATGCAAATCTGTGGCATTTGTGGATTTTTTTCCGAAACGCATCTTTGCCTGCTTTGTACGGATGCCGAGCGCGCGGGTCGCGAAATTTGCGTGCTTGAACAGGCTACGGATGTGATCCCCATTGAGCGCACGGGTGCCATTCGTGGCCGGTACCATGTGTTGGGGGGCAAGCTCTCGCCACTGGATAATGTCGGCCCGGAAAATCTTCGCATTGCTGGATTACTCAAGCGTATCGAGACCGAGCATCCTACCGAGATTATCCTCGCATTGGGGTCGGATGTGGAAGGCGAGGCCACGGCATCCTATCTCGCCAGCTTATTGAAACCCCTGGATATTGCCGTAACTCGCATTGCCCAGGGCATTCCCGCGGGGGTTGGACTCGAGCATAGTGACGAGCTCACGCTTTCCCGCGCCCTTTCAGGCAGAATCCGCCTGAGTGACCTTCCGCGATAAAAAAGTTGAACCTCGTCCGGAATCTGACAACTTTACGGAGTATCCCATGGCTGCACCTAAAATTGACCCATCGCTTCATCAGGCTAAAAAGCCGGATTGGATCAAAGTAAGGCTTCCGTCGAATCCGGTCTTTTTCTCCACGAAAGCCCTGATCAACGATCTGCGCCTGCACACCGTATGCGAAAGCGCCCAGTGCCCGAATCGGTGGGAATGCTGGAGTCAGGGTACGGCCACTTTCATGATTGCCGGTGATCGCTGCACCCGCGCCTGCGGGTTCTGTGCGGTATCCACCGCCCGGCCCTTTGATCTTGAGGCCGACGAGCCGCAGCGGGTCGCTGAAGCCGTAAATCGCCTTAAGTTGACGCATATCGTCATCACGGCAGTGGCCCGAGACGATCTCGCAGATGGCGGCGCGGAGCATTTTGCGCAAACCATCGAAGCGGTGCGCGCGGCCAATAGCAAAATTATCATCGAAGTGCTTACTCCGGATTTTAACGGGAAAGACTGGGCGCTTCAAAAAGTCCTGGATGCCAAGCCTCATATTTTTAATCACAACCTGGAGACCGTGGAGCGCCTTACGCCACTTGTGCGTTCCCGTGCAAAGTATCGGCTATCGTTGGATTTTTTAAAACGTGCCAAGGAGTTGATGCCGGAGACTGTGACAAAAAGCGGAATCATGCTCGGACTTGGAGAGAAAGAAAACGAAGTCTTTCAGGCAATGGATGATCTTCGTGAATCAAATGTCCAGGTGCTTACGCTGGGCCAATACTTGCGCCCTTCGGAGCAGCATCTTCCCGTGGTGGAATTCATTCGCCCAGAAACATTCGATCTTTACGGGGATATTGCCCGTAACAAGGGTTTTGAGTATGTCGCCAGCGGTCCGCTCGTGCGCAGTTCCTACCACGCCGCCGACTTCAATCCCGTGCCGGGATTGGGCTCCGACAAATAAGTTTGTTAATAACACCCGCAGCGCAAGTCGTCGAAAGATCCTCCCAGGGCGTCAAGTAAATCACCGGCGATGAGAGACTCAGCGGACTGGCTCTCCAGATAGACCGCTCTTTCCGCAGCGTGTCCGCAAACCCATGAACCGATGATTGCGGTCTGATGGCAGGAGTATCCCTGAGCGAGTAGGGCGCCGGTTACGCCAGTCAATACATCTCCCATTCCTCCTGTCGCCATGCCGGGGTGGCCTGTGGAATTGAAGACAGGAGGTTTATCCTTTTCTGCAATAAGCGTTCTTGCGCCTTTGAGTAAAAGCGTTGCGGGATAACGGCTGGCGAAATCCTCTGCCCAGACTCTCCGCGTTCTTCCCGCTGCGGGATCGAGACGTTCCATCTCGCCGGGGTGAGGGGTCAACAGCCGGGCTCCAGCACAGTGCCGAAGCGTAGAAATATCTTTTGATAAAATAGTCAGAGCATCCGCATCCACAGTCATGGGTACGGCAGCATCCCGGATGAGTGAGAGTATATCTCCCGCATGTGCAAACCCAATGCCCGGCCCGATTGCAAGGGCATCCAGCTTGTCTTCCAGAACCGCGCGGTACGAACACACGGGTTTTACCATGACTTCCGGCGAACAACTCATTGCGACCAGGGGGTAGATATCCTCCGTGACATACAACGTTACCAGACCCGCTCCTGCGCGTAATGCGCCGCCCGAGCAAAGGCGTGCCGCTCCAAGAAACCCACGAGAGCCCGCAATGATGCCAATGCGTCCACATTTTCCTTTGTGGGTATCGAATGCACGGCGGATCAGCAGGTCGCCAACCCATGAAGGACTTGCAACTTCTGCCGTGTCTTTGCCCTTCAGCGGCAGATCAACGAGAGGGAGAATCGCCAGCCTTCCCACTACATTGATGGCGGTATCGGCGATGTGGCAGGATTTTGCACAGGCGATGGCAGTTGTCAGATCCGCCTCCACACAGGGATCGGCAGGCACTCCGGTTTCGCTATCGAGCCCGGTTGGAAGATCAATCGCCACCGTAAATGCGTCCTGTTTTTTACGCAGGCGGTTGATTTCCTGCACGGCGCTCAGAATCGGTTCGCGCAGCTCGCCTTTCGCGCCAATCCCCAGGATGCCATCGAGAATGACAATCGGTTTTCCGGGGGCAATAGTTTCCGGTTTTTTTGGAAGTGTCCCCAGCGCGGAAAGTTTTTTTAGAGTAAGTTTTGCAATATCTTTCCGGGGATAAATCAGATGCAGAGAAATTTTCCATCCGGCCTCGCGCAACCAGTGGCACGCAACCAGCGCATCGCCTGCATTATGACCCTTCCCGCAATAAGCAAGGCATAGTCCCGGCGTCGGATAAAATTGCATGACGGCTTCTGCAATTTGCTGCCCTGCGGATTCCATGAGTGCGTTCGCGGAAATACCGCGTTTGAAAACGCGCTCTTCCGCCGTTTGCATTTCTTTGCACGTCAGAATCATGGAGTGAGGGTTACCTGCACCTTATCGTAGGCAATTATGGCGCAGGGGGCAATCGTGAGAATTTCCTACTGGAAGAATTCTTTGACGCGGTCGTAGAAGCTTTTGTGAAGCGGGGAGTTATGGGCGCCGCAAAGCTCGGCAAATTCCTCCAGCTTCTGGCGTTGTTCCGCATTCAAACGACTGGGAACTTCGACTTGTACGCTTGTCAGTAAATCGCCACGGCTTGTGCTTTGCAGGGCAGGCATTCCGGAGCCTTTCAACTTGAAGACCGCGCCGCCTTGTGTGCCGGCAGGGATTTTAAGTTTTGCAGGGCCCTTGAGTGTTGGCACCTCGATCTCGCCGCCGAGCGCAGCCGTCGTAAAGGGAAGTGGCACATCGCAGTATAAATTCATGCCATCGCGTTGAAAAATCGCATGTTCGCGAACATGGATGACGGTATACAAATCTCCCGCATGTCCTCCTCGAATGCCAGCTTCGCCACTGCCCGTCGAACGGAGGCGGGATTCATCTTCAATCCCCGCAGGAATCTTTAATTTGATGCGGGAGCGCTTTTCATAACGGCCTTCGCCGTGACAGGTCTTACAAGGCTTTTCGATGACCTGGCCGGTGCCCTGGCAATTTGGGCATGTTTGGGCGATCTGAAAAAATCCCCGAGAGGCCACGACCTGACCTCGACCGTGACAAACGGAACAAGTGACTTTTTTCGAGCCTTTTTGTGCACCGCTGCCTTCGCAGTCTCCGCAATGATCCAACTTTTGAATTTCAATTTCCTTTTCACAGCCGGTCGCTGCTTCTTCAAGCGTGATCTGGATGTCGTAGCGTAAATCGGACCCCCGCTGTCTTCCGGAGCCATCGCGTGTTGCGCCACCACCGCCACCAAAGAAATGATCAAAAATTCCACCGCTGCCTCCTGAACCTCCGAATACTTCGCGAAAAAGATCAAAAGGATCGTGGAATCCGGCCCCACCACTACCGCCGCCCTGCTGAAATGCCGCATGGCCGTAGCGATCATAAGCTCCGCGCTTTTCAGCATCCATCAATACATCATAGGCCTCGCCAAGTTCCTTGAACGATTCCTCCGCCTGATGGTCTCCGGGATTTTTGTCCGGATGATATTTTACCGCGAGTTTGCGATAAGAGCGTTTTACCTCCTCAAACTCCGCCGTCCGAGATACTTCAAGTACCTCGTAATAATCCCGTTTCTGCGTAGCCATTATTCGGATTGGCCTTTGGATACCGCAACAGTGGCCGGACGCAGCAGACGGTCGCGCAGCTTATAGCCTTTGCGAAGTTGACGTAAAATATGGCCCTCAGGCACTTCCTCGGAAGCCTCCTGGACTACTGCTTCGTGGAGGTTGGGATCAAACGCGGCATCTTTGGTATCGATGAGTTCCACGCCCTGCGATCGAAGAAATTCCTGAAGCAGTTTCAGCACCATTCCCATGCCGTCGAGAATGCCTTTCGAATCCTGCCCCTGGCGTGCTGCTTCGAGTCCCAGTTCAAAATTGTCCAATACCGGAAGCAACGATTCCAGCAGGTTAATATTCGCATAGCGAATGGCATCCTCTTTTTCCCGCTGAATGCGTTTACGGTAATTATCGAGATCAGCCTTGCTGCGCAGTGCGAGATCGCGAAATTTTTCAAGATCCTGCTGAAGCTGCTCAATGGCTTCGTTCTCCGTTGCCGGAGCAGCGGCGGAGAAATCCTGTTCAGCGGGTTTGTCTTCTTCCGCTGGATGGGTTTTTGAAGAAACATCCCTAGTCATAATTTTTGTATCGCTATCAAAGTAATGTCGTCGTGTTGCGGATAATTTCCCGAGAAATTTTTCAAATCCTCGGAAATGCGCCGGATAATGTGGGGTGCGCCTTCCTGTGCGCCAGCCTGCAAGCCCTGCGTAAGTCTCGGCAACCCAAATTCCAGGCCGTTTTCATCCAGTGCCTCTGTAGCCCCGTCCGTATAGAGCAGCAGCAGGTCGCCGGGCTCCATGGTGAAAACGAAATCCCCGCAAACTCTATCGAAGACATCTCCGCTGTCAATCCCCAGCGCCATGCCTGGAGGCTTGATGGTTTCCACATTTTTGGTGCTCGCGCGGTAAAGCAGGGGGGCATCATGGCCCGCCCGTGCCAGGGTTACCTTCCCGTTTCCGGCATCCACGATCAGATAGGCCATGCTTATGAACATGTCTTCCTTGATATCCGGGTAAAGCAGGCGATTTACCTGATGCAGCACATCCGCCGCCGAAATATTTTCAGAAGCCTTACTCCGTAGCACGCTCCGGCACATTGCCATGATGAGAGAGGCGGGAACTCCTTTGCCCGATACATCCGCGATCGCAATGCCCAACATCTTGTCATTTACTGCAAGGTAGTCATAGTAATCGCCACTGACTTGACTAGCAGGAATGTTGACGCCACTGAGTTGATATCCTTCGATCTTCGGAGCTTCGGAGGGCAGGAGAATGCTCTGGATTTCCCGTGCGATGCGTAGGTCATTATCCATGCGCCGCTTTTCATTCGCCTCCACATACACGATCTCATTGTAGAGCGCGAAGGCGGACTGCTCGGCGATTTTTTTGAAGACATCAAAATCTTTTTTGGTAAAGGCGGTGCTCATCGCTCCGTTTGCCACGGCCAGCACCCCTAATATTTTCCGACGATAAACCAGCGGAGCGGCCATGACGGCATCGGCCTGGTTGCTGCGCTCCATCATGCGATTGGTGGTATCCACCGCACGATTGACCATCTGAGCTTCCTGCTTTTGCCATGCTTCCCCCACCGGGCCTTCGCCGCGGGCAATCGTCCGCAAGCGTAAATGACTCTCAAGGGCTAGCGGTACACTGGCTGCCTGTGTCGTGATATGATCGGGAATGGAAACGAGCGGAGGGCAGCCCTTCGTGATAAATGCGGGAACTAGAGCCGTATCTGCTCGATTTGTGAGATAGAGCGCACCGCCATGGGCATCCAGGATGCGGACCGCACCTTCAACAATCAATCGGTGTAACGCAGAAGAGCGAACGCCTTCCGAGAAAGCTTCACCCAGCCCATGTAGAAACTCAAAAACCCGGTCTTCTTCGACCTGAATTTCCGTACGGGCTTCTTCAAGCTCCGAAATACGGCGAGTAAAATTACTAAGAACAATGAGAAGTGCGCACAAGGTGCCGGCAAAAAGCGCAAAAAAAATGAAAGTCCACATCGCAGTTCAGTCTTGGAGAGTCTTAGCGAAGGATAAGACAGGAAAGCAGTCGCCTGAAAGGCATTACTTTAACTTTCCTCCTCAGCCTCCTTTGCCTCCTGCTGCAAAAACTCCAATACGTCCTTGAATCGCACCGCATTTTGCGGATCTGCTTCTGCTAGCGCCTCATGGGCGGTGAGCACAATATCCCGCTTTGATTCGGCTCCCGAGGCCTCCATGGTCTGTTGCAAATCATTTGCCGCAGGGGCGACTTCCACCGGCGCATCTCCATTTATGTCGATCAGGCGGTCAAGGCCGAGATTTTCCAGTAAATCCTTATTTCGCTCGTTAAGGTGAATGGCCGAGATTTTCCCCTGGCCCAGTTCCCGCAGGCGCAACGCGATCCCCGTGACCGTTCCCATAAAAGTGGAATCCATCAACTCGCAATTCTTAAGATCGATAATGAAGTTTCGAAACCCGCGATTCATCATCTGCCGGGAAAACTCCTTGATGCCTCCGCTGTTTTGAAAAGATCCGCGACCTGCGACTTTTATCCAGACCGTTTTTTCGATGCAACCGACTAACACTGAAGATGGTGTATTCACCTGTTTATATAAGATAGAAGCCCTTGCCGAGAGCTGTCAACGATGCTCAGCAGAATCATCGCCACATGTAGGACTGTGTCAGGGCCACAATCTTGCCGTCAACGATCAGGATAGCCCTCCATGCCGTTGTAGGTCCATTTTCGAGATAATCATCTCCCGTCACTTCAAATTCTGATTTATGGGATCCCTTTGCATTGGGATAATACAGTTCCTGGGCCTGGACGTAATTTCCAAGACCCGCCTGGCGATATTCAAAGCGGAGCGTTATATCGGAAGTTTTTTTGGTTCTCCAGAAAATGGTATAAAAATACCCCGTTCTCTGGTCGAGATCGTATTTTGTTATAGCTCCCCAGGTATGGCTTTTTCTTTCAAAGACAAGTGGCTCGCTTCGGGTCGGCGTATAGTCCTGAGGATTATTGAAGAAAATCAATTCCTTGCGAAATTGATAGGAGTCATCCAATTGCAAGGGCAATGGATTCGCCTTGCTCAAGAGAACAGGCTTCTCCTGCTGGGCGCAGGCGGCAAAAAATAGTGCCAGACCAAGCCCAAGAATGCCGAAATAGCGTTTCATTGCGTGGATAAAAGCCAGTTTATCTCGCTCTGTCAATTTCAGCTCGGCTTGACTTCCGGGAATATTTGCCGCATTACGCACCCAAGGCACCACTTTAAGCACAGGAATGAAATCACAGGAAATACTGGAATCGCTCACCCCCGACCTCATTGAGGAAATCTTTTCATCGATCCACGCTCTGGATAAAGCTTCCTACCGTTCCTTGATTCAGTCTCTTGCGACCCGAAAGAAGCTCCGTCCGGTTTATTTGGAGCGTAAGCCCCGTATCGAGAGGCATCTTTGGATGCGGGACCAGCTCGTATGGTCTTCAAATCGGGACCTTTCCGACCAGGTGCTCCAGATATGGCTTCTTTCTGCCTGCCAGCCCATGATCTGTGATTTTCTCGATAAGCTCAAAATTCCTCATGACGGGCAGGGCATCGTCGATGTGCTTCCCAAAGAGCCGGACGCTTCTCTGGTCCAAAAAACCGTGAAATCCCTGCTGGAGACATACCCTCCGATTCAGGTAGCGGTCTACCTGCAGTTTTTTGCCGATATGGCCGATACGCCATGGGAGGAGCTACAAAAACTTCTGACTACGAATGAACAGCTCCGGTTACACAAAACAGAGCCCTCTCTTCCATGAACCCTCTACAATTGGCCATTAAGGCAGGCGTCGAAACCCTTCAATCGCTCGAAGGATTTGAGCAATCCATCCAAACCGCTGCGGACTGGATGGTGGAGTCTCTGACCACTGGAAATAAGCTCCTGATTTGTGGGAACGGTGGCAGCGCCAGCGACAGCATGCATATCGCCACCGAGTTTATGTGCCGTTTCAAGGGGGATCGCCGCCCTTATCCCGCCATTGCGCTGAATGCCGATGGGGGGCTTCTCACGGCCATTGGAAATGATTACGCTTTTCAGGATATTTTTTCACGTCAGATCGCGGCTCTTGGCAAGCCGGGCGATATTCTGATCACCCTGACGACCAGTGGAAAATCGCGAAATATTCTTACGGCCATTGAAGAGGCCCGCCGGGTTGGTATGCGCACGATCAGTTTCCTCGGTAAGGGTGGGGGATTCATCACCGGGGCAGGGGAATTGGAGTTTCTTATAGACTCCACGGAAACTGCCCGCATCCAGGAAGCGCAGAAATTTCTCCTTCACGTCCTCTGCGATATCGTGGACTCACGTCTTCCTGTTAAATAGATTATGACAGGCCGCGCCCTGTGTGTTTTGGCTTTTGTTTTCGGTGCCATCGTCGGCTCTTTTCTCAATGCCTGTATTCACCGCCTGCCGCGGGGAATTAAGCTCGGGAATCCTCGCCGCTCTTTCTGCCCGTCCTGTAAAAAGCAAATTCCCTGGTACGAGAATATCCCCCTCATCAGTTGGCTTGTTTTAAAAGCACGTTGCTCGCAATGTGGTGCGCCTATTCCGAGCCGCTATTTTCTGGTCGAGCTTCTTACGGCCATTCTATTTCTCATAAGCTGGCTGACCTTTCCGATGCCGCTGGTATTTATTTACTGGCTGTTTCTTGCACTGCTCATCGCCGCCACCTTCATCGATTTTGAGCACCTTATCATTCCGGATGAAATTACCATCGGCGGTACCATTGCGGGTCTTATCCTGAGCACTCTCTTTCCCCCCTTGCTGGGAGCGGATACTTTCCTGCGGGGTTTCGGCCTTTCCTTTTTGGGGGCAGCAGGCGGCTTTTTTCTGCTCTGGTTTGTTGTGGAGGCGGGCAAGCGCTTCTTTGGAAGAAAACGGCATTCTTTTGCAAAAGGTGAAGTATTTTCCATTCGAGAGGCGGGCGGTTCCATCATCCTTACGCTCGAAGGAGATGATATTCTGTGGGACGATATTTTTGCGCGCCCTACGGATGAATTAGTCATGGAGGGCGTGGAGGGAGAGGTGCATTTTTCCTCCGGAGAAAAACAACTCATGCCTACCCTGTTGCGTATCCGGCATGATCGTATTTTATTTCCCGATAAAGAAATTTTCCTTTCGGAAGTGCAGGAAATTCAAGGGAGTATTGCTGCCCTGGTCATTCCGCGTGAGGCAATGGGCTTTGGCGATGTAAAGTTCATCGCCGCGATAGGCGCTTTTCTCGGCTGGCAGGCCGTATTGTTTACTCTCTTTTTCTCGGCGCTCTCGGGTACCGTGGTCGGTGCTACCATGCTGGCTGTGACTCGTGGACGCGATGGAGGAAAAATTCCCTTTGGTCCCTACCTTGCTTTTGGGGCTCTGCTATGGGTTTTCGTCGGGCCGCCAATTGTTCACTGGTATCTCGGCATGTTTCTTTTTCCACACACTCTTTAAAGCGCGCATTCAGGGCGTCTTCTCATTGCCTCTCCATTGGCAATACGTGTGTGTCAGTGCGTTTGAAATTTCCATGAGCTGGTATTGGATACTGTCAAGAAACTCATGAAGCCCCGATTTTATGATGTCCTGAATCGTTGTGAAATCAAGATTTGAGCGCAGCATTCCACAGTGCCTTTCCGCTTCATTGGCAAAGTGATTTGTGGCTACCCCTGAAATGTTATGCAGCGCGGAGTTTAACCGATGTGCGCAAAAACGGATCGAACGTGGAAACCCCCCGTCGAGAATCAAAAAATTTGCCACATAGGCTGGCTGCACCTGCCCCGCAAACAATTTAAGGTAGGCCTCCATCGCACTGCACGAGCGCAGCACGGCTTTCCATTGAACGATATCCACGGTGCCGCCCACGGCTTCTCCCTGCGGCAGTAATAGATGATATTTAACGTCCACCAGTCGCGATGTGCTGTCTCCGCGCTCAATCATTTTGCCCATCTGGATGAATTGCCAGGCCTCACCATGAGTCATTGTTGCATCGGTGACACCTTGAAAAAGATGGGAGCTTTCGATGATTCGCCGGTAAAAGTCATGAGTGCCTCCGGAAAAATCCGCGTGTGAACGATCTCCCTGCAGATAAAGATATATTTTATTAATCTGCTCCCACATCTCGCTCGAAATCTGCTCCCGGATCGCCCGCGCATTTTCTCTAGCCGCTTCCACACAGGAAAAGAGCGAGTTCGGATTTTTTCGGTCATAAGTGAAAAACTCCAATACCTTTTCCTGGCTTATTTCGGGGTATAGGCTCAGGTAGTCTTTCCGGGCATTGAATACCGCGAGGATCGGCTGCCATTGTTCCTGTGGGAGAAACGTTTTTTGATTTTCAAAATCGAGCAGAAGCTGTGCGTTCACCGCGATGATGCGCGCATTGTTTTCCGCACGTTCGATATAGCGACTCATCCAGTAGCAGGCATCGGCCACTCTGCTTAACATGGCTTGTCCTCCTCAAAATCACAGACCCAAGTGTCCTTACTTCCACCGCCCTGAGAGGAATTTACAACCAGCGAATTTTTGCGCAGGGCAACCCGCGTTAATCCGCCGGGAATGATCGCCGTCTTTTCTCCGCTCACGATATAAGGTCTCAGGTCGATATGCCGACCTTCGAATTCTCCGTCGCAGTAGGAAGCGAGTCTTGAAAGTCCGATCACAGGCTGCCCGATATAGTTTCTCGGGTTGGCGCGCAACGCTGTGCGAAATTCCGCAAGCTGTGCCTTTGTGGCTTGCGGGCCGATGAGCAGCCCGTAACCGCCGCTTTCATTGGTAGGCTTCACTACGATCTCCTCAAGATGCTCCAGCATGTAGTTCAAATCTTGTTCACGCATCCCCATCCATGTCGGCACGTTCGCGAGGATTGGTTCTTCACTGAGGTAAAAGCGAATCATATCGGGGACAAAAGAATACACCGCCTTGTCGTCCGCCACCCCCGTGCCCACAGCATTCGCCAGTGTCACATTTCCTTTTCGGTAAGCCTCAAACAGTCCGGGCACCCCAATGCAGGAATCCTCTCGGAAAACCTTCGGGTCAATGAAGTCATCATCAATCCTTCGGTAAATCACGTCTACACGCTGCAGACCTTTTGTTGTTTTGATGAATACCTTATCGCGCTCGATGACGAGATCTCCCCCGACTACGATTTCAATGCCCATCGACCGCGCGAGAAAGGAGTGCTCGAAATAAGCGGAGTTATGGATTCCTGGCGTCAACAGGACGACATGAGGGTCACTTTGTCTTCCGGGCGCCACATGGCGTAGCGCGGCATACAGTTCCTGCGTATAGGAGTCCACAGGGCGGACCGAATATTGCGCAAAAAGTTTTGGGAAAACGCGTTTCATAGCCTGCCGGTTTTCCAACAAATAGGAGACTCCGGATGGGCAGCGGCCATTGTCCTCAAGCACAAGATAGCTGCCGTTTGCATCGCGAATAAGATCTGTTCCGCAAATGTGAATGTAGATGTCATGAGGGACATCAAATCCCTCCATTTCCTTGCGGTAGTGGCATGCGCTGAGCACAAGCTCCGCAGGGACGATGCCTTCCTTTAAAATTTTCTGCTCGTGATACACATCACGCAGGAAAAGATTCAGGGCCTGAATACGCTGAGTGAGCCCGCGTTCCAGCACATCCCATTCCTTTGCGGGAATGATTCTTGGAATCAGGTCGAGGGGAAAGATCCTCTCCATTCCCTGATTGTCGTTATATACGGTGAAGGTAATGCCCTGATTCAGATAGGATCTTTCGGCAAGCTTCCGCTTACGTTCAAAGTCTTCGGGCGACATCTTACGAAAGCGCTCTACCAGTTGACGGTAGTGTTCTCGAGAGATGCCGTCTTCAGAAAAAGACTCGTCAAAGAATCCATCCGTTTGATAGCCGTCAAAACCAAAAGCCATTACAGCTAATGTAGTGACACATTCGCAACTGCGAAGCGAGCGGGAAAAAATCCGCTAGATCGTTAGCCGTGCGGCAAGTTCCGGGCCACTCTCATACGGCGCGGAGACGCCGGCAAATTTGCGATAAACAAAACGTGCGGCCATCGTGCGTTCCCTAGTGAGGCCGTAGGCTTTTTCCAGACCTTTTTCTTTAAGGCGCTTCAAGGATTCTCGCAGAAGTAGCGAACCAAGTCCCCTGCTCCGGTATTCATGGAGAATGCAAGGCCCTGTCAAAAGATTGTTTTCAGCCGAAGGGTCAGGATCGAGCACCGAAGTGCCGATGATCCGTGTGCCATGGGTAATAACGAGGCAATCGCCCGCTTTTTGCTCAAAGCAATCGGTGATTCCCTGCTCGATATTCAGCTTCAGGCTTTTCCACGCATCTGCCCATGACCCATCGATCGAAAATGAGCTGTTTACCACCTGATGTACGAAGGTTTCTTCTTCAGCGGTCGCGCTTCGAATTTGAAACGGCGCAGGAATTTCTCCAGCCAATTCGGATGTGGTTAAATTCCACTGAAAACGCAGCCACGAAATAAGAGTCATACAATACAATAAAAAGAGTCGCTAACGTTCACCATGATATCACCAGCCAATTACGGAACAAGGAGAGACTTCTCTCCTACGAGGCCTGATCGTTGCGGCAAACCCACCATACGCAGCCGAGTACAGCACTGGCGACGACGGTGAATGCAGATAGAGTGAACATAATGAGAATCCGCGCTTTTCTACTCTTTTGGCCTTGGTGTCAATGAAAAACCCCTATTTCAGCTCCACGGAGAAAAAATCCCGGAAGACCTGACGGTAAACTTCATGTTTCATCGGTGCCAGCCAATCCAACTTGAAATCCCGCGGGTGAATCCAACGCACGTCGCGAAACTCATCACTTTCCGGTGAATCCAGAATCGTCGATTTGTCGCCATGATACAGGCACAGGAAATAATGCTGTTCCTGCCCATGATAACCTTCCTTCACTTTTCCTTTTGCAAACAAGTAGCGATAGGGGCCTCGGGACTCGAGGATCTGATAGCTTTCCGGCTTGATCGACAGCTCTTCATTGATTTCACGAAACAAAGCCTCGAAAGGGGTTTCCCCTTTCGTCAATCCTCCCTGCGGGAATTGCCAGCTTCCCTCCACATCGGAGCGCTCTCCGATCAGGATCAACCCCTCGGAGTCCTTCATGATGGCGGCCACATTGGAGCGATATTTTTGCATAAACCGAACCACCCATAGTATAAGTGTCTGTGAATTTGAACTCTGAAATTCTCAAATTAATATCCTCTTTCCGTACAAAATTTCGTTATACCGAGTATCTAGTGGACAAATCGCTGATTTTCGACGACCTCTTCGTACGTCTTCACATGAAAAAAGGTTGTGACTTGAAACAAAATCCGAACCTTGGTTGCCTGCGCAACCTTACCCTTTTCTTGCATATTTTTTAAGTTGGAAACGACGCGACATAAACCGACTCATGAATGCGGAGTCTTTGCCGTCTTCGGACACAAGGACGCGGCACTTCTTACCTATTACGGTCTTTTTGCGCTCCAGCATCGCGGGCAGGAAAGCGCGGGCATCGTTTCCGCCACCACGCCAGGTTCCCCCTTTGCGATGCATAAAGGCATGGGACTCGTCTCTCAGGTTTTCGGCCCCGGCGATCTGGATCGCCTTACGGGTACTCGCTCCATCGGACACGTCCGCTATTCCACCACGGGATCGAGTAACCTGAAAAATGCTCAGCCTTTCACGGTGGATACGGCCCGCGGGCAGATCGCCATCGCTCATAATGGGAATCTCATCAACGCTGCGGCGCTGCGAGAAGATCTTGAAAGTAAAGGCTCCATCTTCCAGACCACGGTCGACAGTGAGATCGTTTTGCACCTTCTTGCCCAGCCACATGTTTCAGGCGGCGTTTTTTCCTGCATCCGCAACCTGCAGGGCGCTTTCTCTATCGTTATCATGGGAGAGCGGGAAATTGTCGCTATTCGCGATCCCTTTGGCTTCCGCCCGCTTTGCCTCGGAAAAGTCGATGGCGCTTACGTCGTCGCTTCGGAAACCTGTGCCTTCGATCTCATCAATGCGGAATACATCCGGGAGATCGAACCTGGCGAAGTCCTGATCATCAATGAGTCGGGAATTCGGTCTGAATGGCCATTCCGCCAGGAGAAAAAGGCATTTTGTATTTTTGAATACGTTTACTTTGCCCGTCCTGACAGCAACATCGATGAAGTCAATGTCAGCAAGGTCCGCATTGAGATGGGGCGAGAGCTTGCGCGGCGCTATCCCGTCGAAGCAGATGTCGTTATCCCGGTTCCGGATTCGGGTATTTATGCGGCACTAGGATTTTCGGAGGAATTGAACATTCCTTACGATCCGGCTTTTGTTCGGAATCACTATATCGGCCGCACGTTTATCCAGCCGACTCAATTGATTCGTGATTTTAATGTCCGCGTGAAGTTGAACCTCATCAAGGACAGCGTGAAGGGGAAACGCGTGGTGGTTGTCGATGATTCCATTGTTCGCGGCACTACGGCGCGCAGCCGTGTTATTAATCTCCGCGAGGCGGGCGCGAAGGAGGTGCACGTTCGCATCAGTTGTCCGCCGCATCGTTTTGCCTGCCATTACGGCATTGATTTTCCAGATCCGGAGAAGCTCATCGCCAACCAGCATACGCAGGCGGAAATTTGCGAATATCTCGGTGCGGATACGATCGGTTATCTTGATGTCGAAGGTATGGTAAAAGCCACGAGCCTGCCTCAGGCGGGCTTCTGCATGGCCTGCTTTACGGGTGACTACCCCGTGCCGGTGGATACGAATTTCGATAAATTAATCATGGAGCGCCGTCATTCCCGGCTGCGATTGCTGGATGATTCCGAGCAACAGCCTCTCTTTCCGCTCACGCAGTAGGAAACTCCTTGAACTCATTGCGTCCAACGGATTTTCTCAAAGCGGTTACATGAAATCAAAATCTCGAAAAAAAGCCTACGCCGCCGCCGGAGTCGATGTGGATCTTGGAAACCTCGTAAAGAGTGGAATCCAGAGCAAGGTGCGTGCCACGCATGGGCCTGAAGTATTGGGCAAAATTGGTGGTTTTGGCGGCCTCTTCCGTCCTTCGTTCAAGGGAATGAAAGACCCCGTCCTCGTCGCAAGCATGGATGGCGTGGGCACCAAGCTGAAGATTGCTTTTGCCATGGGCCGTTACCGCAGCGTGGCTCAGGATCTTATTAATCATTGTATCAATGACATTGCAGTTATCGGTGCTCGTCCTCTTTTCTTTCTCGATTACATTGCAGCAGCAAAACTGGAGCCCGCCGTATTTCACGAATTGATCGCTGGTTTTTCGCTGGCTTGCAAAGCCGGGAAATGTGCGCTCATTGGTGGTGAAACCGCGCAGATGCCGGGAATGTACCGTACCGGCGAATTCGACCTCGCGGGCTGCATTGTCGGCGTTGTTGATCGTAAGAAGCTCATGGATGGCAGTTCCATTGTTCCCGGAGATGTCATCATCGGACTGCCTGCAAACGGACTGCATACCAATGGCTACTCGCTCGCGAGAAAAGTGCTTTTCGGCAAGATGAAACTAAAACCTTCTTCGCGCCTCAAAGGCTTGACCACCACCGTTGGTGAGGAACTTCTCAAGGTTCACAAAAACTATCAGCCCCTCATGGCTTCATTGCCTCCAAAGGCGCTTAAAGGTGCCGCACATATCACCGGTGGTGGACTCATTGATAATCTGCCCCGCGTCCTTCCGAAAAATTGCGATGCACGGATCGATGCCTCTTCCTGGAAGGTTCCTTCGATTTATCAAACCATTCAGTCCTCGGGAAAAATCGATGCGCTGGAAATGTATCAGGTCTTCAATATGGGAATTGGCATGGCCCTCATCGTGCCCAGGCGCTCCGCTGCTGCCATCCGGCGCAAGGTGTGCGGAATCATCATCGGCGAAGTGGTTCGGGGCAGGGGTCGCGCCGAGATCGTCCTGGATAAATCTTGAAAAAAATCTTTCGCGAGCGGCCAGTCGTGAAGCTGGGCCTGGGGTTCGGCCTCCTGGGGGCATTCCTTCTTGCCGTGCGCTATGCCTTTAACGGTATCACCCGCAAGCCGCTGCCCGACGATCTGTCTCCCTCTCTCTTCTCCACACGGGTGCAGCAGACCAGCATGGGAGAGTTTATTTATCATGTCAGTGGGGACGGCCCGCCCGTGGTCTTCCTGCACGGGATTTATGTAGGGGCTTCTTCTTTTGAGTGGGCCAAAGTTTATCCCGGTTTTGCCGCTACGCATCGCATCATTGTCCCTGACCTCATCGGTTTTGGGGAATCCGAGCGCCCCGCGCGCTTTTGGACCGCATCCGATTATGTGCAGGCCCTGGAGGAGTTCATTCGCTCCGTTTGTGGAGGAAAGGCCCCCATCCTTATTGCAAGCGGTCACTCGGCTTCTCTCGCGCTTTACACCGCTTCCCAGCATCCAGATTTATTTGATCGCCTCGTGCTCTATTCGCCTTCCTGCTTTTTCAATGATCCCGTGCGCCAGATCATGGGCGGTGCGAATTTTGCCAGCCGCCTGCCGGGTATGCGCAGCTTTGTTTATCAGAACTACCTTGCCACTCCGCAATTTATCAGCCGCTGGCTTGCCGACGTGGGTTTTACGGAGCCAGCACCTCAGGAAATCGTCGAAACCCTCAACACCTGTGCGCGGCAATATCGCTCCGAATACGCCATCCTGAGCTTTCTGGCTGGCCGTCTGAATTGTGACCTCACGGAGCGTCTTGCGAACATCCAGTCGCCCGTGACTATTTTCTGGCCTGGTGGTGACGATCAGGCCACGGCTGCGGCTCTCAAACGCTCCCGCCAGCTTCCCCGTTCAGGATTCATAAGTATCGAGCGCGGCGGACTTCTTGCCCCGCTTGAGTCTCCGGAGCTTTTTAGAACCCTCCTCGAAAACGAACTTAGCAGCGACCTTACTTCAAGCTGACCAAAGCATGGTGGATTCGTCCATGGCGCGTGGGTGAAAATCCTCTCGTTTTGAAGTTGCACTTTTTGACGGTGGATTCATAAACAAGCACGTGAACGTTTCTGATCTACGTGAGATTCTTCAATACGTGCCGCGGTTTCGCGAGCGCGTCTTCGTGATTGCCATCGACGGGGAAGTTGCGGCCTCGGAAAATTTTGGAAATATCCTGCTCGATCTCGCAGTACTTCGTTCGCTGAGTATTCGCACCGTGCTAGTTTTCGGAGCAAGTGCGCAAATCCGGACTCTTGCCGAGCAGCGCGGGATTAAGCTTTCGAATGATGATGGCGGCGGAGTGACCGATGCGGCCACGCTCGAGGTCAGTATTGACGCGGCCATGCGGCTTACCAATGAAATCATGGAAGGATTGTCCACCGTCGATCTCCGGGCTTCTTATTCGAATGCCATTATCGCGCATCCCGCGGGAATTCTCAGCGGCGTGGATTATCAATTTACGGGCAGAGTGGAAAAGGTCGATACGAAGTCCCTCTCGCTTTGTTTGAGCCAGGAAATTATTCCCGTGATTCCTCCACTGGGATTCGACGGTGAGGGACGCACTTACCGGGTGAACTCCGACATGATTGCCGTGGAAGTCGCGGAAGCGCTTCAGGCTTCCAAAATCATTTTCCTCACGCCTTCACGGACGTTTGATTCTCCGGTTCGTGCTCCACAGCAGCTTTCTGTCACGGAGACCGAGGAGTTTCTTAAGAAATTAAAAGTGGAGACTGCACCCGGCCTTCACTCGAAACTTTCCAGCGCGGCCCTTGCGTGTCGTCAGGGTGTTTCCCGTGTTCATCTGCTCGACGGGCAGATCAATGAGGCTCTCCTCACTGAAATTTTCAGCAACGAGGGATTTGGCACCATGGTGTACTCGAACGAGTATCAGCAGATCCGACGTATCTTCAAAAAAGATGTCCGGCAGGTCGTTGCCCTTATCCGGCAATCCGTCGATAACGAAGAGCTTATCCGGCGGACCCGCACGGATATTATGAATCGGATTGAAGACTACTGGGTGCTTGAACTGGATCGCAATCCCATCGCCTGTGTCGCCCTGCATATTTATCCCGAGGAGCAACTCGGGGAACTCGCCTGTTTGTACGTCAGTAACCACCATGAAAATCAGGGTTACGGACGTAAGCTTATGGCTTTTATCGAAAACCTTGCTCGTGAAAAAAATCTCAAAGGTTTGTTTGCGCTTTCGACACAGGCATTCAATTACCTCCAGCAAAAGGGTGGCTTTACCGAGGCGGGAGTGGATGCGTTGCCGAAAGGCCGGAAGGAAAAATATGAGACCAGCGGCCGGAACTCAAAGGTGCTTTATCGTCCGCTCACCCCGCGCGCGAACCCATGAGCCATTGGGATACGCATCTTCTTATCGATGCGATCGTTCTTTGTCTTTATTTCACGATCATTGTCGGAATTGGTCTTTGGGCAGGCCGTAAAAATCGCGACATCCGGGAGTTTGCCCTCGGAGGACGCTCTATTCCATGGTGGGCGGTTCTCGCTTCCATTGTCGCGGCAGAAACCAGTGCAGCCACTTTTCTTGGAACTCCTGCCGAAGGCTTCAAAACTCAGAGTTACATCTATGGCCAGCTGGTTATCGGAACGATCCTTGCGAGAGTCATCATCGCCTTCACCTTTATCCGGCCCTACTACCAGTACCGGGTACAAAGCATCTACGAGTTTTTAACGGTACGATTCGGGCCTAAAACCAAGAACGCGGCCAGTGGAATTTTTTTATTCACGCGTGTATTGGGAATCGGAGTCCGCCTTTATCTCGGGGGCGCCATCATGGTGGTTGTCTGGAGATATCTCTTTCCCCAGATTCCCATAACCATCTGGACGTATTTCTGGGGTATTGTTTTTGTCACGGTACTTACCACCATTTACACGGCGGTCGGCGGTATTAAGGCGGTCGTGTGGACAGATTTTATCCAGGCGACACTCATGCTCGGTTCCGTGGGTGTGGCACTCTTTTTGTTATTTCGGAGTATCCCTGGGGGATGGGCTACCATTCACGAACAGGTGGGAGGATTTGGTGTTAAGAAATTTTTCCAAACGGGATTGCTGCCAGATGCTTCTTTAGGCGTTTCGATTCGGCACATGTTCGAAGAGCCGTACACCATTTTCGCGGCCTGCATCGCGTCCACGCTGCTCACCATGGCCACACACGGAACCGATCAGGATATGGTGCAACGCATGCTTACCGCGCCGAATTATCGAAAGTCACAACTCTCCCTTATTCTCAGCGGTCTTGCGGATATTCCCGTTGCGCTCGGTTTTTTAAGCGTGGGCATATTGCTGTACGTTTTTTATGTAGTGCATCATGACCCGACGGTACCCGCTGCCGATAACGAAATTTTCGCGCATTTTATCGTCAGTCAGATGCCTGTAGGGCTACGAGGGCTTATCGTTGCAGGCGTGTTTGCGACGATGATGGGCTCCACCAGTGCGGCGCTGAATGCACTCGCTACAAGTTTTACGAAGGATTTTTATCTTCCATACATCAATCCTTTGGCGAGTCCTGCGCGCACGGTTCGCACCGCGCGTATTGCGACCGCCGTTTTTGGTATTTTGATGATTGGTGTTGCGACTGTTGCTGCTTCTGCCGTGCTCAGGGATTCCAAGCTCACGATCATTCCCATCGCCATTGGCATTCTTGGGTACACCTATGGTGCGCTTCTCGGGGTCTTTCTTCTGGGGATGTTGAGCCGCTCGCGGGGCGCGGATGGAACGAATGTTTTCGCCATGATTTGTGGAACGGTCGCGGTGCTCGTGCTAGCGAAAATCGAATTGCCCGGCTTTTCATGGAGTGCGCTTTTCCATGGAAAAATGATTGCTGTATCGTGGAATTTCGGGTGGTTCATGCCCATATGGTGGCCGCAATTTTCCTGGCCCTGGTACGTCCTGATCGGCTGCGTGGTCACGCTTGGTATTGCGATCTGGTTTCCCACTTCTTTGGAGCAAATTGAAGCCGCAAAAGCGCATGTGAATCGTAATTCTGATTCTGCGTCGGAATAGTTTCTTTGCGCGAAAAAAATTCGCTCGCCTGCAGAGGTTGTAATAATCAGGGGCGGATTCTTATGCGCAGCATGGTCAAGAAAATTACAAAAATTTGACGAAATATAATTTGTCCCTTTTGTGCTTTTTTCCTTGAGGCATTTTCACTCTGTTTTTAATCTCACGCCATCGGCGGCACCGAGAAAAAGGTGCTGTTAATAACTTGTGAACACTTTGAATAACCACGCCAAATATTGCCTTCTCTCCTCTCAAATAATAACTTGTGAAGAATCTATGG
>JBDTJR010000106.1:0-5207 GCA_039935735.1 Chthoniobacterales bacterium | reverse complement strand
GCGCGTTCCCGTGCAAGACCGATGATTGCCAGGTTGTCCGCCTCCGTCCCGCCTCCGGTGAAAATGATCTCGTGCGGTTTCGCCCCGAGCAATTTCGCCAGGCAATCCCGCGCATCATCCACCGCTGCGCGTGCGCTGCGTCCCTGTGCATGGATGCTGGAGGGATTCCCAAACTCCTCGCGCAGATAAGGCAACATCGCCTCCATCGCTTCCGAAGCGAGCGGCGTCGTCGCATTATAGTCGAGATAGATCATGCGTTTTAAAGATCGCTCTTCGATTTCGTGAAGTACTGGAGAATCGTTTTGACGAGCCCCGGAATATCGTGCTGCTTAGCCTCGCAATCAATCGCGAGCTTATGGTCGCGCATCGTCTCCGAGGTGATCGGCCCAATGCTTGCCGTTTTGAGATTCTTCGGAAGCTCCAGCTTGAGATCGAGAAAGTTTTTAACCGTGGACGAACTCGTAAACGTAATCATGTCCGCCCCTTCCTCGCGAAACCGCGCAACGCCACCCGTGGGATCGCCGGTTTCCGGCACCGTGCGATACGCCGCGATCTCGTCTACGATGGCGCCCATTTTCGCAAGCTCCTTGCCGAGGACTTCGCGGGTTTCCTCCGCGCGCGGAAGAAGAAATTTCAGATTCTCCACGCTCTCGTATTTTTTAAACGCCTCAATCACCGCTTCCGCAATGTATTTGTCCGGCTGGAGATCGACATGCAGTTTCTGATCCTTCACGCGCAATGCAGTCGCCGGGCCGATGGCAGCGATACGCGCTCCGCCAAGCGAGCGGGCGTCGTCGTAGAGTTTATAAAACATCTCGAAAAACGCATCGACCGCATTCGGACTGGTGAAAACGATCCAGTCATAGAGATGCGCGTCCTGAACCAGTTCCGCAAATTCCCGCACATCCTTCGGCGGCTCGATGCGAATGGTCGGAAGCTCAAACGCATCTGCACCCAATTCGCGCAGTTGCTCGATAAGCGTCCCCGCTTGTTTGCGAGTGCGGGTTACCGCGATACGTTTTCCAAAAAGCGGACGCTTTTCAAACCAGTTCAATTCCTTGCGCAGTGAAACCACTTCGCCGAATACCGCAACCGCAGGCGCTTTGAATTTCGCACTCTCCACTTTCTCCGCGATATCGGCAAGCGTACCGGTCAGCGTTTCCTGTTTCCCCGTCGTAGCCCAGCGAATCAGCGCGACTGGCATTTGCGAATCCGCGCCGTGTTTCTGCAAGGCGTCCGTGATTTTGGCAATGCGTTCGACACCCATGAGCATCACTTTCGTCCCGGGAGTGCGGGCGATATTTTCAAAGTCCATCGTGCTCTCGGTCTTTTCCGGGTCTTCGTGTCCGGTAAAAATCGTGAGCATCGTATTGTGCGCACGGTGCGTCACGGGAATACCCGCGTAGGCTGCCCCTGCAATCGCCGAGGATATGCCGGGCACAATTTCAAATTTCTGTTTCGCTTTCGCGAGTGCCTGCGCTTCCTCGCCACCGCGCCCGAAGATAAAAGGATCGCCGCCCTTGAGACGCGTCACGACCTTGTGCTCCTTCGTCTTTTCCACCAGGAGTTGATTGATCTGCTCCTGCGTCATCGTGTGATCCGCGGATTTTTTTCCCGCGTAGATGCGCTCGGCGTCCGGCTTTGCAAAGCGAAGCAGCTCGGGATTGCAGAGATAATCGTAAATGAGAACGTCCGCTCGCTCGATGCATTCCTTGCCGCGCATCGTTAGCAGTCCCGGATCACCGGGGCCCGCACCAACGAGATAACAAATTCCTGATTTTTTCGTATTGTTCATTTATTGCCTGAATTTTGCGTAAATTGTTTCCGCGAGCTTTTCCGGTTCGGCCGTCGTGCCGCTTGCGGAGGCCACGTGTGGTTCGCGTCGGTCTCCTTCGAAAAGCACCGCTTCCATGAAGAGCTTGTCGCCATCCAGTATCGTGCGCACACCGAGTGGCATGTGACAGCCGCCACCGAGTTTTTTCAAAAGCGCACGCTCCGCACGAACGCGCGCAAGCGTCGGTTCGTGATTAATCGCCGCAAGAATCGCCTGCGTTTGCGTATCATCCTCCCGTGTTTCCAATCCGATGGCTCCCTGACCGGGCGCGGCGAGCATTTCATCGATCGAAGTTGCAAAGAAAGTAATGCATTCCGCCTCGATATGCCCTGACTCGACATCGTACCCGAGTCGCTCCAGCCCCGCCTGCGCAAGAATGATGCCACCCCACGCTTCATTATCCACCAGCTTTTGCAGTCGTGTGGGAACATTTCCGCGAATGGCGATTACTTCAATATCCGGACGCAACCAGTTAATATGACGTTTGCGCCGTTCGCTGCTGGTGGCAACAATCCCTCCCTGGGCAATCCCGTTCAAACCCAGCGGGGATTTTCCGATGAGAATATCCGCCGTCTCCGCGCGCGGCAGCACCGAGCTAAGAAATAATCCGTCCGGCAGCGTGGTTGGCAAATCCTTGAGACTGTGCACCGCCGCATCAATGCGTTTCGCAATGAGAGCTTCTTCAAGTTCCTTCGTGAAAAGACCTTTATCCAACGTGCCGGGCTCGTTCAGTTTCACATCAAGTCGGATGTCCCCCGTAGTGCGGATGACTTCATGCGTCACTTCGAGATCCGAATGCGCGGCAAGCAGCATCGCCTTCACGATTTCCGTCTGTGCCAGTGCGAGCGCGCTCCCGCGGGTTCCCAATACAATTTTTTGCTTCATTAAGATTCCGCTCCTGCGGGATAACCGCCGTGGAGCTTTCGCATCCAGGCAAGAAATTCGGTTACGTGCTCTTCGACGAGTTGCTCGCAGCGCAACACTTCCTGCTGACGCACGGCGAGGGACTGCGTCGCGATTTGCTGGAGTGAATCAATGTCGTAAAGAAACACGCTGTCGAGTTCGTTCAGCTCCGGCTCCGCATCACGCGGCACGGCAAGATCGATGATAAAAAGGGGACGGTCGTCCCGAGCTTTGATAAGCGGGGCGAGTTTTTCCCGCGTGAGAATCGGATGCGGCGCACTGGTCGAGCTGATGAGAATATCAACTTCGGGAAAAATGTTATGCCAGTTCTCGTAGTGAATCGCCATGCCCCCGATCTCCTCGGCGAGTGCCGCGGCGCGTTCAAACGTGCGATTGGAAACAATGATGCTCTTCACCCCGCGCGATTGCAGACTGCGCGCCGTGCGTTCGCTGGTATCTCCCGCACCAAGAATCATCACCTTTTTCTCCGTAAGCTGGCCGAATATTTTCTCCGCAAGATCCACCGCGACCGAGCCCACGGAAACCGGCCCGGACGTGATGCGTGTCTTCGTCCGCACATACTTCGCGGCGCGAAATGCGTGCTGAAAAAGCTTGTTCAAATGCCGCGCGGTAGCTCCGCGCCCGTGCGCCGACGCATACGCCTGCTTCACCTGGCCGAGAATTTCCGTCTCGCCGACAACCATTGAGTCAATACCAGAAGCCACGCGAAAGAGGTGCCGGATACTTTGCGGCGAATCGTGAAAATAAAGCGGTGCGCGGATGCCTGTGCGATTGAACAAATATTTTTCCAGTCCTTCGAACGCCCGCGCCGGGCAAATGCTCGCCGCATAAAACTCCACGCGGTTACAGGTCGAGAGAACGACCGCTTCGCTTAGCCCCTCGATCTCCCGCACCTCGCGCAGCACGGCATCCATGTGATGATCCGGTACAGCCAGCTTTTCGCGGATATCGACATCCGCAGTGTGGTGGCTGATTCCGGCGCAAAGAATATTCATCGCTTTACCGCTACCGAGAGCATCTGAATGGCGGGAAGTGTTACAAGTGCCAGAATGAAAACTATGATAGAAAGTGCCGCCATCCGCCGCGGTGCGAGCGAATGCGTTTTCCGCAAAAGAAGAATGATCCCGTAGATCGCCCAGATCCCCAGCGAAACGGCAAACTTCGCATTCGCCACCGGCAGCTTCAGGAAAAATCCCGCAGCAAGACCCAGCGTCAGCAATACAAAGCCGATGCGCAATAGCCGCCCATTCGCCACATTTAGATCACTGATCGGCGGCAGATGATAGAAGATCGTGTCGGGTCGACCGGACTTCAGTTGCCGTTCCTGTACGAGATACATCACGCCCGCAATACATGCGAGACCGAAGCCGCCGTAAGCCATAAGAGAGAGCGCGACATGCATCTCCAGCCAGGGATTTAAAAGGACTTTCGGGTGAGGGTTTTGATTAAGCGGCGAAACCAGCGCGATGACATTCAGGAAAAAAACCAGCGGCGCGGTAAACGCCCCCATCAGTGAAAGATGATAAGCCGGCCCGATAAGAAGATAGATCAGCACGATCGACCAACTCAGAAAGATGATCACCTCAAAGAGCGTATTGATTGGACAACTCCGATCCTGCTGCCCGCGCATATACAGAAAGGTCGTCTGCGCCGCAAAGCCCGCCGCCATCGCCAGAAGATTGATCCGGGCAGAGCGAAACTTCCCTGTCGCAACCGCGTACAGGGTGTAGGCAAAACTGAATAAAAAACAAAGCGTCGCCGCTATGAGCCAATAACGTTCCATCTCTTTAAAGAAAAACGTTTTACCCTAAGCAGTGCAAAGGATTTGTGCAAACGGGAAGGCCATACTGAAGAGTTTGCGCCAACAGGGAATAATGGGACAGGCCGGAGGCTGTCCCTCCATTGGTGGAAAATTTGCTCGGTATTAGATTCCGTCTCTACTGGAGGGTCAACCTCCGGCTTGACCCATTTTAGATTTCTCGCTGCTTAAACGACCGATTCAATGCACCGCACCCATCCAGCCCTTGCCACAAACCCCGCCTTCGAGATTCCCTTCCACCTCATAATCCGTCCCGTCCATTTTGATAAGCGGAAGGTAAAATTTGGAGATCTTCTCTAAAGAACCGGCCGCATAGTGCGTAATAAACGAACGCCGAAACCGGTCTTTCGTGCGATTCGGCCCGGAACCATGAATAAGCGAACCTCCAAAGAAGAGCGTATCCCCCGCCTGCATTTCAACCTGAAAAGGTTTCAATCCTTCAGGGATCGGCGTGGCCTCCATGGTGAAAGACTCCTCCGCATTCGCCTTCTCTTCACAGATGAGATTGCCGCGATGCGATCCTGGCACGACAAGCATTCCGCCATTCTGGCTATCGGCAGGATCAATCGCCGTCCACGCCGCGATGCAGGTGCCGGGCTTTATCAACAAAGAGAGATTATCCTGATGAAA
>JBDTJR010000105.1:0-3895 GCA_039935735.1 Chthoniobacterales bacterium | reverse complement strand
GGAATACGGTACTTGGCTCAGGAACCGGAGTTACATTTACACCTTGCAGGTAAATGTTTCCTCCTGAGTTGAGAAGCGTGCCTAATGAAGTAATAGTTCCAGGACCATTATAGGTGATCGTTCCCAGCGCAAGCGTGCCAGTGAATGTTCCCCCATAATGAAACAGGAGCAGATTGCTGCCGTTCGTCCATGACGTGCCATCGAAGGTCAACTCGAGATTAAAGGTATTGAGTGAGAGATTCCCGCTTGTCGTGATAAGTCCATTGGTCGTTCCGAATGTATCGGCAATCGTGAGATGGTTGCCCACGGCATCATCCGCGAGAATCAATGAGCCTGCAGTCAGGGTAAACGCGGCCACATTCAGGCGACTTCCGCGATACATCGTGAAGGATCCGGTCGTCGCCAGATTTTTCGCCAAGCCGATATTTCCAGGAGTAGTGATATTTTCGCCCACTACAAAATTATTCGTCAGTCCCGTCCTCCCGATGGAGACGGTTCGCTGGGTTGCCGCGCCGCCATTAAAGCCAATCAATGCACTACCGCCACCAGTAGTGACATAATTCTGGACCGTCGAATTCGCGCTCCCCCCCACATCGGTAAAATTCCCGCCGACATAAAGATAAACTAAGTTGTTTCCAAACGTTAAGGTGGAATCCTGATTGGCGGTCGTTCCTTTGTTTAAGGTTAAATTTCCACCGACGCGGAAGGTGGTATTTTGATACAACGTCAGATTTGTCAAATTGGCATTCGCCGAATTTCCTACGATGAGGTTTCCAAAGGTTCCTGTTCCAGTGGCGCCGTTAAGCCCAGAGTTTCCTGCTGCGGACATCCATAAGGTAGACCCTGCCGAAAACGTCGTACTAGTAAAAGTATTACCCGCTGCGCCTGTTATGTTCAGAGTCACATTATTTTGCACGGCAATGCGCCAAGCACCACCAATTTGACCGAGCTTTATCGTTCCTGAGCCATCGGCTTTAGTGGATTTGACGGTAAAATACTTAGCGAAGGCGTCTGAGTATGGAATTGAACTAAAATCCAGAGTGCTCCCATTCACATCGAATACCATTTTCGTAACATCAGTTGTGGCATTGTTAATCACCGCCGCTCCTGAAGCTGTAAAGTTGCTACCAAGTCCAAGCTTAAAGGTTAGGCTTCCGCTGTTTACAATAAAGTTAGGCGTAGTGACAGTATAGGGTGTACTGTCAGCGGTAGTGATCGTTAAAGCTCCCGTAGAATGGTTAATAACAGACTTAAAAGACGCAGACGTGGGAACCCCATTATCCCAATTGGCACCGGTCTCCCAGGTGTAGGTTCCATTATTAGCCGTGCCATCCTGCCAGGTGGTTGTGGTAGCCGCCTTAAGACTTGGTAATGCCAAAAGCACAGAAAGCCACAACACGGTACGCTTAATAGAGTGAACAGGGAATTGAGTTTTCACACCCCTAACCTACACTCTGTGTAAAATCTGTCTACGGACCGTCACCGCAAAATCCTATGATTTCACCGCATAGTTTCCGCATTTTCGTTAGAGACGCTTCTCGGTTTTTTTTATAGGCTCCTCCCATGCGAAAGCGTCCGCGTATCTACGTTTTGCTCACTTACGGTAGCTTCGACCGTTACATCCATGAAGGCATTTTTGCTTATCTTGCCAAGCATGCCCCTGATATGGAGATCCATCTGGAACTGGACTATCCGGATAATTTGCCGCAAGTCAGCAAGGGAATCATTACCCGTGTCGTCGATGCCAAAGATGTGCCGCTTCTTCGCTCCTATGACATTCCTGTTGTCAATATCTCGAGCCTTCTTGAGTCTTCCGGATTCCCTTCCGTGATTATGGATAATGTTTTGATGGGTCGTCTCGCTGCGGAGCATTTGCTTTCCCGTCGATTTCATCACTTTGCTTATTATGGCAAGCATTCCTCCCATGCCTCGCTGCTTCATAGCCGCAGCTTTAAACAGGAGATCGAAGACGCCGGGTTCCAATGCTCTACGCTCTTTCACTCCTGGGAATTTAATGCCTATAGGGTCGATCCCTTCCAAAAGAATGAGCTTCGAAAATGGATCACAAGTCTTCCGAAGCCGATCGGTATTTTCTGTGCAAGTAGTCGTTATGCTTGGGAAATATCCAAAATCTGCGAAGGACTCGATCTTACCGTGGGTCGGGAGGTCGGCATTCTCGCCAGCGGAAATGATGAGTTTTACTGCATGACCCGGCATCCCCCGCTCAGCTCCATAGATAATCATCCCGAGCGCATTGGCTATGAAGCTGCCGCATTACTGCTCCGGCTGATCAATGGAAAGCCTGCGCCCTCCGCACCTACTTTAATTCCCTGCACCCTCATCGCACGCGCTTCGTCGGACGTTTTTGTCACGGACGATCCGTATGTAACCATGAGCATTAAATTCATCCGCGAAAATATTGGCCAGCTCATCACTATCCAGCCCGTGGTCGATCACCTCCCTTTATCCCGCGACTCTTTGGAAAGACGCTTCCGCAAGCATCTTGGCTATACCATTCTGGAAACCATTCATCTTCTGAAAGTCGATCACCTCAAGCACCTGCTGATTTCCACTTCAAATGCCATGAGCGACATTGCCAATGCCGTCGGCTTCTCCACGGCTCCTTACATGGCTACGCTCTTTCGCGAAAAGGTTGGCATGACTCCCAGCGAGTATCGTCGCCGCTTTCAAGGAAATACGATTACTTCCAAAACTTAATCTACCCGCAGCAAGAAAGAGGAGTCATCAGCATAGCTCTTCCTTCAAAAGCCCTGAAGTTTCCCTTCGGAAGGGAGCCATTACTCATACGCATAGAATTGATATTCTGTTGATGGCACTCGTGACTGCCCTGTCCATGCGCATTCCCCGAATGATAAGTACCTCTGTAGAATCTCGAATCCTCCATCCGTCTTCATCAGGAGTTCCTATGGGAACTGGCCGCATTGCCGTTAAGAACAGGGATTATCCAATACCACTCAAAATAAGGAGCGATGTTTTCAGATCAGGGTTTCCATGCCCAGGTCATTGGGATGCATATAATCTCCCTCCGATAATACTTTTGCTCGGCTGAAACCAAAGAAAAGCCGTCGATGCAGGTGTATCCAGATTAATGCCTCCACGATCGGCGTGTGTGGTTTCCATACTGCGGTCGAAGGCACACCGAAACTCGTCGCGCAACCTGCGAACAGCAACAAACCCGTCATCACGATCCCCCGTAGCACGGCAGAAGACGGACAGGCGTGGAGCATTCGCAGCAGGAGCGGGAACGAACATCATGGCGGCCAACCTTGCGTTTCAAAACATACAGGGCTACCTCGCAGTGAATACGGATCAATTGTTGGCAGCGCAATGGGTTTCCAACCAAATCCGGAATCTCTGGTAAATCCAATAGTGGGAGCGTTATCCAACGCTCCCACTGTTTTTTGAAGTTGAATCTTACTTTTTATTCGTCGCTACTTTCCCGGAAATGGGGGTGACTGGGTTTGTCCACCACACGAGTTCGGTGGCGGGAGTCGAAGTTGTTTTGCCGGATTGGTATTTTAATACGATGGGATGCAAGTTGCGCTTGGAACAAATTGCAGGAGATACGATCTCAAAGCTTACTTCCTGTGAGCTATAAGGTTCGATTGCGCCGATTTTCTGCTCAGTCTCATTGCTGAACCATCCCGTAGCGGTGAAGAGCTTGACGGTGCCTGGAGCGAGTTTTTGCGGCGATGGGTTCCACACCGTGGCTTTCACTTTCAAATGTGCATTAGGTGTGACTTCCAGTAGTCCTGCCGCGCCGCGTGGGACGCCGCTGAATTCCAAACCAATGAGAGGATCGCTGTTTGTCAGGCCTAGAAAGGTGGCGTAGGAATCGAAAGCGGGCATCGTGGTTGTCAGCTTGCCGTCTTTG
>JBDTJR010000104.1:0-10112 GCA_039935735.1 Chthoniobacterales bacterium | reverse complement strand
AAGCCTCCTGCATCTGGGCCGGTGAAGCGCATCCAAAGCCACCGTGGCTAAACTGGCGCACGAAGGGCACGCCGGATTATCTTTTGATCTATACCATGCGGGGGTCGGGCATCGTGCATTCGCATGGGCCGGGAATTACCGTGCATACGGGGGATGTCATTCTTTTCGAGCCTCACGCGCTGCAAAGTTGCACAGCAAATCCGGAAGCCTCCGGCTGGCATATTCTCTGGGTGCACTTTCAGGCGCGACCGCACTGGATGCCGTGGCTGAACTTTTCAAATCGCGAAAAAGGCCTGCACACCGCTCACATGCGCGGCGCTTTCCTGCAAAAACAAATTAAGGAAAGTCTGATGCGCTGCAAACAAAACTGCCATCAGAGATTTTACGATATGGCGATGAATGCGCTGGAGTGCTGCCTGCTATGGATCTTTTCCACGCAAACGAATCACGCCATCCTTGATTCCCGCATCCAGGCCGCGATCGACTACCTGACCCGGCAAATTCAGGATTCTTTTTCCGTGCCCGACCTCGCGCGGGAATGCGGGCTTTCCGTTTCGCGTTTTTCGCATTTGTTTCGCGAGCAGGTGGGCGTGACGCCGCAGCACTACGTGGAGGAAATGCGGCTGCAACAAGCCTCGCAATATCTTCTCAGCAGCACCTCCAGCATTTCCGAAATCGCCGCACAAGTCGGCTACGCAAATGCCTTTTACTTCACCAGCCGCTTCAAGAAAAAATTCGGCCAAACCCCCACCGAATACCGCCAGCGCGTCTTTAAACGAAAGTAAGTTTCTGACGACGAATGCCAAAACCGATCGCGAGCATTCCGAATCCTAGCAAAGCGTAAGTGGAGGGTTCGGGGACGGGGCTGAAATTCCCTTGAGTTGCAAATCCTGCTATGCCGGCGGCGTGGTCGCGGGCGCCAGCGCCTTCGTTGAAGAACAGGTTGTTTCCTACGATGCTGAAAGTTCCTGTGAAGTCCATGTCACTGGCTCAGAAACCCGAAGCAGGTCACCACTCCGCCGGACTAACTCTCTTCTGGCTCAATTTTCCGTTAGCAGGTCAACAGTGAAATCGTATCAGGCATGCAGCTTTTAATTAATCGGCTTGAATAAATATTCCACTTTGAAGGAAGCCATGTTGATAAGTGGTTTGTTTATTACAGGCAAAGTTAGCTTCGCTGAATAAAATTTCCAGAGATGGAAGAGAGGTTACGGTCATTCCAGTTTGCCAGCGGAAGAATGCATATATTACGAAAAGCCATGCTCGCGCCCGCAGGGATTGCCAGCCGCTGGAGGGAATTCGAAAATCCGAATGGAGCCATAACGCATTTGATTTTAATGCGGGCCGAACCCTGCGAATAATTACCTGGATTTGTTCTGGATGAAAACAATCCAAAAAGAACAGGGTGGTGACGGCGTCGTAGGTGTCGTTTTCATAATGAGCCGTGAGCACATTTTCATTACGAAACTGCACGCGATTTCGATCCTTTGAATCTATTCGGTGGCGAGCTTGTGCGGACATTTTGGTGCTCAGGTCCACGTAGTCAATCCGGGCGTTGGGAGCGGCTTGACATGCGCGGGCCAGGCCGCGACCATCGCCATCTCCCAGCAACAATATTCGCCTGCAATTTTTGAGATGACCAAAATATTCAAAACGGGCACGTTCCAGTGCGCGCCCGAAAGCAAGGTGCTCCATCAAACAATAAGTGCGAGCAAGATGATCAAATTGAGACAAATCAGCCTTATTATTTCTGGCAACATAAGATGGCTCTAGACGCGGTGACGGGGAGATCTCTGTCTGGCGGACAACGCTCCGGTGCGTGGTCTGAAACGAATAAGGAATTTCGGGCATGATATGTGCAGGCAGGTAACGTTGACAACAAGTTATACTTGTTGTGATGCCCTGAAATCAAGCCGGTTGAAGAGTTAGTCTGGGCGGGGGTTTTGACCTGCTACGGTTTACTGGGCCAGTCAAAGAGTTAGGTTCGGCTTAGTGACCTGCTACGGTTTACTGGGCCAGTCAAAGAGTTAGTCTTTAAGGGTGATTTTTCTAGTTGGCCTGTTTCGGGTTTCTGAACCAGCGGCAAGTTTGCCAAAGTACTATGCAGTCGTTGGGTATTGTAGTCCAGCGCATCAAAGCGTCGCTTCTCTTCTCCGTATTTCTTTTTCTCCGAGAACCCAAGCCATTGAATACTAAAATTCCTATGGATAGTTTACCGGTCAATATCCCATTTTTCAGATTTCTTCAGATTTTATTTCATTGAATATGATAATAAAGTATAGGAAATGAATTATCTTATGAACTACAAATCCGTTTGGCTTTCAAAGGCGTTCTATATACTGCTTCTTCCAACATTATTTTTGACAGTTATAGGTTGTGGAAGTACTGAAACTGGCACCGCATCCTCTTCAAGAAGTCAGAGTGCGGCAACCGGCGACCAAACCCCCAGACTTCATGTCGGCATGACGAAAAGCCAGGTAATCCGTGCATGGGGTGAGCCTTCCGGCAAACAGGTCACCGACCAGGGCGAACTCTGGATCTGGGGAAATCAGGGATGGAAGAGGATGATTCCATATGCTGGTTCATTTCTGAATGTCCAAACTTCCAAAGCCTATTTCGGGGCTAACGGAACGCTAAAAAGTTTCCGCTGCACCGATCAAGGCAACGTGATGTCCGCTTCCGCAGGATATTCTGGCGGATTCAATGCGCAGTAAAATCCCCCATTACGAATGCTGAAAGCTTTTGGAAATACCGTGTTGACCGAAGCCAAAAATTTGAAAGGCAACTAAACCAGCTTCATGGTGCGGAAGTCATCCAGTGTCGCGTTCAAGGCTGCGCGGAGTTTTCATATGGGGTAATGTATAGGCATAACCAAGTAATTAGGCCGGTCTGTTAAACCTCCGGTTTAGGAGGGAGGAATATGTTCTCCGTGTCAGGAACGCCTCCCGTTACAATAATGTCCAATCTCCTCATTGGAAGCCGCGTCTCTTCCGCGAGGACATGTATAGAAAAACGGGATTTATATACATGGTTTATGGTCGATTCGATCGAAGTCCGATCAGGGTAAATAAAGGAATAAATTCACTACAAAATTGCCAACTGAATTTGCCAACCAACAGGTTTATAGTGATACACTGACACGGTAGGGGTCACAGGTTCGATCCCTGTATCGCGCACCATTTTCCCTTTTGCCAGTGATTGAGGATTGTTCCAGACGGTCTTGGGATTATTGTCGCGGGATGCGTCTTTTGCTTGCCGTTATTGTTGCAGTACTCATCGCCCCGCTGGCTTTCGCGGGTGATCCGCATGCGTTGACAAAGGAGGCCGTGCTCGACGCAGCGAAAAAGCTCGAGGAACGAATCCACGATGCAATGAACGAAACCGGGGTTCCCGGCATTGCGGTGGCGATTGTTTTCGAAGACAAGCTGATTTTTTCCCGTGGATTCGGGGTTCGTAAAGCCGGACGACCGGAGCCGGTTGATGCGGACACGGTTTTCCAACTGGCCTCGGTTTCGAAGCCCGTGGGCGCAACGGTGGTGGCGGCTGTGATTGGCGATGGCGCGGTGGTGAGCTGGGATTCCCGCATCCGGGATCTCGATCCGTCCTTCGCGATGTATAAGCCGTTCGTTACGGAGGAGATCACCGTGCGCGATCTTTACGCGCACCGCAGCGGCCTTCCTGATCATGCCGGAGACTGGCTGGAGGACATGGGTTACCCGCGGGAGGAAATCCTGCGCCGGTTGAGGTTCCAGAAGCCGGACACGAGCTTCCGGTCCCATTATGCTTACACAAACCTCGGGTTGACGGCGGCGGCTGTCGCGGTGGCGAAGTCCACGGGAAAAACCTGGGAGGAACTCTCGGAGGAACGGCTTTACCGGCCATTGGGGATGGCCTCGACGAGTTCGCGGCAGAAGGATTTCCTCTCGCGTAAAAATCGCGCCAGCGGGCATGTTCTCGTCGATGGAAAATGGGTGGCAAAATATCAACGCGATCCCGAGGCGGAAAGCCCGGCGGGGGGAGTCAGCTCCTCGATCAACGATTTGGCCAAATGGATGCGCCTCCAGCTCAGTGGCGGCCGGTTTGAGGGGAAGGAAATTGTGGCATCGGCGGCGCTTGAGGAGTCGCACCATCCGCACATACTTACGGGTTTCAACCCGTTGAACGGACTGCCTTTTTTCTATGGTCTCGGCTGGAATGTGAATTACGACGTAGACGGCCAGCTTCTCCTTACCCATTCGGGGGCTTTTAACCAGGGTGCGTCAACAGCGGTCTGTCTTCTCCCTGGCAAAAAGCTCGGCATCGTCATCCTTACCAATTCAGCGCCGGTCGGGTTGCCCGAGGCTCTGAGCTGTCTTTTTGTGGACGACATCCTGCATGGCGGCCCCACGGCCGACTGGCTCAAAATTTTTAAGGGATTCTTCGCGGAAATGATACGGGCCGACCTTGCGCGTTACGCGGACTATTCCAAGTCTCCACAAAATCCGGTGCCAGCCAGGAATTCAGCTTCCTATGTCGGGACATACTCGAACGACTTATTTGGAGAGGTGGAAGTTGTGGAAAAGGACGGCAAACTATTCATAAATCTGGGCCCCGGGAATCCCATGACTCCGCTTGCACATTGGGATCGAGATACTTTCACTTTTTCGCTCGCCCAGGAGTCGCTTATTGGGACCTCTGGAATCTTTTTTGCGATGGGCCCGGACGGCCAGGCCAGGGGCGCAACGATCGAGTGTCTAAATGCCGAAGGCCAAGGCGTTTTCCAGCGTAAAACTCCTGGCGGTAAGTAGTTGCTTCGAATCTGATTCCTTAATGTGCCCGGTATTTCCACAGATTGTAGCCGTCCGTGTTCGAGACAGAGGGTGACAGCAAAAGACTGGAACTCCCCCTATCGGCCTGCCAAAATCTTGAGCATGAGCAACGCTCCAATCCAACCGGAAGCATCTGACACTCCCGGGCCTGTCCTGGATGAGGTGGATGTGAGGGCGATTGTGAGGTTGCTGGCGGGACTATACACCGCGAAGGGAAACCACACGTCCATGAAGCGGCAACTCATGAATGGGCTCTGCGAAATGATCAAGGCGGACTCCTGGGCGTGGAGCCTGGGGCAGGAGCTGCATCCCGGTTCGCAGCCGGTCTATGTCAGTATGTTTCACGGCGGTTTTGACGAGGCCCGCTACAGTCATCTTCTTTGCGGGATCAGCGATCCCGACATGGCCCGGATATCCGAATCGCTTCTCATGGAGATGCAGCAAAAAAACGGACACGTCACGCGCATCCACCAGCAGTTCACGGATGAAAAAGAATTTCGCGAGTCCGGTATCTACCCGCATTTGTGTGCCGCGGATATCGGCCCTTTCCTGATATCGCTGCGTCCCATCGATTCGAAGTCAGTCAGTACGATCGCCATCTATCGCCGTTTGAAGGATGCGAATTTTACGGAACGGGAGGCCCGCATCGCGCACATCATCCTGACCGAAGTCGCATGGCTGCATGAGCAGGGATGGCCCGAAGATCGAGGTGTGACTGTGCCCCGCCTTTCTCCACGAGAGAGACTTATTTTAAACATGCTGCTCGACGGTCGCGCGCGCAAGGAAATCGCCGACTGTCTTGGCCTTTCGGAAAATACCGTGTCGGGATATCAGAAATCCATTTACCGCCATTTCAAGGTGAACTCGCATGCCACACTTATGCGCCGTTTTCAGCTCGGAGACGGCGGAGATTTATAATCGGAAGCAGCGGTCGACTTCTCTGTCGGCATAGCTGAATCCTTCTTCCGTTAAGCAAACGGAATGGTATCCCCCAATTGTGGGAATAGACGTTAGTTGTCTTTCCTCCCTACTCTCACAACTTCCACCCCACGAAATGCGCCACCTGATCGTCACTCAATCTATTTACCCTTCTACCATCCTATGAGCACTCCAGCCATTCTACTCGCCACTGCTAAAGTCCGCCCCGGTATGGAGGGAGCCTTTAATGACTGGCAGGTTCGTCATCAAGAGATCATCAGCAAGTTTCCCGGTTTTGTAAGCAGCGACATCATGCCTCCCGGTACGGCGGGGGCCAATGAGTGGACGATCGTCCTGAATTTTCAAACCCCCGATCAGTTGCGGATTTGGCAAAAATCCCCCGAACGTGCCGCTATCGTTGGCGAGAGTTTGGCCTTCCTCGAAGGCGGCAGTCTGGGAGAAACCATGTCGGATAGCAACGTGGAGCAAAAGCCCGAGACCAATGTCACCGAAGTCATCCTTTCCAAAGTAAAGCCCGGCATGGACGCCCGCTATCGCGAGTGGTCTGTCCGCATACAGGATGCCCAGTCAAAATATGCCGGTTATCGTGGCATGTATCTCCAGCCTCCGACCACACCCGAGGGACGCTGGACGACGCTCCTGCGCTACGATAGCACCGATCATCTGGAGGCGTGGATAGCCGCCCCTGAGCGCGCCGCTTTGCTCGAGGAATCCAAGGCTTTCATCGAGCACGAGGAACTCACCCGTCTCGCCACTTCTTTTCCGGGCTGGGTACCCGTCGATCCCGAGACCGGCAAAGCGCCACCGAATTGGAAAACCTCCCTGCTCGTTCTTCTCGGACTTTTCCCCATCGTGATGTTGGAGATGAAATACTTCAGCCCGATTTTTACCGATTTGCATTTGCGTTCATCGCCCGCCACCTTCATCGGGAATACCATCAGTGTTTTCCTTACCAGTTTTGCAACCATGCCGCTTTTCATCCGGTGGTTTGGCTGGTGGCTCTTCCCGAAGAAAGATACCTCCATTCTTAGCTTCAAGGGCTTTATCGTCCTGAGCGTCCTTTTTGCCCTCGAAGTCGTCGTCCTCTGGAACCTTCTCCCCTGGTAATTTTTCCCAAACCAAAAACCAAACCCATACTAAAATAATATGAAAACAGCCATTCGCGGAACCTTCTTTGATTTTATCGACGACCCATGGAAACATGTTGGCAAGGAGCAGGAATCCGCCCGCTTTATCAAAGACGGATTGCTCATCCTCAATGACGGCATCATCGAAGCCTTCGGTCCTTACGAGGAGTTGAACGCGAATTACAAAGGCATTGAGACCACGCATATCAAGGATCGCCTCATCCTTCCCGGTTTCATCGACGGCCACGTCCATTTCCCGCAAACCCGTGTACTCGGCGCTTTTGGTGAGCAGTTGCTCAATTGGCTCCAGTTCTCAATCTTCCCGGAAGAAATCAAATATCGTGATCGTGACTACGCCAAGGACGGCGCCAAGCGATTCTTCAAGACACTCGCAGCCTCCGGCACTACGACCTGCCAGGCTTTCACGACCAGTTCTGTGGTAGCCACCGAAGAGTTTTTCAACGGAGCGTCGGAGCTGAACATGCGGGTGATCGGCGGATTGCCGGGCATCGATGTCAATGCACCCAAGGAATTCATGACGCCGCCGGATGAGTTCTACCGTGACACGAAGGATCTGATCGGAAGATTCCATAACCAGGGCCGAAACCACTATGCGATCACTCCGCGTTTCGCTTACGGCGCGACGAAGGAATTGCTCGAAAAATGCAAGCAGCTCAAAAAAGAACATCCCGACTGCTGGGTGAATACACACATTTCGGAAAGCCCGAGCGAGATTCGCGGCGTGCTGAATCAGCACACGGATTGTCATGACTACCTCAGCGTCTACGAGAAGTATGATCTCGTGGGGCCAAAGTTCTCCGGCGGACATGGCGTCTGGCTTTCGAATGATGAATTTCGCCGCATGTCACGTGCAGGCGCGGCGGTGTCCTTCTGCCCATGCTCGAATCTCTTCCTTGGCAGCGGCGTATTCCGCATCGGCCGGGCGACTGATCCGAAGGTTCGCGTCAAGATTAACCTCGGCTCGGACTGCGGCGGTGGCAATCGCTTCTCGATGATCAACGTGCTCGATGAAGCCTACAAAGTGGGTATGCTCAACAACACGCTTCTCGATGGCAGCGTGAATCCGCTGATGCAGGACCTTGCGGAAGCTGAGCGCTGCAAGCTCTCGCCCTATCGCGCATTTTGGTCGGTCACACTCGGCGGAGCAGAAGCTCTGTATCTCGACGACAAGATCGGCAGCTTCGAACCCGGGAAAGAAGCCGACTTCGTTGCATTGGATTGGAACAGCGGTCCAGAATGCATGGAGTGGCACCAGTCGCTCATTCTCGGCGAGAAAGGCTTGCAGACGATGAAACAAGCGGCAGATCTGCTCTTCGGCATTATGACCGTGAGTGATGATCGTGCAGTGGATGAAACCTGGGTCATGGGCAAGCGCATCTATAAGAAGAAAGCCTGATAATCTTTCAAATCTGACAAGCCGGGAAGAGTAGGCAATACTCTTCCCGGAAGTCTTTCACGAATAAAAGTTATGGATAAAAACGAAAAAGATAGCTCCATTTCCCGCCGGCGCTTCATAGCAAGTGCCGCCGTTGCGACCGGAGGGTTGTTGCTTGGTGCCACCACCGGTAGCGCGGAAGCTCCGAAAGCAAAAAGCGTGGATATCGAGAGCTTAAAGAAAGCCTGCAAAGGCCGAGTAACCTTTGCCGGTGAGTCCGGTTTCGGGGAAGCGATCCACGGAGATCTTTGGAATAAATTGATACCGGATCGCGCGCCGGACGTTGTGGTGCGAGTAGCCGATGAGGAAGACGTAGTCGCAGCCGTGAAGTTTGCGAGGGCAAACAAGTTGAAAGTAACGGTGCGTGGGGGCGGGCACAACTGGGCCGCACCTTCACTGCGCACGGGAGGAATGCTGATCGACCTCTCGCTGTTGAATAAAGTGATTTCGATCGATGAAAATGCGATGAAAGCAGTGGTGCAGCCGATCATCAGCAATCGGGATTCGCAAAAACTTCTCAACCCGAAGGGGTTGACATTCCCGTGCGGGCATTGTCCGACGGTGAAGCTCAGCGGCTTCCTGCTCGGGGGCGGATTGCCGTGGAATCCGGGAGTATGGGGCTATGCGTGTGAGAGCCTCGAAGCGGTGGAACTCGTCACCGCCGAGGGAAAACGAATCACCGCGACGAAGGATGAGAACGTCGATTACTATTGGGCTGCCAAGGGTACAGGATTCGGATTTTTCGGTGTGGCATTGCGCTACCACCTCAAATTGCACCCTCTGCCAAAAGCGATCCACGGAAGCGCATATTGGTATTCGCTGGATGACGCAGAGGCAGTTGCGACATGGCTGGGCGACAATGCGAAAAGTTTTACGAAGAATATCGAGTTGAGCATGTTTCTTCTCACCGCGCCTCCGGAAATGAAAGCCGCAGCCGCGAAGAATGGCGGCAAGGTTTGCCTGGTGACGGCGACCTGTTTTGCAGATACGCCAACGGAAGCAAAAACTAATCTCGCTGCTTTTAAAAACTCTCCGGTCAATGACAAGTGCCTGTCGAAGACCGTTGACCAGCCGACGAATTTCGAAGGTCTTTTCGACGCAGCCGGTCCCATGTGGCCGCCAAACATCCGCTGCCGCCCGAAGTCGACCTTCTCCAATGCGAAGCCGCAGGATCTGATCGGCGCGATGAAGGAGCATTTCACGAAAACACCTTCCGAAATCACGGTGATGCTGGTCGGTATCTTCACAGGGGGAAGCCTGCCCGCGCCGCTCCCCGATGCCGCAGTTTCGATCGGCGGGGCAGTCTATGCCGGTCTCTGGACGCAGTGGAAAGATGCCAGCGACGATGCGGTGAATACAGAATGGTATGACCAGTATGCCACGTTGATAAAACCCTACGTCGCGAATTATTACATCGGAGAAAGTGACCAGGTGCGCAATCCCTCGGAGACGACGGGTGCTTTTTCGTCCGCGAACTTCAAGAAGATTGCTGACCTTCGCGACAAGCACGATCCTGATCGCGTGTTCTTCGGATATTTCGACGGACTCGCAGACAAAGCCTGATAAACCCAATACGAAGCGCGGGCCTAACAAGGTGTCGCGCTTTTTCCTGATCCATGAAAATTACATTTCCTATTCTATTGTTGGTATTGACAGTTTCCGCCGTATGCGGTCTTTTCGCAGCGGAGTCCCCTTCGCCTTCGCCCTCACCGGAGTCTGTTTCCTTCATCGATCAGATTCGCGGACACACTCCCGCATCCATTACGGGAAACCCGGCGGCAG
>JBDTJR010000103.1:0-11116 GCA_039935735.1 Chthoniobacterales bacterium | reverse complement strand
GCCCAGCTTCCACCTCTTCTCGCAGAGGAATTACGGAAGGTTGGTTGCGACGCCGTAGCGGTTCGGGAAATCGGACTTCAACAGGCCAAAGATTCGGAAATCTGGAATTACGCGCTACAAAATCAGGCGGCCATCGTAACAAAGGACGAAGACTTTGCGGAGCGATGCCTTCATGCGTCAAACCCGCCTGTAGTGATATGGCTAAGGGTTGGCAACGTAATCAATCCGGCATTGCTGAAATGGTTTATGCCCATGTTTCCTGCTATAATGGCACGACTGGAAGCGGGAGATAAGCTTATCGAAGTAAGGTGAATTCCGGCTTATCCCAGGACTGCAAAAAAGTGGTGAAAAGCTGCGAACTGACACAACGCACCCACGACGAACGTAATCGCGAATATCCACAGCAGCAACCTCCGCTTCCCGCGCCAAAAGAACGCCATGCCCGCAGGAATGCCGGCGCCGGTTGTCAAAATCTGCCCCGCGATCATGCCAAAGATCAATGACATGTGTTGACCGGAAGACGCCCGACCGGAGTCATTCGCCATTAAGTTCGCCATGAGCGCCATCGACACCCAAACGAAGTGCGCGAGAATCCAAACAACGATGAAGAGAATGCCGCTCGTGACCAGTAACGTCCTTTTGAGGGGAGAGGGATTGGTGAGGCGAGCGGTATTCATATTTAATAAAACCGACAGGAAAACGCGATACCTGAAACTATCTGGTATCTGGCAGCTAACGGGGAGCGAAGCATCAATCCGGCTGGTGCGGCTGGCGATCTTTTGGCTGGGTGATTTCGATAGGAGGCGGTGGAGGCGGTGTCGTGGCTGCGGCCTTATGGAGTTCCTGCTCAAATTCATGGCGGGCTTTCTGAAATTCCTTCAGGGATTCGCCGATGCTGCGCGCGATCTCTGGCAGGCGTTTCGATCCGAAAACGAGCAGGATCAACAGAAGAATGAAAATCGTGTCCGGCATGCTCGGCATGTTGAAGGCTAGCAGGGACAGTGACATGCGGGAAATTTAGTCCCTTCGAGGGCGAATGCAAAACGAAAAAAACGTTTAAGTCCGAGGGGAAAGAGGGATTTTTCGGATATATCTTCGTGTAAAACGTAGGGCGACAGAGTAGCTTCCCTGAGGGGAATGAAAAACGAGAAGGACTTTTATATCCTGCCCACGGTGGCGGCTGTGCTGGCGATGGTGTTTGCCCTTGCAATCTCTTTTGGGGTGGAGCGTATCGTTCGCAGGCATGCGATCTATGATCTCACGATTAATCGCCTTGAGCTTTTGGAGCGGGAGACCTTTCTTCTTGAGGGTCGTCTTCGCGGCCGGGTGAATGATATCTTTATTCTCAAAGGGCTTGCGGAGGAGGAGCTCACCCGAAACCCGGAAACGCCATTGACGCAGCTTGCGATGGCGGATGTCGCCACCCATCTCATGCGGGCGCGGGAAACCTACGATCAGGTGCGCTTGTTTGAGCCAGACGGCACGGAAGTCCTGAGGCTGCGATGGCAGGGAGGATCTCTCGCCAATATGGTGCAGCGCCTTTCCGTAGATCAGATTAAAAATAAATCGGATAAGTCCTATTTCATACAGACGCTTGCCGCGTCGCCCGCCTCCGCCGTTATCTCGCCGATGGAGTTGACGCTCGAAGACGGAAAGATTGTCAATCCGCCAAAGCCGACCGTGCGACTCAGCAGCCAGATCCGGGGGCCGGGTAATATCCTTCGCGGTGTGATTGTTATGAATTACTTCGGAAATGTTCTCGTGAGAGAACTTCGACAACAGACGGATAAGAAAGCGGGAAGCATGATGCTTCTCGATACCGAAGGCTATTGGCTCGTGGGAGAAACGCCTGCCATGGAATGGGCTTTTATGGACCCTGCCCGCGCCGGGGAAAGTCTCAAGAAAACCGATAAAGCCTACTGGAAGAGTGTTAATCAAAGTACAAAAGGTTGGTTTTTTCATCAGGGAAATCTGATTTGTTATCGCAAAATCGACCCGGCAGGATCGCCGTCGGATTACCCTCAGTTACGCATGCCGATGGTGGGAGCGGACAAGGTACGCTGGATTCTCCTGGAGAAAGTAACCGGCACCTTTATCGAAGAAGCGACGAGTGGTGCGCGAGAACTCATCTGGACAGTCGGGGGCTTCGCAGGGCTGCTTCTTGCTTCCATAGCATGGATCGGGGTTTGCTCCATACAGCGGCGCAGAGAGGTGATTCGGGAACTGTCGGAAACAAAAAATCTTTTTGATCGAGTCATCAATGCTTCGCTTTATGGCATCGTCCTGCTGGAGGCGGTGCGCGATGACCGAAAAAATCTCCTCGACTTCAAGCTGCTGATCGCGAACGCAGCGGCATCGAAACTTCTGGGGCGCAAATTAAAAAAACTCCTTGGACGCACGATTCTGCAAGAGAACCCGGCGAGCCGTGAACACGAAAGCTTTGATGCTTTTTGCAAAGTGATGCGCACAGGTGAACCGGCGACCTTTGAGCAGTCCATCAAGTATCGTGGAAAGCTCCGCTGGTTCATGGTGCGCGCTGCAAAGTTACGGGATGGCGTGGTGGTAGGCTTCGCAGATATTACCGAGCGCAAAACGGCGGAAGAGAAACTGCGTCGTGACGAATCTCTACTTCAAATCACGGGACGCATGGCGAAAATCGGTGGCTGGGAACTGGAGGTCAACCGGGAAAAACTCGTGTGGTCGCGCGAGGTTTATGAAATTTGCGAGGTCGATTCGGGTTTTCACCCTTCATTGGAAAATCTTCGCGAGCTTTGCGCGCCGGAGTGGAGAGAGGCCATGGAAAATGCGCTGAAAGGCTGCACGGAGCGCGGCGAGCCTTTCGATCTGGAACTGGAGATTGTCACCGCGAAGAACAAACGCATCTGGGTGCGTAGCATTGGGCAGCCGGAGCTTGAAGAAGGCAAGCTGCAGCGGGTGTATGGGACTTTGCAGGATATCACCGAATCCCGGCGCGATAAAAAACGTCTTGAAGAAGCGCTCGCCCAGGAACACGAGCTTGCAAACAAGGCGCTGGCTGCGGAAAAAGCAAAGAGCGATTTCCTTGCAACCATGAGTCATGAAATCCGCACTCCGATGAGTGCGGTGCTGGGATTTGCGGAGCTTCTGAAGCAACGCCCTCTTCCACCGGAGGAAAAGGATTATGTGCAAACAATCGCTGCCAGCGGCGAGGTTTTGCTGCGTATTATTGACGATATCCTGGACTTCAGCCGCATTGACTCCGGTCGGATGGAGTTGGAACACAGCGTCTTTTCACCGCGGCAGATTCTCATGGATATCAGCGTCATGTTTTCTCTGCGTGCCCAGCAGAAGACGATCAGTTTGCGGCTGGAAGTTTCCGATGATATTCCACCTCACATACATGGCGATGTGGATCGCTTGCAGCAAATCTTAATCAACCTCGTCGGAAATGCCGTGAAATTTACGGATTCCGGGGAAGTGATCATCGGGCTACGCAGAAGTGCATTCCAGGATACGGAATCCGTTGCGATGCTGGAGTTCTATGTGAAGGATACCGGCCTCGGCATCGCGAAAGATAAAATGGAGCGGATATTCGAGCCCTTTGCGCAGGCGGATTCGAGTATTTCAAGACGTCATGGCGGAACAGGATTGGGCCTGTCCATTTGTAAACGCCTGGCGGATTTAATGGGAGGCACGCTTCACGTGGAGAGCAGTTCCGGCGCAGGCTCGCTTTTCGTATTTCGTGCGCCGTTTGATATTGCCGCGGAGCCCGTCAATCCCGTCGTAGTTGACGCTTTGCCAAACGATCGTTTTGCCGCTTTGCATCCGCTGGTCATCCTGATTGTGGAGGATAATGCAGTAAACATGAAGCTGACCTGCGCGATCCTTCGTAAACTCGGCTATGAACCTTTAATGGCGCACAATGGTCAGGAAGCCGTGAGTCTCTTTGTAGAAAAACACCCGGATTGTATTTTAATGGATATGCAAATGCCTGTAATGGATGGCCTGCAATCCACAACCACCATCCGCGAGATCGAAAAAAATACGGACAGAAAAGACCGCGTATTCATCGCCGCACTTACGGCAAATGTATTGTCTGAGGAGCGTCAGAAGTGTCTTGCTGCGGGAATGGATGATTATCTGACGAAACCTCTGAAAAGTGATCAGCTCAAGCAAGTGCTTGCCCACGCGAGTTCGCTTTGCGGAAAATCTTCCTGAAGATTAAGCCGTCATCCGGGCGCGTGACGAACGCCGGCCGGATGTCGCGAACGCCAGCTTTTCGATATACCCGCAGGGGCATCTGCCGAAAGTCTCACTGAAGGTCTTGCTGAAATGGCTCAGGCTGGAATATCCCACGCGAAGCGCGGTCTCCGTGACATTGCATTTACCGGATTTGAGAAGTCTTGCGGCTTCCTCCATGCGCAACTGGCGAAGGTATTGAGAAATGGTTTGCCCTGTATTCTGTGAAAAAATGCGGCACAGATAAAACGGACTGCATCCGATCTGTTTCCCGAGTTCCGTTAGCGTCGGCGGGATTTCAATGTTTGCGAAAAGCAGCGCTTTCACTTTGCCGATGCGGTCCTCCGCGATTCGCTTTTGACGCACGCAGAAAAGCTCGTCCTGCCGTGGCGCAAATAAAGTCTGGCTTACAATTTCCAGAACCTTCGCCTGCATCCACATGGTCGATTCCGCGCCCGTAGGATGGCAGATATCGTGAACGGTGGATTGCAACCGTGAATTTAGCGGCGTTGTTTTCGCATCCAGCGTGGCGCGGCCACCATTCAGGAATCGCTTGGCGTCCGTGCTTAATTTGTTTTCAACACCTCGGGTATTTTCCGAAAGCCATTTGGGAGAAAGCTCCACAGTAAGGAACTTATGGCGCTGTCCCGCATGACGATCCGCGACAAGATTTCCCGAGCCTGGAAAATAGTAACTGACGGTTTTTGGATTAATCAGTTTGCGGACTTTTCCACTGTTTACAGAACCGCAGCCGGAAAGATTCAGGCAGATTTCCAGGCTGTGGGGGTGAAAGCTTTCAGACCAGTTCAGAGACGATTCGCAATCGAAGTCATGCCACTCCATGCTGACGCCCATGTCAGCAAAGCTTCCGAAGAGGGGCCGCCATTCCCCATCGACTTCATTCCAAAGCTGGGCTTCCGGGGATTTAGCGAGAGTGAGATTCATTTGGAAATGAGACTCAATCTCATATTAGATGTTTCGTCAAATTAAAAGATTATCCGCCCAAAGAAGAAGGCGGCGGCGTCAGGGTAAGAAGGGAAGCAATGATAAGGATGAACAATGTAAGAATAGCCTCCCAGGTAATCAATTGGCGTATTTTTTGAATGCGGGCTTCGGGGTCAGAGGGAGTATGCCGGCGTAGGCGAAAGTAATTTATAGCACCTAAACTAATCATTATCAGGAAGATGAGTATTTTTAAGAGAAGTAAAAACCCATAGGGTGTCCAAAACAACAGCCTGAGATTTGGTACTATAATATAGGTATTCGCGATACCCGTCAGGGCAAGAAAGACGACAGCTCCTATGCTCAGACGTGAGAAACGCATCAAAACCGGAAGAGCTGCCGCAGCGGAGATGGCATCCCGGTTTTTACGCTGAAGAAAAATAATGAGGGGAAATAACCCCATCGGCCATGCCGCCACCGCCGCCAGATGCAGGCAAACGACTCCGATATCCAGCACGCTCGTCCGGCATGCAAACACATGGCCGGTCAGCCCAAAGGAAAGCAGAAGCAACAAGCTTAGGGTTAATGCGATTCCCGACCCGCGACCTGCGCGGTGGCGTGAAAAATAAAGACTGATCACCAGTAACAACGCCGCACAGAAACGAAAGATCATGACGTTTCCAAAAGTGGTGACGCATAATATTTCGCGAAACGTGAAGATATGAACTCTGGTAAGCGACGTTCCTGTGATCATCGCGCACACCAGCATGATCAGCGGTATTACAGAAACGAAGCAGAGAAACGCGCTCGCCGCCGCGATATGCAGCAGGCGTTCCGTTATCCCTTTTGGAATTACTGCCGATGCCGAAGGTCGCAATGCCATCCAGACAAACAACAGTATTCCCGCCGCCAGCAGCGCACCCACCAGGTGTAGTGTGCCAAAAATGAGAATGGGGAAATTCATAATAAAGGCATGGTGGATGCGAGGGACCGCTACGGTTTTATTTGAAAGGAAAACTCGCCATTCGTCACGTGTGTATCGACGGAGACGGCGCGCCACACGACTTTATAGCTACCCTGCGTAAGCAGTGGCACGCCGATCAGCAGAATCTTTTTGTTTTCCGCGTCTCCTTTTTGGTTCCCCTTGTCGACTTCCTTCCCATTCGAATCAAAGACCTTGATGCTGCTTAGGGTGGGTTCGATTCTTTCGCTAAAAGTAATGCGAACCTCCGCAGGAGATTTCTTGTTGCTGCTCCCCACTGCCGGATTCGCGTAATCCAGAAAAGCGTGCGCTTGAAGCGCGATGGGAAACGACAGGAGCAAAGTGATTATTTTAAATCGGCTCATTGTTTTCCTCCGAAGATGGGATGCCCAAAGACCGCAGGCAGAAGATCATCCAGGTAGAAATGCACCTGCGCGATCACGCCGACATTATTGCCCGTGCGCGAATTCATCGGGATTATGGCTTCGATCCCGAGTTGGAAGCTCTTTCCCGACCATAGAATGCCAGGGTTGATCGTGCCAGTGACGAGCCCTTGATTACCGCGATCCAGCGGCTGTTCGAAGTTAAATTCCACGAGAGGAATCAGACGGTTGAATGGCTCGCGAATTCCGAGATCCTTCACATGTTGTTGGAGATAAATCAGACTATATTGCAGCGCGAAACCGTATTGCATCGTATCAGAGTTCGCTTCTACATCCAGCTCTCCTTCGCCGCCTTCGACATCGATCGATTGATTATACCCCCGGCTTGGTAATGCCATGCCAATGGTTCCTGTGACCGCAAAGGGCTTCAGAAAACTTACACAATTTGGGAGATCACCCATGCCTTTTCCGAAATACAGCGTCGGTGTCCAGGTGCTGAAGGAATCCGCTCCCGCCCGCAACGTGCCGGTGCCGCCGATTTCCGCATCGAAACCCGCCGAGACGATTAACTCGTGTTTGGCATTGGTCACGAATTGATACTTCGCGCCGATTTCCATATTGCCTAGTCCTGTCTGCGCTTTTTCGCCGACGGTTTTTGTCGTGATCATCGACTCGCCGATTTCGACACCAAAATGCGGAAATATTTCCTTCGCAATGTCGATGGAGAATTCGGTTTCACGCGTGCCGCCGCCGTCGGGAGTGACAATGGTCGAGAAGGTTGGCAGTGAAAGCTCATCGGCGACAAATGGATCATCCGTCGTCAGCGTAGCCGGGAAGAATCGTTCTCCGGCATAGCCGTGGGCATGAAGATTTCGAGTGAGTAATAGAAGGCAGGCGGTAATGACCGCGAAATAAAACGCGAGAGAGCTAAAATGTTTTTTCATAGTAATGAGATAAAGGCGTGCCGATCAATGTGGGCACAGTTTGGTTGTATGGGTGCATGAAGATGCTTTGGAGCATCCTCTTAGGTCGATGGCACACGGAATGTGTGCGCGGAGTTACACAGTGAACGACTTGGGCACGGGCTGCGGAGGAGCTTCCTCACGAGCAGCGAAAACCAAACCGGCGAGCGCCGGATAGGAGAATTTTTCAGAAATGGGGAGCTTTAAAGGAGAGGTGCAGGCAATGGCGAAGATCTCCGCTTTCTTTTCCAGTTTTACAGTAGCGGGTGCTTTCTCTTCCTTTGCCTGGCCTTCCTTGACTTGCAGACACATTGCGCAAGGGTGCTGACCGTCGAAAGTTTTGTTAACGGCTTCGACTACTGTGGACTGTTGGGAGTAATCATGAAGCATTCGAGCCCACGCAATCGTTTGGAATAATGCCCAATGACCGCCAGCGATGGTGAACATCGCTACGCAAGCCAAAGTAATGCCGAGGGCACGAAACATGAGACGTTTAGAGCGGATAATATTAGCGGCGTCAATTATTTCCTGTAAAAAATCCGTGCATACTTTTGCCAATGCAGCATCCTTTTCGCATGCACCGCGTTTTTTCCGAAAGGCCATTCCGCTGGGCGCTCGCAGGTTATGGGGATCTTGCGGAAAAGCGCGTGGCTGCCGCATTGAAGGCCTCGGGAAGTCTCGCGGCGGTATGGGGAAGAAATCCTGACAAGACGACGGAATTTGCAAATCGTCACGAAATTCCGCTAAGCTGCAAGAGCGGAGAAGCTCTGGTTTCGCAGGATGTGGATGCCGTCTATATTTGCACGCCGCCGGAAACGCATGCACCGCTCGCGCAGATGGCGGCGAAAGCGGGCAAACACGTCATGGTGGAGAAACCCATGGCGCTGAATACCGTGGAATGCGAAGCCATGCAAAAAGCAGCGCGAGAAAATGCCGTGCAGTTAGGCGTGGCCTATTACCGCCGGTCGTATCCGAAAATGATCCGCATCCGCGAACTTATCCGTGAAGGCGCTATCGGAGTTCCCGTGTGGGTGAATATCGCAACGCACTCGTGGTTTGATCCGGCGAAGGAAAACCCGCAGCACTGGCGTGTTGAAAAACAACGCTCCGGTGGCGCGGGCTCGCTTGCGGATATCGGCGTGCATCGTCTCGATCTTCTTGATTACTGGCTGGGAAGTTCCGAAGTCACGTATGCGAGTTTTACGCATCTTATTCATTCCTACGAAGTCGAAGATTCGTCCACGGTTTGCCTGCGCCTTGCAAATGGTGCGCCTGTGCATCTTTTCTGCGCCTGGAATTCAAAAGTCTTCATGGATCGCTTTGAGATCACCGGAACCGAAGGCAAAATCATTGCCGAACCGCTGGATGGCCCGGAGTTGACTGTGATTCGCGGCAGGGAACGGGAAGAATGTTCCATTCCCACGCCGGAAAATTTTCATCTTCCCTGTGTCCGGGATTTCATCGCGGCTTGTCAGGAAGGGCGCTCTCCACTGTGTGACGGAGAGACCGGCGCACGGACAAGCGCACTCGTGGAGCAGGCCATCCAGGCTGCGCAAACTCGCAGTTAGCCCTCTTTTACTCTGAAAGAAAGGCTAGGAAAGAAAATATAGGTTGACCTAATACTATTATCTGAGACTATGCCCGCAATGGAAGTTTCACAAACCGAAGCCAAGAGCAGTGATGCATGGCGGAAGACCGGCGAAACGGTTTCCCTGCCCGAAGTGCATCGCAGTATTGCGATTCCAGCCAACGCTCCATTTTGGCGCAAACTGATGGCCTTTGCCGGACCGGGTTTTCTGGTGGCGGTGGGTTATATGGACCCTGGAAACTGGGCAACGGATTTGGCGGGCGGTGCAAAATTTGGATACGCTTTGCTATCGATTGTTTTGATTTCGAATCTGTTCGCGATTCTTTTGCAGCATCTTTGTATCAAGCTTGGCGTAGTTACGGGGCGCGATCTCGCACAGTCCTGTCGGGATACGTATCCCAAAAGTATCGTCATATTTCAGTGGGTGCTGTGCGAGCTTGCGATTATTGCGTGCGATCTTGCGGAAGTCATCGGTTCCGCGATCGGTTTGCAGCTGTTGTTTGGAATTCCACTGGTCTGGGGATGTATCATCACGGCGCTCGATGTCATGCTGGTGCTTGCGCTTCAGAAAAAAGGATTCCGGTATATCGAAGCGTTGGTGATTGTCCTGATCGCCACGGTCGGCACCTGTTTTGCCTTCGAGCTCTTCCTTGCGAAGCCTAGTCTCATGGGGGTTGCACTGGGATTTATTCCGAGTGCGAATATTTTCAAGAATAGCGAGATGCTCTATATCAGCATCGGTATTTTAGGTGCGACGGTGATGCCGCATAATCTCTATCTGCATTCCGCCATCGTGCAAACGCGCGAGTTTGAACACACCGTCGCAGGCAAGCGCGAAGCGATCAAGCTGGGCACGATCGACTCCACAGCCGCGCTGATGTTTGCGTTGTTCATCAATGCGGCGATTCTTATCTTGGCAGCCGCGGCATTTCACTGGAGCGGGCATCAGGATGTTGCGGAAATTCAGGATGCGTTTCATTTGCTCGACGGAGTGTTGGGTGCAACCGGAGCGAGCGTGCTTTTCGCGCTGGCACTTTTGGCATCCGGGCAAAACTCCACGTTGACAGGCACTCTCGCGGGTCAGATTGTAATGGAGGGCTTCCTGCACATCCGTCTTGCGCCATGGCTTCGCCGCCTAATCACGCGCGGACTTTCGATTTTGCCCGCCGTGATCATCATTGGAATCTACGGTGAAAGTAAAACGACCCAGTTGCTTGTCGCGAGTCAGGTTTGTTTGAGCATGCAGCTTGGCTTTGCGGTGTGGCCGCTGATGCGGTTTACCTGCGACCCGAAGAAGATGGGAGAGTTTGCAAACGGCTGGTGGCTGAAATGGCTTGGCTGGGGCATCACACTTATTATTGTCACGTTGAATGTTTATTTGCTTATCATGATGTTCCTGCCTGAAGCATGGATAGCGACACTTGGCCGCTTCCTCCACCTGTCCGGCACGGCGTAATACCAACCCCTTGTATCATGTACCACCATATTCTGGTTACTTTGGAAAATACCGCGGCGGATCAGACGATTCTGGATCACATTCGCCCGCTCGCCCGTCTTACAAACGCAAAACTGCTCCTGTTGCATGTCGCGGATGGCTGGGTCGCGCAAAAATTTCTCGGTCTTGATATGCCGGTAAGCGAGGAAATGACGGGAGATAGCTCCTATCTGAAACAACGTGTAGAAGAATTACGGGCAGAAGGTTTTGAAGTGGACGCCATTCTCGCAAGAGGCAAGCCTCCGGTGGAAATCATTCGCATCAGCCAGGAAAAGAAAGTCGACCTCATCGCGATGACCACGCACGGACATCGTTTTATCAAAGACATTATTTACGGAAGCACGGCAGACAAAGTCCGTCACGCCGTCAGTGTACCGGTGCTTTTGCTAAAAATGGCGAAACTAAAAGACGCTTAGGTGCCTTTTAGTCCATGAGCATCCGCATCGGATTTTCGATGCAGTCTTTGACTCGAATCAGGAACGTGACCGCTTCTTTTCCGTCCACGACGCGATGATCGTAGCTCAATGCCAGATACATCATCGGGCG
>JBDTJR010000102.1:0-29067 GCA_039935735.1 Chthoniobacterales bacterium | reverse complement strand
GGACGAGACGCGTTCCAAAAAAACCGAATACGAGACCGAAAAAAAGAAGAAAACCTAAAAATGGCCAAACGATGCCGCGTGGAGCGTGGCGGGAATCAAGAGTGCCACGCAGGGAAATAAACAGTCCCAAGCTTGCAAGCACTGCGGTTACTGCCGTGAAGACCAGTTGGAATGTTTCGCCGCCGAACTGTCGGGGCGCCATCCGCTGGGCCTGATCCGGAAAAAAGAAAAAACACAATACCGCGACAAAAAGAATGAAGAGACGAGCGGTGACATCCATGGGAAAAAAAGATTTCCCAAAGCTGTGCTACTCGCCCCGGATGCACAAGCTCAATATCGTGGTTTTTTATGGAAGCCAGGACATTGGAAAGTCATCATGATAACCAATGAGTAATTACGTGGCATTCCTGCGAGGAATCAATGTTAGCAGTCAGAAACTGATAAAAATGGCAGATCTCAGCGCGATATTTATGACGATGGGATTTAAAAATGTAAAAACTTACATTCAGAGCGGTAATGTGGTCTTCAAAGCACACAAGGTCAGTTCTCCGGTATTAAAAAAGAAACTTGAGAAGGGCCTGCAGGCTTCGCTTGGCTATGAGGTTCTTGTGGCCGTACGAACATTGGAGGAAATCCGTATCATGGTACAGCGCGATCCATTCGTCGGTGTGAAAGAAGGAACTGATGTTAAAAAATATGTCACCTTCCTACTAGAACCCACGACTGCTTCATGGAGTCCTGCGGAATGCGCCGTAAAATCTGGCAGCGATATCCTTTACCACGATCCATTTCACATTTTCTGGCTGAGCTTTCCAGTGGGTAATGGCCGTTACGGTTTTCCCAATCAGATTGCCGAAAAAGCGCTTCACGTTCCCGCGACGACGCGTAACTGGTCTACGGTTTTGAAGATTGCGACTTGAAGCGGAAGGCTTAGGATTCGAGTAACCAGTCAACTGCCAGAGATCTATCCGCGAAAATCTTCCAGGGGACGACTTTTAATGTCGAGCCTGCTTCGATATTGGATGCCGCATGGGAGCTTCCCGTGGGTGCATAGAAAGCGACCTTTTCCAGGTTGATACCGTCGACGCAATCCAGTTTTTTAGTAAGCACATCGGCAGCGGTGCTGTAGCTGTTCTTCTTACTAATGAGCACTCGGATGGAGGAGACTCCATATCCACTTAGGGCTTGAGCGACTTTTAAGATGTCATCAAACGATTTCTGTTTCCCTTCCTCGACAATAAGCTCTAAAAAACCACGAGGATCAAGGTGAGCGGAAATGGTGGAAGATTGATAAACCGTTTTCATGAGAAGCGAAGAACTCTCTCCATCTTTTTGCCAATTGCAAGGAGTGAACCTCAATAAAAATCACTTTGTGAATAAATGAAACAGGCGGAAGGACTTGAAGATTTAAAAAAAGGAAAAGAAATGGGACTCACTTTCATAAAGCTGTTCTTCCTGACTTGCGCAGGAGGGTCCCAGAGAGTTAGCCTTTCGATTTTTCGCACTACAGTAACTTATGAGAGGCATTTTTAATTTTCGTATCTTTCTTGTGGGCATTCTTTTAGGGGGAGTGGCCTCAGTTGCTCATGCTCAGGAAGCGCCTCCGCCTCCAGGTAAAAGGGAACTTGCGGAGAAATTACTCCAACTCTTTCAGGTGGGTAAGAGCTTCGATGCCGTTTTTGAACAAGGCATCACTGCCCAAATCGAGCATGAAAATGAGAAAGTAAAGCTGACAAAGTCTCAACGTGAAAGACAGCAACATATCATCGTTGCGGCTGTGAAGGAAATGCGGCGGATTTTTGCATGGGATAAAATCAAGGACAGCTTCATCGATGTTTATGCCAATAATTTCACCGAAGAGGATCTCAATGCGATGATTGAATTTTTTAAAAGCCCTGTGGGACACAAATTCATTGAAACAGAACCCGTCATTCAGGATCAATTGCTTGAAAAAATGCAGACAATAATCATCACTGCCCAGCCCAGGATCGCCAGTGCGATTCAAAAGGCGACAGCAGATGTGGATGGTACTTCCGGTTTTCTTCCCGAGCCTGCGGGCACTCTCAAGCCTGTTGTAGTAACCTCACCGTCGCCTACTGCTACTCCCGGTTCCACCCCCGAGAAGAAAGTCAAAGGCAAGACCAGACATCACGCCACTCCCCAACCGGAGGAAGCTCCTGCTACCAAAAGCAAAAAGAAACACTCACAGGATGAGTCTTGACGGAGTTTCGATAATTTTTTCCTTATGAATTAATCGTATGAAAAAGCGGGACTTCTTCCTCACTCTGTTTCTGCTCCTGCTGGCAATGGCGGGGATATGTTTTCTTTTCAGTAAAACTATATGGGTAAATACGAAGACGCTGCTTTTGCTCGCGTTGTTGATAATTTACATCCCCGCCTTTATCTTCACGGCGGCAAACTCACGCGGCGCAAAATCGAAACGTGCGCGGATATTTCTCTATGGCGGATTTATCCTGCTTATTCTCGCGGCTGCCGTATGGCACACCTTCTCTGCGGATATCGGCGCAGGCATTTCGAGAGCACAGATGGAAGCGTTACGCTACTATCAACAGGTCATCATCCTGTTATGCTCCGCCGTCGGGGGAAGCTCGATCTTCCACGGCATGCGTCTCTTCAATGAGGCGATTAATGAATGACGTGTGGTGCGTGCGAAATCCCTATGGGGCGTAATCGGTCGTGATCGTCTTGTCGGAGATATTCACAAAGAGTACGCCTTCATTGGATATCTGGACCTTATTGCTTTTGCGCTCGGTTCCATCTTTTAAGGGAATCGATATCCAGAATTGCTGCTCCCCTTTCTTGAGTGGGACATACTGAGCCTCTCCATTTCGAAGTCTTTCGAGGGGATACAGATTACCGCTCGTGCAAACCGAAAGTTTAGGGATCGTTTCCGCCGTGGAGTTACGCACGATGACTCCCGGTTCATTCGCATGTGCCATGCTAATGCCCCAAACCAATGCGCCTGAGCCACAAAGGATCGCACCAATCACAAAACCGATAACCAGCCATAAAGTCCGTTTCATACGCTAATATCTCAAAGATAAGTCAACTTTTCCCAATTCGCCAGCCTGTTGTTTTCGCGTTTCCGGTGTTCATGTATTTCTAAAGTGACTCTGTTATGGATTATCACTTCCTGGCGCTCGTAATCGCCCTCCCGATTCTGATTCTCCCCAGCCACACCGAGACAATACTGGGTAAATGTAGTCATACTCTGCATGGTAGGCTAGTATCACTTATTCCCATTCCTGCAGATAAGCAATGGATAACAATGACAGCCCTTATGCTCTGCTGCATGGTCTCAGTCCTCTATTGTCCGTATCGTGATCTATTTTTTATTCTCCGCGCACGGGATTCCGTCCCTGCAAACCTCCGTATTTATGCCAGGATTTGCTTCACTGGTTACCTTGTTGCAGTGATATGCGTGCTCGTTATTGCCGAGCTTTTCTTCTATGTCTTTCACTGGCGATTTTTGTGAGATTTTTTCCTGAAAGTCTCACTTCTGTTTAGCTGAGTTTGTCTCTCAGAATGATGCGTAATGCAGATCTATTTCGATTCTGTATTTACATTCGAAAATATCTTCTGTTTTAACTTGAGAAATTGAGCGTTTGCGGAAGAAGGTTTCTTATTGCGCATTTTGTGTTATTCCTATCTGGTGCGGGCCGCCGATAGTTCCTTTCGTGCGGTGCGAAGGAGCAAGGTGCTAACCTTCTCTTCACGATAAAGTTTATGACTCAAAAGGCCCGCCAATCGAAATTTAAAAAAATTCTGCAAGTCCTGGGGCCGGGGCTGATCACAGGTGCGGCGGATGATGATCCGAGTGGCATTGCTACTTATTCGCAAGTCGGTGCGCAGTTTGGTTTTGGCATGCTCTGGACGCTGCTGCTCACATTTCCGCTCATGAGCACGATTCAGGAGATCAGCGCGCGTATTGGCCGCACTACAGGACGTGGTATCGCGGGAAATATGCAGCTGCATTATCCGCACTGGATTTCTATTCCCATCGTGTTGTTGCTGTTGTTTGCAAACCTCTTTAATCTCGGTGCAGACATCCTTGCCATGGGGGAGGTGACAAATCTCCTTATTGGTGGTCCCGCACTATTGTACGCGGGAATTTTCACGGCCGTCTCGCTGCTTCTGCAGGTTTTCGTTCCCTATAAAAACTACGCTTCCTACCTCCAGTGGCTTACGCTTTCGCTCTTTGCCTATGTAGGAGTAATCTTCGTCGTGCATGTGCCCTGGATGGAGACATTGAAGGGGGTATTCTTTCCGCAGATTTCGCTGAATGCCGGGTATCTCACTGCGCTGGTCGCAGTGCTTGGAACCACCATTAGCCCTTACTTGTTTTTCTGGCAGGCAGGCATGGAGGTCGAGGACGTGAAGGCAAAAAAAGGTGATAAACCACTGCGCACTTCGCCCGGTCAGGCACCATCTCAACTGCTTCGCATCCGTTTCGATACTGCAATCGGCATGGCGGCTTCAAATATTATAGCCTTCTTCATTGTACTGACCGCTGCGGTCACTCTGCATGCGAATGGTATTACTCACATCGATACCGCAAAACAAGCAGCGGATGCACTAAAACCTGTTGCCGGAAAATTCGCCTTCTTTCTTTTTAGCGCCGGGATTATCGGCACGGGATTGCTTGCGCTCCCGGTATTGGCAGGCTCTGCGGCTTATGCCATCGGTGAACTTTTTCGCTGGCCTACGGGAATGGCTAAAAAGCCGATGAAGGCAAAACGTTTCTATGGTGTGATCGCGGGGGCGATGATTGGAGGTCTGCTCTGCGGACTGATGGGAATGGATCCTATTCGTGCGCTTTTCTGGTCTGCGGTTATCAATGGTGTCACGGCGGTGCCCGTCATGGTTTTACTAATGCGGATGAGCGGAAATAAAAAGATCATGGGCAAGTTTGCCATCAGCACTCGGATGGCGATTGTCGGGTGGTTCGCCACCTTTGTCATGGGTGCAGCGGCGATTGGTCTTATCTTTACCTTCCGGCATTAAGTTTGGATTAAGTTGCCTGCCGCAAGGGCCAATCGTTTATCCGCTATTAGTTTCTCTTATCGTCGCCCTTTTTATTATTAGAAGAACCCCGGCTACTGGAATGCGACTGCTGCGGAGCCTGGCGTTGTTGAACCTGACGCTGCTGCTGTTGTTGTTGTGGAGCCTGGCGTTGCTGGCTCGAATGATTTTGCGAGGAGTGCTGTCGTTCTGAGGACTGCGATGTATTTCTGCTGCTATGCTGTGTGGAAGAAGTCTGACGTCCAGAATTTGAATTCGTGCTGGCATGTTCGCGGCTGGTGCGTGAAGAGGAAGATCCATTTGATGAATGTTGCGTATGCGAGCGATGCTCTCCCGCGACGGAGGGGGCAGCAGATGGAGTTCTACCCGAAGAAGACGAGGGCGTATTATTATGGCGGCTTCCTGTTCCATTACGCGTCGTAGTATTGGCGGGTGCGGCAGATGAAGTATTTCCCGTGGTGTTTCCATTATGGCGTCCATTGCGGGAAACATTATTAGCCGCAGCGGTGCCTTGAGCCGAAGTTCCAAGCTGGCCTTTCACATTTGGTGCCGAGGTCGGAGTCGTTCCATTCACGCCTTGTCTGCCATGGCGTTCACCAACGGCATTCGGATTTCTGCCATTCTCGGCAGCTCCTTTGATGGTGCCCGGAGCATTGGCGGGGTTTCTTCCGTTATGATTATTTGCCGTGCCGGGCGTCAAGTTTGACGGTCTGAGAAGATTGGCGTGATTAGCCGCTGTCGCTCCATGACGGCCCGCACGGTTTCCCGCAGTACCATTGATGGTATTAGGATGCGCGGCGAGAGAGTTGATACGCGCTACACGGGCCGCAGCCTGGTTATTAGCCTGAAGTCGGCTTTGAGCGGAGAGAGCACTCGCGCTAGGCCTCCAGATGTTGTTGGTGATGTTGTTGGTGACGTTGTTATTGTTAATATTTACGTTGTTGCCGCCGCCGCCGCGATTTCCATTCCAGTTGCCATTATTCCAATTTCCATTATTCCAACCCCAACCCGGCCCACGGTAAAAGCAATTATTTCCCCAGTTGAAACCATAGTTAAGCCAGCTTCCGACTGCAAAACCTGCTCCAAAGGTCAGTAGAGGGCCGAAGTCGGGAGCGTAAGGTTGTGTATAGACGACTACGGGATTGTACTGTGGCACATAAATAACATCAGGCTGTGCAGGGACGATGCGAATCACTTCTTTTTCCTGGATTACTTTTTGTTGCGACGTGTCGACAAGATTACCCTGTGTCTTTGCCTGTGATCGGAGCTGTTGGACGGCATTCATGACGTCAGCGGGCTGCGCAATAAACGCCTGGCCGAGACTCGTGGTCCAGTCAAGATTCTTATCCATCCACTTCAGGACGTCCGGATAGCGGGTGAGTCCCTTCACACTGTCATCCCACGGCTGATTTGCGGTTTGACTGGGGTCGCCGCCATTTTCCACATAACGTGCGCCGAGAACAACATCGGAAGGCACCGTCGAAGCTGGTAGGATCAATCCCACGAGCGCATCGGGATAAAGCGCGATTGGCGCGAGTAATTGATTGAGCGCCTCGGGTGTCAGCTTTGGCTGGCTGGCTGCCTGTGCGGGTGGAAGATAGGATTGCACCGGTTGTGGATCCGTCGCGGGGGAAGATTGCGCCCAGACCGGAGAGCTCATCAACAGGCAACCGCTTGTAAATACTGAAAAGGAGAGTTTTGCGAAAACTCCGTGGTTCCGAAGGAATCCGAGGGGACGAGACTGGTGTTTCATAATAGTATGTATACTATATAAGATACGTGCCGAAATGCCATGAAGGACTTGTTTTTTGTTTAATGAGAGGGAATTTCGCATATCTCTCTTGCAAGTCCGGTCATTTAAAAATAAAAGGCAACTATATACCTCCTGCGGTGTTTTATGTCCTCCGCACTTCAACCATTATTAAAATTATGAAAAAACCCCTCCTTTGTGGCGCAATTCTCCTCATGGCGGCTTCAATTCTGCCAGCTCAAACCCCCGCTTCCTCGCCGGATTCTCCCGCTCCTTTGAAACAAGGTCGCAGTGGCGGCCCTCGTGCCGCGGCGAAAGTCATGGCAGAGATGAAAACCAAGCTTAGCCTCACTGATGATCAAGTGCAGAAGATCACTCCTCTTCTTGAACAACGCATGAAGGACATGAAGGCTCTTAGGGAAAATAAATCGATCGGTCGCCTGGAGAAAATGCAACAGTTTAGATCCTCTACAGACGCTTATAACCAGAAGCTCGATACCATCCTGACTCCTGAGCAACGCACCAAGCAGGCTGCGTTTCAAAAAGAGATGACGGAAAAGATGAAGCAGCGCCGTGCCGAAAAACAAGCCGCAGCCGCAGCGCCTTCTGCTACTCCTTAATTTACGCTTAGTCCTACTTTTTTCACAACCCATCTTCTATGATTAAAGGCTTTCTCTCTTGTAGTGTTGCTCTCCTGATCGGAGTGGCGTTTCTCCCGGCCCAAACCTCGAATCCTGGCCCGCCTCCAAGAGGTGGCTCCGCTGGTATGCTCACTCCCGATAAGGTTGTGGAGGGGATGAAGAACGAGCTCAGCCTTACGGACTCACAAGTAAAACAAGTCACTCCGCTTGTCGAAGAGCTGATGAAAACCATGAATGCCCTGCGCGAGGACCAATCTCTTACGCGCGAGCAAAAAATGGAGCAGGCCAAAACTGCTGGGATTGCATATAATAGCAAGTTCCTTGCGGTCCTCACTCCGGAACAACGAACCAAGCTTGAGGGATTGCATAAAGTGATGATGGAAAAAATGAAAGAGCATGAAGCCACAGTGCGTGCCACCCAGGGAGCTTCATCTGCAGTTCCATCTCCTTCCACTACTCCATAGCTGTCGTTAACAAACTTCTCTTCACCGTTTCCAAGTGATGAAAAGATTTTTGTCGTTTATTGCCACTTTTCTGGTTGGGATTGTAATTTCGCTACAAGCTCAGGATGCTAATCCTGCCACAGATTCAGGACTTCCTCCTCTTCAGCAGACGATTAAGAATGGCAATGGAGAGCGCCTCGTTGCTGGTTTACTGGTGCAGGAGATGAAGTCCCGGCTTAATCTTACCGACGCCCAGGTGAAGCAGGTTATCCCTCTCTTTGAGGATAAGGTAAAAGCCATGCAGAGTATGCGGGATGATTCCACCTCATTCCAGCAGCTAAAAGATATCACTATGACTTTCAATACGAAGGTTGACGCTATCCTTACTCCTGAACAGAAAACCAAATGGAAGCAGTATCAGGAGGACTTGATGGCAAAAGCGAAGGAACGTCACGATGATCTGATGAACAAAGCTCCTGTCAACGGAGGGGGGCGGGGTATCGCGGTATCCAAGGTCTCTGCACCTGCTACTTCTCCTGAGAAAAACGGAGAAGTGCAGAATTACGGGCCTGCAACGATTTTCCTTCAAGCGGTTAAAGATGCGAAACTCAATCTCTCGGATTCCCAGATTAAGAAAATTATTGCGGTCTATCAGGAGCGTAGGACTACCTGGGGTGCCATTCAGAATAACTCTTCGCTTTCCGATGATCAGAAAATTGATCAGTGCTTTGCGGCCACGAAAGTCTGCAATGATAAGATGGATACTATTCTTGATGCTCAACAGCGTGCAAAACGAGATGCATGTTTGAAAGCAGGACTTGGAGGATTAAAAAGAATTACTCCCTCGAAATAGATAGTGCTCTCTTCGATGAGTGATATTTCGTCACGGTTATGAGCCTTTGGTATAAAATATCTGCGGCCGCTGTCTTTTTGATTTTCGCTTCTTTGCAAGTGTATTCGGAGCAGAGGAATGCATCTACATCTTCCGAGGATGCGAGGATTTCGCATCAATACATAAATTTTGCCCTTGAGGCTTGCGATACAGTCGAGAAAAATATTCCTGAGATTACGAAGATCGGTGAGGTCATGGCATCTCGGTTTCTTGCGGGAGGGAATTTTATCGGCCTATATAATGGGGGTGCTTTTCCCGGTCAGGGGCCGATCAATGAAGTGGAGTGCCGTGCCGGTGGTGTGATGTTTCATACCGGGAAACGCGAGGATGTTCCAGCGCAGAATTTTGCCTTCATGGGTTGGCAGCGTGATCCGAACCCCAAAGACATTGATATACTGCGTAAACGCCATGAGCAGGGGGCTTTCATCATCGGCTTTGGTCCGAAGAATTTGCAGTCTCTTGCTGAGCATAAAAAACTTTGTGACGCATGGTTGGATACCGGTTTTGGAAAAGATGATACCGTATTGACGCTTTCCAATAGCTCGCGCACGGGTCATGTCAATAATCTCATGAATGTTCTTAACGCATGGGCAGTCATGGCGGAGTTTGTTGCCGCCTGTACTCGTCAGGGACAGATGCCGGTAATGTATCTCTCCATTGTCCATAATGAGAATGATTGGAATAAGAAGTATATGGCGAAGGGTGGTGGAGTGCATGATGACATCAAGGTGCCGCCGATACCGCCCGGGGTTCTTGCTCACCGATACATCGAGGCTGTTCGCGGATTGATCATTCGCTTTGGAGATACGCAACTTCCCGCAGTTGAAAAGGCGGCGAGTCTCATAGCGTCGGAAAAGATAGCGGGCCGCGACACCGTTGTTGCTTATAATGGACATTCCCTGAATGAAAGTGTCGGAATGGCCGAGGATAGTTGGGCTAAATTTATCGAGTTTTTCAATTTCTACGGATATGCCAATCCCTCATCAATGCTTCAGTATGTCAAAAAGACACCGAATGACGCTCTGGTCTTGCGTATCGACCAGACGGGGATGCATTACAATGACTGGTGTGTCTTCGTGGGAAAAAATCAACGTTTGATCGATGTCACAGGGCCAAATAATGCAGCCCTTCGTCCCGATCTCGGACCTCCGAAGGAAGGTTGCCTTGTTTCGATCGATCTCGGTTATGAATTTGGTGACGCGGCACTTTCCATTGACGGATATCCCATCAAGGTTTTCCCTCCCAGTGGGGTAGTCCAGAGCGTCGTCTACGAATGTATCAATGCCGAGGTTATGGCAAAACTGGCAGCTCTGAAATAGCGTCAATGCCGCGCGTGCGCGTTTTGACTTAGAAAAGATCGCTCTTCAGTTTGCCGCTAAAGTGTGTCTTTGGCGTTTTTGATAAGCGCTGACTTGATCTCTTCGATTTTCAAGGGCTTTGAGAGGTAATCATTCATTCCGGCTTTCAAGCAGGAATTCCGCTCCTCCGGAGCAACGGCTGCAGTCATGGCGACAATGACCAGATTGTTCTTTTTAAATCGTTCACGCAATTTCAGCGTTGTTGTCAGGCCATCCATTATCGGCATCTGGATATCCATGAAAACAAGGTCATAAGGTACCTTTCCGCATGCCACGAGTGCTTCCTCTCCGTCCCCTGCGATATCCACGGAATATCCAAGGAGCTCAAGTAAATGGGATGCTACTTTTTGATTTACGGAATTATCCTCCACGAGAAGAATCCGGTAGGGATAGGCTTTTGCGAATCCGGGAACTGCTTGAGTCGAGCGTTGTCTCGTTATTCCCTGCGAACTCGCAGAAGCAAAGGTTGCCATGATGGCATCGAGCAATGCTTTCTGACGCACGGGTTTATTGAGGACAATCGAAGGTCGTGCATCCGCGCTTCGTGGATCGGAAGCGCTGTTTGGCTCGGAGGTGGCGAGAATGACATTGAGAGATTTTCGGTTGCCTGTCATTTCACGTTTTCTCAGAGAGATTGTAAGATCCAAGCCGTCTTTTTCCGGCATTAGCATATCGGTAATGACAAGGTCTGGCCAGTTTCCGGCATCGACCCAGGCTAATGCAGTATCCACGCTGGGGAAACAGTGGGTTTCCATTCCCCACTGTGTCGTCATGCCGGAAAAAATCGCCCGGCCAGTTTCATGGTCATCCACGATGATTACCGACTTACCTTCAAGTGCAACCTGACGATCCAGTACATAATCAGTGGCAAAGTCCGGCACGGCAGGAGCTGTCATGAAGAAACGAAATATCGAGCCTTTACCGGGAATGCTCTCTACTAGAATGTCTCCATCGAGCAATCCCGCAAGACGCTTGCTGATTGCAAGGCCAAGACCACTTCCTCCGTAGCATCTAGTCGTGGAAGCATCCACTTGGGAGAAGGATTTGAAAAGTCGGTCCATGCGGTCTGCGGGAATTCCGATTCCCGTGTCATGGACTGAGAAGGTAATGCGATAGAACGGATGCGAACCAAACATTTCTGACAGAGGCTCCGCAGTAATTTCAAGCGCAACCTCTCCTGTTTCGGTAAACTTAATGGCATTTCCAAGAAGATTAATTATTACCTGCCGGATACGCGTCGAATCGCTCATGATTGCGGCGGGCACATCGGAGTGGAAGTTGCAAACGAGGTCGAGGTGTTTGTTATGCGCCGCCACGGCCATCATCTCCACCGTCTCCTCGACGGAGTGGCGGAGATCAAACGCCCGACGCTCTATTTCCATGTAGCCGGATTCGATTTTGGAAAAATCCAGAATATCATTGATGATTGCCAGCAGCGTGTCACCGCTTGCACGAATGGTATCCACGTAATCGTTTTGCTGATCGCTGAGCAAGGTATGCGACAGCAGCGTCGTCATACCGATTACGCCATTCATCGGGGTGCGAATTTCGTGGCTCATTGTAGCGAGAAACGCGGACTTCGCCTGAACGGCTGATTGAGCTTCCTTAAGCGCCTTATCGAGCAAAAGATTTCGATCATTAAGAGTAATAGCCGTATCGTTTAACGATTTTTCCAGATATTTCCGTTCAGTGATGTCTACGGCAGTGCGCAGATAACCAATGATGTGATCGTTTGCATCCCGCGATACGGTAACTGTCAATTCAACCGTCTTTCTCGTCCCGTCTTTGCGCAGATAAATCCATTCCCGGCGTTCGAAGCCCTTGAGTTCGGGGATGGTGATAAAGATGGCGAAGCCATCAATCGGGCGCCCCATCTCCTTCGTCAGTTCTTCAGCGCGGATCTTTAACTCGGTGGGATCATGAAAAATCACGGGTGTCACTTTGCCTACGGTCTCTGCGGCTGTGTAGCCGAGTAGCCTTTCGGCACCGGAGCTGAAATAGGTGATGATGCCATCCGGTCTCGTCGCAATGACTGAAATGCCGATGGCCGAATTTAGTATCACCCGCTGGCGCTCTTCACTTGTCCGTAGTTGGCTTTCTATCTGCATCCGTTCAGTAATTTCGTGCTGGAGGCTTCGATTTGTCCTGGCGATCTCTCTTGACTGTCTTCTTGCGCGCTGGAGCGCGCGGATCGCTACCATCAGTGCCGCCGTGAGCAATATCCCGAGGAAAAGGATGATATAAGGAAGTTTATTGGTATTGAGTGCGATTAATTCGGGGGTTGGTGCCACTACCACGCGCCAGTGGTGGCCATGAAGATCCGCCGTCGATTCCGCGAGCTGCAGTTTGACCCATATGGATCGGATTTTCTCCGGGGGCGGACCATAAAGCTGTTGGCCATTTTCGAAGATAGAAATGGTGTACCCCACCGCGCCCGCTTCCTTAAAAATAACGTCCATCAAGTTCGAGATACGAAAAACACCTACGATAAAGCCATCGAACTTTCCTTTTGAAAAAATCGGAGAATAAGCGGTAAACCCTTGTCCGCCTTGTTTCAATTCAAATGTAGGTGAAAGGGTAAGCGTCTTTGTCGCCGCAGATTTTTGCAATGCTTCCACGATATTCCACCGTGTATCTTTTGTTAAATCCCATCCAACAAGTGTAGTGGTTTTTTCCTCAGGCACGATCCAGCGGACATGGAGACTGGCATCCACCCACTCAATCGCCTGAAAAACCTTTTCATCCTGAATATGCGCTGTGACGTCCGCTTTCCACTCTGCATAGGGTGTGCCCCCTTGCTGATCCCACCGCAGGGCGATACGGTCCAGTTCGCGAAGACGAGACTCGATCTGTTCCATGTCCTCAGAAATCAAATTATGCGCCATCGCCAGCGTATTGGCGGTGATCTTGGCATACTGCTCATCCAGCAGCGCATACCATAGAACAACCGTAGCTGTGATTAACGCTACGCCGATCGGCACAGGTAGCCACGGGTCTCTTGCCAGTAATTTCAGGCACGGTGTCTGGCACTGGCTGGCGAAGAGAGCTATGCTCAAAATACAAAACCCTATAGCGGTATGCACTGCCATCCCGACGAATTTTCCCCAGGCGTATGTTCCCGTCAGGCCAATAGCATATCCCAATAATGCCATTACGCAGAACGAGAGAATAAATGCTCCTATGACCCGAATGGTCTGTCGTCGTATATTGGCATGGATTCCACTTCCCATCAGCATCAATGCGATGCCGGCCAATGCAAAACTAAGTGATGTGGGAGGGGAGGGCTTCATCACCATATGACCTGGAAATTGCGGCAAATGGAGGAGGAGGGCATTAGACCCCAGATCAATTTTTAAAAAATATTCAATGCATACAAAAAGACTTAAGATGCCGACGATGACTCCGCAGAGCGATGTCAGGCGCGGTAACTGCATAAGGAAAAAAAGCAGTGCCACTCCGCATAGTAAAAAGCCCGTAGCGGTCATGAACTGCATCGCCGCATAGCCATGTCTTATCTCGATCAGTGGAGCGATATTTTGGTACCAGCCCAGCAGTGCCGCAGCGCCAAGACATACCAGTAGGGTTCCTCCCATCGTCATAACCAATACGGACCGGAGATGAAGAGCAGGTCGGTCTGAAGGTTCAGGGCGATTTTTTTCCATGCTGCAATTACAGAATACAGAGCCAGAAAATAAAGCGCGAGCCGAAATGTCTCACATTTCGGCTATAGATTTACCGTTTTCAGCGTTAGAACGCGAAACTCAATTTCCGTCACGCTTCGCAAGGGGATAGAATACCGGCATTATCCCACTTTGGTCCGCTTTGAAATTGGCAAGGAAAGCTTGTCCGCTTTCGCCTACAAGGTAATCACTCAGTGCGCGTGCGCCTTCGATATTGGCATGCGAAAAGTGTTTTGGATTGGCTTCAATTACCACAAAGGGACGCTGCATATTCGGATCGCCCTGCACAAGAATCTCCATGCCTCCGCTCTTTGGAATTTTTTTCCAAAGCACGGGGGCTCTGCCGCAGATTACATAGGCATGCTTCGACTCTGCATAGTGAAGAAGATCGGAAGGGGAGTCGCTTTCATCCTTGATCAGCCATTCTCCTGCGGGTCGGATGCCTGCTTTCGCCCATAGCTTTTCCGCCACCAGGCGTTTCCCGCCTCCCTGAGCATCTACAAAGTGGCTTTGTGTCTCAGCGATTTTCTTCAATGCCGCTGAGCCATCTTTCATCCCGCGTATTCCTGCCGGGTCATCCGAGGGACCTACGATCACCTGCTCATTCCACGTCCATGGGCGAATGTTTACCGCATAGCCTTCGGATACCAGCCCCGTCGCATCGTCACTCGAGTGCATGGTCAAGAGATCGATCTCTCCGTTGCGAAAGGGCGGGCAGATCATTTCCTTGGAACCCGTCACGACAAGCACGATCTTGTAGCCGGTATCTTTTTCAAATTGCTCAGCCAGTTGCTGCCACATTCCTGTCATCACCATTCCTCCAATCACAGCAACACGTATTGTACGTGTATCCTTTTTAGGACCACATCCACAGATCAGCAAAGCAAGGCAAAGTAAGATACTCGTTAGTGTTTTCATGGCATATGCGTTTGATTGACTCCATCAGTCTCCGTATCCCAGCGGACATCCGGAAGCGTCGAATTTCCGACCTGACAGCCGAGATAACTTCCACTGAAACTCTGCACATGGGCATCCACAAAGAGAATATTCGCACATCCGTGATGCCTCGCCAATACAGAGTAAGCCTGGTTCGAGGGGAGAGTGGATGACCAGCCTCCGGGGCCGTCAGCGAGGAACGCAAGTTGATAGGGGTGGGGGATTTCACGAAGATGATGCATATCAGGGCGTATCCATGGAGAGAGATACATATTCATTCCATACGCGAGGAAATAGGGCTTCCCGAGATCGACTGCGCTGGGGCATACAAAAACAGATTTATCTCCGGCTTTTGGAGCGCGATTTGCGGTGACAAGATCCTGGTAGGATTGTTGACCAAGATAGGGAGGCAGGCAGTTAAACCAGTCATCAGGGCGATTAATAATTACGACCGGTTGCACGCCCTGGCCACGACGAGGAATTCTCCCATCGTGGTCCTGCATATAGAAGGCCAGTGCGGTGCCTAATTGTTGTAAATTACCGGCGCATCGGATCTGTTGCGCGCGCTCTACGGAATCGTGCAGAGCGCCATAGGACAGTGTCCCCAGGATGGCAATCAACGCTATCACCGCAAGAATCTCAAGCAGTGTGAAAGCCCGTCTATTGCCGTCGTCGTAACCGTTGTATTCCACAGGCAAGAAGCGTTGTGAGCCCGAGCAGGCACGCAGTATTTGGCTCGGGAGCCGCTACCGCTGTTATGATGAGCTGCGGGAAATTACCGGGTGCGGATGCAAAACTGCGCGAGTTGAAAAGATAACCCACGGAGTTATCCGCTGCGTAAAGGCGAAAACTCACTAGTCCACCCGCATCGATATCATTATCCAGTGAGGCATTCTGATCGAGTGTCCATAATGACACGACATTCGTGTTCGAGGGGCCCGGCGCAGTCCAGTTAAAGGTTCCCAGCGAGGAGTCATTTATGGACAGGTAGTTTGACAGTGTATTGAAGTTAACTCCGATCCCGTTCTGGGAGGATGGAGATCCGCTACCTTCTATCCATGAGTCATTGGACATCCAGTCCACTCCAAAGCTTCCTGGCTCGACGAGATTGAAAATCGGATTATTGGGCTGCGCTCCTGCCATGGCAAAGTTTGTTCCCAGCGAAAGCTTTATCGAGCTAATCGCCCAGCCTCCCACTCCATATGCTGTATTAAAGGCAGAGACGGTAGATGCGAGGTTAAATTGCAACAGACTTTGCATCTCGCCCTGCGCTGCGCTGCTTGAGGCCACCATCAGAGTACCTGCGCCGCCATAGTTGTTCCCTGCCAGGTTATTCGTAGGGCCCGTAGTTACAAAGGTATCTGCGGTCGATACGATTGTTGATACTGCGCCTTGCGCTGTTAAAGCGATGCAAAGGAGGCTCGTGCAAAACAAAGTTTTAATAAATATTTTCATGGATTAGACGGATATATTTTTGAATAGATATCGAAGGCAAAAATCGCTCCCGAAACTCCCGATATATAAGGTGAGTCCCATGCATTATATTTTTAATAATATAACGGAAGCAAAAAAAGAAGATTACCCCTATTTCAGCATTTTTTGGATTTCCTTCCAGGGCTTGCCTACCGCTGAAAGGCTTTCTTTCTCCATCTCTGCATAGAGCGAAAGCAAGCGTCGTCCAAAATCCGTCAATTCCGCGCCGCCGCCGCCCGATCCTCCGCGCTCGGCCTTCACCAGTGGCTGTTTATAGCTTTGGTTCATCAGTTTCACCATGGACCACGCTTTCATATAGGACATATTCATCCGCTTGGCCGCCTGATTCAGGCTTCCGGTCCTGGCAAGATGGGTGAGCAATTCCGCCTTTCCTGGACCAAAGGTAATCTCCTTTCCGCGAAATACCCGTATCCGAAATCGAACGCTTGTATTTGCCTTTGTTGCCATATCGATAACGCTATAAAGCCTCTTCGTTAAATGCCAGTCGCTATTTATTCGTGCTGATATCCAAAAGCGCTTTGCGGGCGCGTCTGACGAGTTCTGTAGGATCGGAGGGGATAGTATTGCCATTGATGCTGCCGGATATATCAAGACGCCGATCTGATTCCTTAATGGGTGGGATGGCTTTGTTGTCCTTCAATGTTTTGAAGATAATAAGCCGAGATGTATCGCGAGGAGATGAATCTTGCAGAATTAGAAAAACTTCATCGTGTGTTTTCTTCGTCATCTCGAAAACTGAAATCACTGTTTCTGCTGACGTTTTATCGTCAAAAAATACAAGCACGGGGTCGTGGCGACCAAATGTGTTCGATAGATAGCTAAGTCGGTCTCGCACGCCGGAGAAGTCATGCTTTTCACCAAGCAGTGTAATCTGCTCTGGTGTCCCGGAGTTAAGCTCGATGGTAATCGGGGTTTCCGCCACTTGCGCCAGCATTCCCTGCACGTTTAAAAAACAAATGGTGATGAAAACAAGTATACGCATCTTGAATATACGCTAATGAGCTCTGGCTTATTTGGAGTAATAACCAAATCTGGAGGAGAAAAGAGGCTGAGCGCTTTCCATGCTTTCGACCAATTCACCACGGCAGTGAAAGAAAGTCTATCCCTCGAAGACATGGAAGAATATTAAAAGAATAACGGAGGCTTTCAATGCAAAAATACATCTGAAGCCACCATGCTCGCACTCTGTCAGGCTATCTTACCGCTGAAAACCACGTTGTTCCAGCACTCGGGGATATGGATATTGTCATTTCCCATCACGCTCGGGGTCCAGCCTTTGACGGTTCCATTTTTGCGGTCCTGATGGGCGCGATAAGCCGTCATGCGGAAGCTGTCGCCATCCTTTGGTGGGAGCGGTCTGCCGCCTGCGATTTCTTTCAGTCCTGACCAAGGTAGTGCGAGTTCTACGGTCCAGCCTTTGTCCTTGATTTCAGGGCAATTCAGGGAGCCGTCAATATACACGGCATGCTTGATGCCTGGTAGCTGATAATTCAAATCTGCGTGACGCCCGATCGGTTCGCCTTCGCGAGCGATGTAGTAGAGATAGTCAGGACACTTGAAGAGTTCCTCCATTTCGGCAAAGCGCTTTTCGTTCATCAGTCGTTCGATCCATGTCCAGCGAATCTGGTAGCCTTTGTTCAAGGGATTAAGCCCCATTTCGAAGTAATAGCCGTCTCCTTCGAAGAAAAGCTCCACGTCTTCGTCCTTTAGATAAATGTGGTCATTAAATCCCGTCATGCTGCCGCGAATATCGGGGTCTTCGACCTTGTAGCCGACATAGAGGTATTCATCATCCCATAAAAATGCGACGCGCGTTTCGAATGGCACAGCGCCACCCGTATCGATAAGCCCGAAAGGTTCAGACCACTTCACGCGGCTCCACACGGCTTCATCGAGACGGCCGTCAATCGTCATGGGCTCATCCGTGCGCAGGCATTCCCATGTATGAACTGGCGGAAGCTTCGAGAGATCCACCTCTACGACTTTGACCCATCGGCCAAACTGCGGAGGTCTTGGGTCGGGGCCCATGGCCACAGGTCCTATGGATGCCAAATCCCCACATACCGATTGCGTTTCGCTGGTCTTTTTGTCCGTCATAAAATGATTTTTAGGTTCGTTTCGATGTCTATAGAAACGGAGAGCTAATCAGAAGTTGAAAGCGCTGTCACGCCCGTGCGCGAGTGAAGTAATCCGACTGCTGGACCTGATAATACTTATTTGAGCTTCTTTCGCACATTCTCGCGGGCACGCCACAGGGCATAAGCAATGCCACCAATGAAGACCAGGTCTGCAGCGGAGGGCTCTGGAATCGCCGAGAGATCAAGAGCAATGCCCGTGGGCGCGTTCAGCCCCGGAATAAACTGAGAATTGCCAATCCCTGTGGTGGCATCAAATTTACCGATCGAACCATTGTTTGAAGTATTGCCAAACATCGAAGCGTAAAGGTTTCCCTGCCCGTCCAGAGCGAGATAGAGAGGGCGATTTAAATTAGTAATAAAGCCGGCATTAAATACATGCGTGGTGGCATCATAGCGGCCAATCGAGCCAGCGGTTCCCGGCATATCGCTCGCAACATATACATTCCCTGCTGCATCCACGGCTATACCCCATGGATTTACAATTCCCGAGAGGAAGGTTGTATTGAGTGGAGATCCCGTTGATGTATAGGTGCCTACCGTACCATTCGTATAGCTTGAGACATACAATGTTCCACTCGAGCCGAAAGCAATCCCGCGATCATTCGAAACTCCTGCAGCGATGATGCTGTGGCTGACCACCGTCTGAGGCGTTGTAGCGCTATATTCGCCCACATGGCTGATGCCGTAATAGGCGGCGTAAACGTGCCCTCCATATATGGCCACATCAATTACGGATGCCCCATAGCTCTGAAGAGGAGCGTAAATGGCAGTACCCGTCGTCGCGTTATATTCGTTAATGGAATTACCGGTTGGGACCGTCGGGCTACTGCCCAGAGTTCCAACATAGAGCGAACCGCTGTTATAGGTAATACCGTAGGGCGCATTCACGGAAATAAAGGGGCTGTTTAACGACGAGCCGGAAGTGCTGTAGGTGCGAATGACGCCCTCGTTTCCATTATCGAAAGCTACGTATAATTGCGCATGTGCGGTGCCGATTGCCAACAGGGCTGTGAGCAACAGAGCGAACGATCCGGAGGATCTGCAAAGGAATAACTTCATGGGGATTTCTTTGGTTTGGGGTTAACCGAAAGAAAGGAGGCTGCCCTCTTTCTTTACATAAGCAAAACATACCACATTTTGGAGAATTGCAACCCTCAGGAAGGGGAACTTAGGGCCTGAAACCCAACTTTAGGAGCCAATTAACGCTCTAGGGCGGCAAATCCACGTTGCGATTCCGCCCAGTCTGGCGGATGACGTCATTATTCACGGCAGCTTTGATAAAGGTGCGCAGGCGGGAAAATGACATCAGGAAGATTATGACATTTGTAAGACTCACCACCGCTATCGCAAACAGGGCCACCTTGGTCTGAGTAAGCAGGTGCACGAACGAACCTCCGAGTTTCTGGAATGCCTCGCAGGAGTGAATGTATTTTTCCTTTGCCGTGGCGAGGGGATAGTCCGGTGCCATCATCGCCTTTTTATCGCCTTCCATGAGCTCTGCGGCGCGATAAGTCGGATTTGGCACCAGGTTAAGCGCTGTGGATGCATAGATTACCGCAACAAGGCACGCGGCATTAAACACAACGGTCAATGCCAGCATCCAACCCAGAAATTTTAAAATGGCATTTCTCATCGTTCCGCTCCGTTATCATTCGGACGAGGAAGATTAATCTCTCCAATGAATTGCGCAACTCTCGATATGAGGAAGAATTCACGCTCATTTTTCGAAAAAAGAAGACGAAAGAAATTTTCGTGCGTAAAATGAGAAATGGTCGAGGTGGAACACGGGGACGGTATCTTTTTGCCGCAGATTGCGTTATGGATGGACTCGCAGCGGACGCGTGACTTTGCCTTCGTTTCGCACGCGCATAGCGACCATACGGGGAGTCATCGTCGCGCTATTCTCACGGAAGGTACGGCACGACTCATGTTTGCGCGTGGCAAGCGGGTGAAGGCGGACGCGCATATCCTGGATTACGGGCAAACGATGGATTTTGAAAATTTCCGTATCACGCTTGTGCCAGCTGGTCATGTGCATGGCTCGGCGCAGGGGCTTATCGAATGCGAGGCGGGAAGTCTGCTCTATACGGGAGATTTCAAGTTACGCAAGGGCGCGAGTTCTCCCGCCGCGCAGATTGTGCATGCGGAAACGCTTGTCATGGAAACGACGTTCGGTCTCCCGCGCTATATCTTTCCACCATTGGAAGAGGTCGTTGCACAGGTTGTCGCATTTTGTAACGAGACATTAAACGCTAAAGAAGTGCCTGTGCTCTTCGCATACTCATTAGGAAAGGCTCAGGAAATCCTTGCGGCTCTTGCGAATGCGGGACTCTCCGTACTACTCCACGACTCCGTGGAGAAAATCACCGCCATCTATCGCGACGCGGGAGTGGCTTTTGCGCCGCACGAAGTATTCTCCGCGGAAAAAATTCCGGGGCGCGTCCTGCTTTTTCCTCCACATTTCGCGAAGTCTGCCGAGTTACGGGCGATTCCAAACCGCCGCACGGCGATGCTCACCGGCTGGGCGCTAGATCCGAGCGCGATCTATCGCATGGGTTGTGATCGTGCTTTTCCGCTTTCGGATCATGCGGATTACCCGGATTTGCTGCGTTTTGTAGAGCAGGTGAACCCTGCTCGAGTCCTTACACTCCATGGTTTTGCCAATGAGTTCGCACGCGATCTCCGCACCCGCGGCATCGAGGCGTGGTCCCTCCTTGGCGCGAACCAATTGGATTTACGACTTTAGATTATAAGACTTACTGGGTGCGTCTAAGTTCCAGGCGTCCTGCACGGGCAACTGCGCCGGGTTGGGCAAAGATGAGTTGCAGTATATTTCTGCCCGTAATTTTTCCGGTAAGCACGCCATTCGATTCCGGGCCGGCGCCACTTTCCACAAAGGTCACACTTTTGCCGTCAAAACCGATAACACCTAACAGCTTTTCTGTGGCGCCCGCTACCGTTTTGCCATTAGAAACACCCTTCGATCCGTCAATACGTTTCCATGTCCGTGTAGCGGAAAGATTTGCTCCCTGCTGTGCGCTAACAACAATCGTGACAGATGATTTGTTTACGCTGGTAGGTGTCGAGACATCATAAACACCTGTCCATGTGCCGACCAGATTTGGCGTGGAAGCACCCGCATGGCTGACACCGGAAAATGTGACAGTCAGAGCGACAATCGCGCCGCACAGCAAACGAAGAGAAGATGTTTTCATAAAGCCAAATATCTTGCGTATGAGTTCGCCGATGTCGAGGCGATTTCAATAGCGAAAGCTTTTATTCGCAATCGATCACCAGCATCAGATGTCCTGTGCAGGAAGTCTGACTGTAGCTCGATTCGATGAAGTTCATCTTGATGCCGTCCGCCGCCAGTTTTCCGACGATCTGCGCAGCATAGGGATGTAGATGTTTTTTTGCATGGTTCGTCATCACGGGGTAAAGGCGCACCTCCTTTCGGCTGACACGAATCAACTCCCGGACTGAACGGAGATGAAAATCGAGATCAAAAATTTCCGTTGGTAATAAGCCCCCTGTCTCAGTGCTGCTGTAGGTGAAAAGCATGTTCGCGCTGATGACGAGGTCGAAGGTCTTATCCTCAAATGGTAGCGTTGGCAGGCTCGCAGCTTGATAGCGTCCTTCTGCGCATCCCGCATCGTAATCTTTGCCGAAACGATCGAGTGCTGCGAGTTTTCGACGGTGGAAATCATCGATATCCATATTTCCCATTTGCGCGGGGTATTTTTTAGATTCGTCCCATGAGAAACGAATATCTTTTTCTCCCTGTATCAGGATTTCAATACCGGATTTCGCATATAACGGATCGCATCCTGTCACATCAAATCCGCGTGCATGCGCTTCAGCGACAAACGAGTCGGGACCGGAGGGACAGTCGAGAATTTTCTTTCCTGCAAGATTCGCCTCCGAGAGGCCGAACATCTCCAGCACTTCATTATACTCTCTTCCATAGAAAAGTACATGGTCAAAAGTAAGATACTCGGGATCTGTCGTCATAAGTTTGGGTGAATACGAATTTCGGAATTATCTTCCGAGCAGATCATCGATGCCATTGATCTGCCAGCCGTAATTGGTTTTCAGCATTTCGAGCGTTAGAGTGGGGAATTCATGATTGTCATTTTGAAGAATAATGAAGCCGCCGATACCATTGATCTGGACTTTCTGCACGTGGTAACCCTTCTTGGGAGTATCCTGCGCATTGAGAATGGGATCGGAATCATTATCCGGATTCACTCTGAATTTCCGGTAGGCATTCTGAAAAGCAGCCGTCACCAGCCGGCTGTCATATACATATTTTGCCGGATCGGCGTGTTTTCCTTTCGCGACCAGCAGATAGCCGTCGTAAAAACTCACGGCAACTTGCGAAGCGAGCTTCGTATCGGCATCCTGTGCATGGCAAAGAACGGGTAGGAACAAACAACAAAGAATAGGAAGAAGTTTATTCATGACATGGGAAAATTATCACTTTCTCCCCGTATCATTCTATCAAAAAGGAGAACCTATCCTTCGTATTTCGGGCGTGGCGTGGTGGCAGACCACCAGATGAGCGCCATGAGCAGTGGTTGGAGCGGAAGGCGCAGCCAAAGTGCCAAGGGTAGTATGCGATGGCCATTCATATAAGGATGACTGGTGGCCATGTAGATATTTGCAGGAAGGACTGCCATGAGCAGCAGTAGCAAACCAATCGTCGCGGGCTTCCGAAACTGCGGGATCAGCAAGCCTACTCCCCCCGCGATTTCACAGATTCCACTTATTATTACCAGTATTTTTGGTGCGGGTAAGCAACGCGGTACGATTTCCATAAACGGCAAGGGATGCAGTAAATGCAGGATTCCCGTCGTCAGAAAAAGTACACTGATGGCCAGCCGAGCAATGGATTTCAAATTCATTGCCACGAGGGAGGACTTTACCCGGGTTATCGAAAATTTTTACCTGTGTAACTGTGTCGCGTTTGGTAACGGATGCATGTGAGTGTAAGCCGCAATACTTCCTGCAAATAGCACGAAGAAAAGGATGCTCAAAATGATTCCGATCGCAAGCCAGATCAGGTAGGCTCGCGCGAAATTCTTTTTCGAAGGAGCCGTGCTTTCGCTGACGGACCAGATGATAAGAAGGATGAGGTTTACGAAGGGTATCGCCAGGAGAAGAATGGTGATCATCCAATCTCCAAGAGTGATGGTTTTGCTTTCGGTATTTTCCATAGTTGAGGGGGTGAGGTGCCAGTCTCTGTTGTACAGAAACCCCGGACAAGCCCAAAATCGAATTAAAATGCGTAGCCTGCACCTGCGAGCACGCCGATCTCGTCGGGCCCGGTATTCCGTTTATGTGCCGTGGACATATTGGCATTCGAAAGGTGATGCCACATGCTACCGACCCAAACGGACCACTCTTTGTTGACCTGATAACGGAAGCCCCAATTTGAGAGCAGGATAAAAGTGAAAGGTTGCCCGAGACCGTGGTCGTCCCGATGTGAAGGATGTGCATTTGCACCGCCCGCACCGCAGCCGAGTCCTGCGAAAAGCGACCAGGGCGTATCGCCAAATGGGAGAATAAATCGGATTTGAGGCCCGCCGCCGAAATAGAAGTTTTCCGGTCCACGGATAATCGCTGATGCGTAAAAGGTTGCCAGCAACTGGGTGCGAATCCGCACCGGGCCGATTTTCAACGCCGAAAAGGGTTCGTATGCGAATGAGATCATCTGCGTGGAGAAATAATATCTATTCGGGTTATTATCGATATTGAACATCTGCGCGCTCTCGACATCTACCTCGAAGAGCTTTCTTGATGGGGCGGGGATGATGATATCCTTCCCGGCTGGCATTCCGGCAAATACTTCTCCTGCGCAAAGGCACAGCACAAGAACGATGAAAAAACGACTACGGATCGTTTGCAGTTTTTTTGCGGGAGAGGGGGATGGTTGCATGGATAATTTACGGATGTCGAAAGCAGGCTGGACGCTTCTTTCTGGCAAAAAGCGATCCAATGCACAAGGAACCTTTGCACCCGAGGGAACTCTCTGAGACGATACGCTCCACTTAAGCCTCCTTTCCTAAAAATATGATCCAATTTCTTGTTAGCGCGGTGATTTTCTGGTTTGTCGAACTCCTCTTCATTGCGGGGGTTATTCTTATCTGGCACCGCAATGAGCGTATCGCCTTCGCGCCGGGGGTAGATATTGCGGTGAGCTTCCTTACCTGGATTCCCTGGGTACTCGCATACTGCCTCACGGGCTTTTACGGCGTCGCCGGTTGTGTGATAGGACAATTTATCGCAATGCAGGTCTTCTGTTTCTGGCATTGGAAACGTAGTGGCCACAAAGGAGCATCCATCTGCGGCCCGCTCAATCGCATGGTCGGTGCGAAGTCGAATAACTTTGCCCTCATCGCCACGCTCCCCGCACTCCCTGCATTCCTTCTCATTCGTTTCTCGCAGTGGACTACCTACCCCATCCTTGTTCGCACGATCAAGCTGCCGCCTTATGTGCAATCTGAGTGGGTCAGTGTCTCTCGCCAGAAATTCCATGGTCTCGTCGGTCACGATCTCATCTGGTGCCTTTATTGTGACTGGATGACCGGTATATATGCTCTCGGCGGAGAGATGCTTCGAAATCTCGAGAGTTTCTGGTGCCCGATCAAATTCTATCCCGGCAAAAAATGCGAAAACTGCAAACTCGATTTCCCGGATATCGAACATTGGGTTCCTGCTGACGGCACGATGGAGGATGTCGAAAAGAAGCTCGTGGAAAAATACGAAGGCCGGAAGTGGAATAGCTGGTGGGGACATTCCGACAGAAAATAAGCTCCCGACACACGCAAGCGCTTTCAGGGCTGCGATTCATAGGTAGAACCTATGAAAACCATACTATCTCTTATCGCAGTAGTGGCCTTTGCGGCTATCAGTGCGAGTTGTATATCCTATAGCAGCCGGCCCGCCCATGAGACCGTGGTGCGCGAAGAAGTCATTACCACCCTGCCAAGGGGTTATACGGTGAGGACTTATCATGGCAAACGCTATTACTACCATAATAACGTTTACTACACGACCCACGACCGTGGTTATGTGATTGTTCCTGCTCCTTATTAACAGGAGATTGGCGATAAAGCGGCGTCCTGCCGGGCCTTACGAGTTTGGGGTCTAGCGGACGCCCGCTTCGCATTCTTTGCGAAGCTGATCCAATTCTTCCCAACGCGAATATGCCGTGCGGATATTGAGTTGAAGTGCTTCGATATCGGCACTCAGGCGAGTCAGCTTTTCTCCCCCTTCGCGATAGACCGCAGGATCAGCAAGCTCGGTCGAGAGCACGGAGAGACTGGCCTCCATCTTCTCGATCTGAACGGGTAGTTCGTCGAATTCCCGCTGCTCGCGATTTAAAAACTTACGTGGCTTTTCACTACGTGCAGGTGACGTGGCGAGCGAGGAAGCCCCAGCCACTTCCATAGCAGCTTTCGTGGCACTCGCATTCAAACGCTCTGTGCGCTGTTTCAACCAGTCGTCATAGCCGCCGAGCGATTCGGTGATTTTGCCTTCGCCTTCGAAAATCAGGGTTCCTGTCACGACATTGTCGAGAAACACGCGATCGTGGGAAACCAGCAGGAGAGTTCCGCTATATTCCACGAGTAATTCCTCAAGCAACTCCAGAGTTTCCGCATCGAGGTCATTGGTCGGTTCATCCATTACCAGGACGTTCGCGGGTTGCAGAAACAGGCGCGCGAGTAGCAATCGATTGCGCTCACCGCCTGAGAGTAGTTTTGCAGGCATGCGAATGCGGTCTGCGCGGAAAAGAAAATCCTGCAGATAGCTATGGATATTCCGGCTGCGTCCCTGGAAGGTGACGCTTTCTGCCGGGCCTGCCACATTTTGCGCCACCGTCTTGTCTCCATCGATCTGCTCACGCATCTGGTCGAGATAGACGACCTGCAAATTCGTTCCCAGCTTGACGGTTCCCTCGGTTGACTGCATGCGACCCAGAAGCAATTTAAGCAGCGTTGTTTTACCGCTACCATTCGACCCGATAATCCCTATCTTGTCACCACGCCAGATAGTGGTGGTGAGGTTGTGGATGATTGGCGCGGTGCCGCCGTCGTAGGAGAACGTAATATTTTTTGCCTCGATGACTTTTTGCCCAGAAACGGTTCCTTCCGAAAGCTCGATTTTCGCGGTGCCTTCACGGTCGCGGCGTTTTCCGCGCTCTGTGCGCAATTTCTTCAGGGCCTGCACGCGACCTTCATTACGCGTGCGCCGTGCCTTTACACCTTGTCTCAACCATGCTTCTTCCTGCGCGAGCTTTTTGTCGAATGCTGCCCATTGTTTTTCTTCGGCATCCAATGTAGCCGCTTTGCGAACAAGATAGGTATCATAATCGCAATTCCAGCTGGTGAGTGTGCCTCGGTCCAGGTCGATGATTCGTGTCGCAAGCTTTCGCAAAAATGCACGATCGTGGGTTACAAAGAAAAGGGAGGTCTTTTGGCTGAGAAGATAATCTTCAAGCCAAAGGATCGAGTCGAGATCAAGGTGATTGGTCGGTTCATCCAGTAGCAGAAGATCTGGCTGGCCTGCCAATGCGCGCGCCAGGGAAACGCGCCGTTTCAACCCGCCCGAGAGAGATGAAAATTGCTTGTCTACAGGTAGCTTCATGGCCTCAGCCATGGTATCGAGGCGAATATCTGTCTCCCATTCCTCTTCATGGGAATCATCGCGCAGACCGGAACGAATCACTTCAGTCACCGTGCCCTTAAATTCCGTGGAAATATCCTGATCCAGTCGCGTCATCTTTAGGCCGGTAGAGCGAATGACTTCCCCTGAGTTAGGGTTTTCCTCGCCGGTAATAAGACGCATAAGACTGGTCTTGCCCGCGCCGTTACGTCCGAGCAGACAGACCCGTTCGCCTGGCTCCAGAATGAGGTCCGTGGCATCGAGCAGCGGCTCGGCGCCATATCGGAGCGTAACCTGAAAAAATTGGAGCAGTGGCATAGTAGGGCGCAGAGACTGGCAGGGGATTGCAGAGTGATCAAGCTTTGTAGGATTTCCTTTTATTCCTTCCAAATGAAGAAATTTTGACTTTAGAAGCGTCGCTTTTCCTGTTTATTCTTCGTCCTTATGCAGGTAAAACCTCTGGCCGTTACCATTTTTCTTACCCTCTCGTCTCTGTCGCTCTGGAGTCAATATCCTGCCTCTTCACCGGTCCCGTCTCCGACGGAGAGTCCTCTTCCCACACTGGCTTCGACACTGGCTCCGGTGCCTGTTCCCACGCCTGTTGCTTCTCCATGGCCACTGCCTCCTCTTGATTTTTTCATCCAGCATTCCGCACCGCCGCCAAAGCCCCAGAGCTTTCGGGATCGGCTGGATGTGCAGGACGTTATTGCCCGTCAGGGCCAGTTAACGCAGGCCGTACTCGACCATGTCCAATGGTCCTATACTTTTGACGTCTTTAGCTTTTCGGAAGTTCTTGGACCAAATTTTAATGCGCATCGTTATCCGAAGACCAACGCATTCTTTAAAAATGTCGCCATGGAGGCAAATTGGGTGATCACGGGTTTGAAAGATCATTACCAGAGATTGCGTCCCTTCCAGGCTTACCCGGCGTTGATTCATCTTTATGTGCGAAATGAGCCGGGTTTCGGATATCCCAGCGGCCACACCGCACGCAGCAGACTGTATGCCTATATCCTTTCCTATCTCGATCCTGCGAAGCGCCGCGCTTTTCTAAATAGTGCGGAACAGGTGGGGGTTGATCGCATTCTTGCAGGGGAACATTATCAGACGGATCTCGAAGCCGGACGTAAGCTTGGAAAGCTTCTTTTTTACACTTTGATGAAGGACCCCTCCTTCCGTCAGGACCTCGCGACGCTGAGTGCCCAGGAGTGGCCGCAAAGCGAGCCTGCTATGGTTCCGCATTCGCAGTAGTCTTACTCCGAGAGACGAATTTGGGCTGGTGAGGTCATTACGATTCTCGCCCTTCGGTAGTGATAGCTTATTTTTCCCTCTATCTCGACTTTTTTTCCCACAAAGGAATCGAGGTTTGGAAATTTTCCGAGATCCATGGGGAAAATGAACCCGGAGAACATAATGTCGGGAAGCTTTCCGCCAAAGCTGACATACGTATTGCCTCCGGAATCGGTGACGATCTCTTTCACGACGCCCCGGACGATTGCCAACTGGTCAAAATGATCCAGCGCCTCTTCAGGCGTGAGGGATACCGGCTCGATAGCAAACACTGTCGTGCAAACGAACAGGCTCAACAGTATCGCAGCGCATGATTTCATAGGTGGAATAATGAAATACGATATCTATCTACCGAATCTTTTACTTGGTACAGTCAAGATAGTATTCTCCGACCGAACTTTTTAAGAAAATGCCCGTGAGTGGCTGGGTTTTCATGTCGGCGCCATTAGGCATAAACTTCACTTCTTCGCCATACTTTCCCCGAAAGCTTTTCTGAATTGCCGTTTTCACGCACACGATGAGCGCCCCGCCGGTTTTTTGGTTGGCGGCGGTGAATGCGAGATAGCACTCGAAGCGCACCGGAAGCGAAACCGGGATTTGCGCAGTGGGTGTCACATGTGTGACGGAAACCGTGACAGACTTTCCAAGATACTGCGATGCATGCGAGAAATAATATTCCGCCAGTTGCGTATTGTCACAAAACGCAGGAGAGAGCGTAAGAAGAAGTGTCAGAAT
>JBDTJR010000101.1:0-4960 GCA_039935735.1 Chthoniobacterales bacterium | reverse complement strand
AATGCCTTTTTTATGGCCGTGGATGCATCTGGAAACCTCTATGTTGCAAGTAAGAGTGGTAATACTGTAACGAAGTATAATGGCAGCACCGGCGGGCTCCCTATCGGTACACCTATCTCTGTGGCATCTCCCACAGGAATAGCGTTTGATGCTTCCGGGAATATCTATGTTGCGAGTTATAGCGGAAATACTGTGACCCAGTATAATTCATCGGGATTATCGCCTGTGACCTTTGCTAATAACCTTCATATAAGCTCTCCGAATGGCATTGGCTTCGATAGCGCAGGAAATCTTTATGTCGGAAGTTATGTAGGCGGTTTTGCCGGAACGGTTGCTCAATTTAGTTCCACTGGAAGTTTCCTCAGCACGATTACCACCGGCGGAAATGTATTTGGCGTCGCAGTTGGTATTCCAGTGCCTGAGCCTTCCGCAATCGTTTTGTTGTCTCTCGGGGGAGTAGTGCTGCTTGGCGGTCTGCTACGAAAAAAATTGAATCCACGCCTCTCGTAATCGACGGAATAAATTTTAGGCACTTTACATTGCGCCGACTGAGTTGCCGTTATGGTAGCAAGTCGGCGCAATATTTTTATACCGATAGCTGCTTTCTACGGCTCGCATGGGTATTTTCTAGCGTTTTTTGCCTGGAGTCCCGTATGATCCGGCCTTCTCCAGCATGATGAAGGCTTCTCCCTATTTGATGATCACAGCCTCGTACATTTTAATGAATGTACTGAGCCCGACGGAGGTTCGTGCCGAGCGGCTGCCGGCCCATGTTTTGGATTACCCTGTCGAAGTTGTGGAATATCCCGGCCGTATGGCGACACCTGTGGATGCGTTCATTCATAAGAATTTGACTTCGCTGCAGGATCAGGGATTTGAGCCCTTTGTAGTTTATAATGGAGATTTTCTCGCGAATCCCGTCGGAGGTCGTGGTCAAACCGCGGCATGGCAACAACTCCTGATCTTCGGAGGGGAAGTGAATCTGGAGAAAATTATCGGGTGGAAGGGAGGCTCGATTATGGTTTCCGCAGTGGATGCCACGGGCACGGATATCAGTAAAACCATTGGGAATATTTTTTCGGCTTCCCAGGCATTGGCGCTGAATTCCTTTGGGATTAATAAACTTTATTTTCGGCAACTCTTTTTCGGAGATACCGTTGATCTTCGCCTGGGACTTTTTACTGCGGGAAGTGTTTTTGCCTCACTGCCGGTCATGGAACTACCCGTGAGTGGCGCTACGAATGGTAACCCGACATCGCTCTTTACGAATATTTCCGGCTTTCATTCCGTGGATCAACCCTCCTGGGCGGCCTATGTTAAGGTGAAACCGACGGAGAATACCTATACGCAGGCTGCCATTTTTCAAGTAAACCCGCGCACGAATAATGTTTCTTACCATGGTATGGATTTTTCTGTCCGAGAGGGGGATGGGGCACTTCTGATGTTTGAAAGTGGATGGACTCCTACCTTTGGAGATACCAAAAAAGGGCTTGAAGGGGTCTACATGGCGGGCGCCTATTTGCAGAATTTTCCGACGCAGACATTTAACAATACGGGAACCGTCAATAATATCTATGGCTTCTACGCACAGGGGCAGCAGAAAGTGTGGAAAAATCCGCATAATGAAAACATGGAGCTTACGCTATGGGGTGGGGGGACTTACTCTCCGCAAACTGAGGCCGCCCTCTTACCCGTGATGGGCTATGGAGGAGTCGTCCTTAAAGGGGCAATTCCCACGCGGCCGGATGATAAATTTTTACTCTGCAATTACATTGGCGGAGTCAGCAATTCCTTTGCTAATGATTCCGTGCGGGACGGTCTGGGGCGTCCGACCGTGGAAACGGTCGTGGAGGCAAGTTACATCATTCAACTTACGGATAATTTGCAGTTTCAACCCGACCTTCAGTGGATCATCCAACCTGGCGGCTACCACAATGTGCCGAATGCTTTAGTAATCGGATTTCAAGTGGCGGCGATTTTCTAAAACTTTTAATCATGGAAACCCTTGTCGCTTTCATCGTTCTTGCCGCACTTTTCTCGGCATTTTTTCGAAAAGTGAAATTCGCGATTATCCTGTTTTCGCTCGGACTGGCCGGTGTGATAGTCGTTTTTTACTATCATGCCAGCGATGTACTAAATCTTCTCTTTTGATATGGACGCCTACTGGACACGATTTGTGGCATGGGGACAGATTGTTGCCGTTTGTTTTGTACTGACAGGTAGCGTGCTTTATCAATTTGTTCTCGGCGAACTGCCGTGTCCACTTTGCGTAATGCAACGCTTGAGCTTCCTTCTTGCGTGCGTGGGGCCGATTCTTATTTTACGCGCACGGAATGCGGAAGCGCCATCGCACAAATCTTTCGATGCCCGGTGTTTTGCACTTACGATTTTTGCTTCGCTCGCAGGGGGTGCGGTATCCGGGCGACAAATTCTTCTGCATATTGTTCCTCCTGATCCAGGTTACGGCCCGCCTGTGCTGCATGTGCATCTTTACACCTGGGCGCTCATTGTCTTCGTTTGCCTGATCATCAGCAGCGCGGCGGGGGTTATGGATCTGGTAGCACATCCCAAAGTGCTTTCCTCATGGTTGGTGAAGGGGGCGATGCTATGGATTATGACACTTGCGGTAGTTATCGTTACCGCCACGTTTGTCATGGAAGGTTTTCATAAAGCGCTTCCCGGCGATCCCAAGCGCTATGAATTACTTCATCAACTGCGCATCACGCACTAATTTGAAGTGCGCTGAGACTGGTTTGTTTTTCGGAGTTTTTCCAAAGTATAGCCGTTTTCTCGTGCGAGTGTGAGAAGGTGCTGATAGGTCGCATTGTCCATTTCAGGGCTTCGTGACAGAATCCAGAGATAATTGCGGGATGGATGTCCGACGACAGCCCAGCGGTAGTTCGTCGTATCGAGAGCAATGATGTCGTAGTCACCCGTAATGAGGCCGAAGCGCACCTTAAGGCGAGCGTTGCCTGAGTTTGGCACGACGGTGGCAATACCCGTGACGCTGCTTTCCTTGCCACGTAAAGTCACACAACGATTGATCACCCGGATGCGGCCGTCGGGTAGAGGCGTATAGACGGCAGTGGCGTTGTGGCAGCCTTTTTCAAACCACGCGGGAATAGTGGCGATCTCATACCATTTGCCGCTGTAGCGTTTCAAATCGACGTGCTGAACCGTTTTCAAGGGAGGTTGTGAAGCGCATCCACAAAGCAGGATTGCCAGCGAGCAAGTCAGGAGGAAGCTTTTCATACTTCTACTATTCATTCGGGCCTGAGGTAAATCAAGCCGACGAGGAATTTAAAATGTTAGCGAAGCGAAGCTTTCCTGCGACGCAGCATCACAAAGCCCATTGCGCCAGCGCTAAGGAATAATGCAAAGGTCGAAGGTTCAGGCACCGGGGCAGTTACCAGGAAAACAGGAGTATAATCATCTCCGAGATCGCTGATTAGTGTCACGCCGCCGAGACCATCTGCGAGCAGGATAGAGTTTGTTTGCCCCACGCAACCACACCATTGATTGGCGATCAGGAGACCGTTATCGGTCCATTCCAGTCCCCATGGTCCGCTAAGGCCTGTAGTGACATAGGAGGTAATATTCAAACTCGGATCGACTTTAACGATCTGGTAAGGATCGGCATCGCTGGTGACATAGAAGTTTCCCGCGGCATCACGTGCAAGACCGGTAGGAAAAAATCCGTCGCCCAGACTGACATACGGCGTATAATCCCCGGTTGTTGTATCATAGTAGCCTATGGAGTTATCGGAGTAATTGGTGACGTAGAGCCGGCCGCCATTATAAACCATTGCCTCGGTGCTATCGAAGGCATCCCAGGTGGCAAGCAGTGTGCCTGTGGATGCATACTTCAGGATATGGAGGTTAAAATCCGCGACATAGACATCGTCCTGATTATCGATCGCGATACCGGTCTGGTAAATGGTATCGACGCTGGCAATCTGCGTGCGTGCCCCGAGGGTATTAACGGTATAGAGGCCGTCTGCATCCGCAACATACATGGTATTCGTACTGTTAAAAGCGATGCCTGAGATGTTGAAATAAGGAGTTGCGTCGGTGGAGAAAACGGAGGTGAATCCACTGTCATCCGTACGCAGGATGTACCCGTCGTTGACAATATTTGCCGTGGTATAGATATCCGCTTTCGCATTGCCGATGACGGCAAGTATACAGAGAGCAAAGACGACTTTTAGGAAACGGGACAAAGGCATTGGCGTAATGTCGGGCAGTGTACGAAAATTGCAAGCAGAGTCTTTCTCTGTATTTTTCAAAACCAGCTGTAAATTCCAGCCTCGCCAACTCCTGTGGGGTCTTATACCCTCCGCCCTTATCTCATGAAGCAAGGCATCCTCCTACTTGCAGCAGTTCTCGCATGTATCGCATCTCCGAGTGCGATTGCCCAGAAGGACGTGTCCGCGATGACGAATACCGAGATCGCGAAACAAAGTACCGATCCGATGTCGAATCTTTGGCTCGTCATCACCGAATTTTCCACAAGCTTTACGCCGGGGAGTTCCTATAACAAGACGAACCAGAGCACGATCGATATCCAGCCCGTGATGCCGGTGAGTCTTACACGCTCATGGCGGGTGTTGAATTTTCCCGAACTGGTTCTAGCCAGTCAAGGCTCGGCGTCCGGCTCTCAGATAAACGGAGTGCAGAACTTTTCGTGGTTGGGAGCGTTTAGTCCCGCGTGGAATCAGATGGGTTTTTGCTGGGGCGTGGGACCTTATATTTCTTTTCCCGTTTCCAGCAACCTGGAGTTGGCACCCAGTCAATGGCAGGTCGGTGGCGGTGCGGCTGCTTCGTATCAAACGACGAATGCCATCGCTGTCGGTGTCCTGAAAGGTGCCTGGGCGACCTCCAATAATAGAGAAGTGGCCGGCAACGCGCAGTTTCAATATAATATCCAGCGCTTCTTCGGCGACGGATACCAGGTAGGCCT
>JBDTJR010000100.1:0-4876 GCA_039935735.1 Chthoniobacterales bacterium | reverse complement strand
TACGGAATCTTTGAACTTCATTCTCGCAGACGCAGTCATTGATGGCGACGTGCCTAATAATAAAATCACAATTTCCTGGAACGACAATGGCGCGGTCGCAATCTTTCCCGTAGTGCCCGGCATATGGCGCGTCTTTGCGCAGCGGCATAATGAAGACACTTCCGACCCTACGCTTGAAGAAATTCAGAAGTGTGTGGATGAGCTTTGCCCTATAGGCTTGAAGCTCCACGATCCTACATGGCTTTCCTTCTTCCGTATTAATGAACGGGTCGCGTCAAAATTCTACGACGGCAGGATTTTCCTCCTCGGCGATGCCGCACACATCCACAGTCCCGCAGGCGGCCAGGGCATGAATACAGGCATGCAGGATGCGACTAATCTTGCATGGAAGCTTGCCCTGGTAACAAAGGGTAAAGGCGATGCGGCCACGCTCTCAGAGAGTTACCAGGCGGAGCGGCATCCCATCGCTGAGGCGGTAGTCAAAGGCGCCACGGATAAATTGCATATAGGAATGACAAAAGGTCCTTTAATGCGTGTTGTAAAAGATCTCGCGGTTTCCGTTTTGTTACATGTCCCTGCTTTTCGAAAAATCCTTAGTCATCAACTTGCCGAACTCGATTTTTGTTACGATCACAGTCCGCTTACGGATCGCACGGCTCCATGGTTGCATGCTCACGGTGGATTTGCTTCGGGAACACGTCCCCGCGATGTGACGTTGAAAGATTCTGTCGGAAAATCCGTATCGCTTTGGAAACGTTTTCTCCAGCCACGGCATACACTGCTTATCTTCTCCGGTGAAAAACCAGATGCGGCATGCGTTCAAACCGAGGAATTAATTATGCTCTGCGCCGAAGCCTCAGACGAAATCACGCCCGTTGTCGTCTGGTACGGGGATGAAGTTCCTTCCGGCAAACATAGCTGCGAATATTTATTGGACCCTTCAGCAGAGGCTCATCGCCGTTATGGAGCGAAGGGACTTTCGTGGTATCTCATCCGTCCGGACCAGTATACGGCGATTCGTTGTCAACCATCGGAGACCGCGCCACTGGAGCGTTATATCGCTAAGTACTTTAAAGTCTGATACTTGCAGATGAGTTAATTACAGGGAAAAACCTGTTAAATATATCAGGGAAGCCTGCTCCGTTGACATCTTCGCAGCAATTCATATATTCCCAACTTATAGACACATGTCGATGATCCATCACGACGCAGAATTGCCAGATAAGAAGTTTCGCTCCCATGCTCCCGGGTATTGGCCGAATGTATCTTCCGAAAATTGGAATGACTGGCGCTGGCAATTAAAAAACCGCGTCACCACTCTTGCGCAGCTGGAGCAGCACCTCAATCTCGTGGAGGAAGAGCGCGCAGGTGTGATCCTCGCGGGAACCAAGCTCGCTCTCGCGATTACGCCGCATTATTTCAATCTCATTGATCGCGATAATCCGAATTGCCCCATGAGGCGGCAATTGGTTCCGCGCATCGAGGAATCCTGGAATTCACCCTACGACATGGCTGATCCGTGCGGCGAAGATTCACACATGCCGGTTCCGGGCCTCGTTCACCGATATCCGGATCGTGTTTTATTTCTCGTTACGGATCGTTGCGCTTCCTACTGCCGGTATTGCACACGCAGTCGTGTTGTCAGCGGAGTAGGAGAGCAGGAGCTTCATACGGATTTCGACGAAGCATTTAAGTATCTCGAAAAACATACGGAGATTCGTGACGTCCTTTTCTCCGGTGGCGATCCGCTTCTTTTTTCCGATGACAAGCTCGAGTATCTGCTGAAACGGGTTCGCGCCATTGAGCATATCGAATTCGTTCGTATCGGCACACGTGTCCCGATCTTTCTTCCGCAGCGTATTACGCCCCAGCTATGTGCGATGCTTCAAAAGTACCATCCGCTCTGGATGAGTGTGCATGTGAATCATCCTCGTGAGCTGACCACCGAGGTTCGCGAAGCGCTTGGCCGTCTTGCGAATCACGGTATTCCTCTTGGAAACCAGAGCGTGCTCCTTGCCGGAGTGAATGACGATGTTCCCATCATGAAGTCGCTTGTTCAAAAGCTCCTCATGTGCCGAGTGCGACCTTATTATCTCTACCAGTGTGACTTGATTCAGGGCTCAACCCATTTGCGCACGTCTGTGATGAAAGGCATCGAAATTATCGAAGCCCTGCGCGGCCACACCACAGGCTATGCCGTTCCTCAGTTTGTCGTGGATGCTCCCGGCGGCGGTGGAAAAGTGCCTGTCAATCCCGGTTACGTCCTCTTCCACGATCACGAAAAAGTCGTGCTTCGCAACTACGAGGGCAAGGTATTCGAGTATCCCGAACCCGGGCTCGCGCAAAAAGTTGTGCCCGAAGAGTCGGCATGTACTTGCTAGGCGCTTGGCGTCCAAGCATTCTCTCCATCCATGCCCGGCATTATTGTTAAACCACGTTCCCGTATTCTCCAGGGCCATGATTGGGTCTTCCAGTCGGAGGTCCTGAAAGTCTATGGCAATCCTCCGGATGGCTCGGTGATTTCCATCAAGGACGGAAAAGACAAACTGCTCGGTTCCGCTATTTATAACAGCCAGTCGCAAATCGTTGCGCGTCGATTCTCTCGCAGTAAGGATGCACTGGATCGCGAATTTTTTGAAAGGCGCATCGCCCGCGCTCGCACGCTTCGGGAACGCAGAAAGTGCAATCCCGATTTCCACCGTCTTGTGTGGAGTGAAAGCGACGGCCTGCCGGGCCTTATCGTGGATCGTTACGACCACATCATGGTTTTCCAAACGCTCACTCTGGCCATGGACCTGAACAAGGAAATGATCGCCGAGCTGCTGCTCGCCATTCCAGGAGTCGATGCGGTCATCGAGCGCAATAGCTCCAGCGCGCGTGCCGCTGAAAACCTTCCACTTCAGTCCGGGGTTGTCATGGGTGAAACGGATGGCCGTGTCGTTCTTGTTAATGGCGACAGCCGTTATCAGCTTGATCTGCTTTCCGGTCACAAGACCGGCTACTATCTCGACCAAATGGACAACCACCGTCGCGTGGCGCAATACGCACAGGGCCGTCGGGTGCTCGATTGTTTTTCCAATCAGGGGGCTTTTGCCATCGCCAGTGCCCGGCAGGGAGCGGTAGCAGTCCTTGCGCTGGAATCCAGTGCGGATTGCTGTCTGAAAATCCGTGAAAACGCCCGTTTGAACGAGGTAGAGGTCGCTGTCGAGGAAGAGGATGTCTTCGGATGGCTTCCCAATGCGGTGCGCCGGGGCACGGAGTATGATCTCATTGTGCTCGATCCGCCTTCCTTCACCAAGGGCAAGGGAGGTATTCATGCGGCCCTTCGTGGCTATCGCGAACTTCACTTGCGCGCGGCGAAGCTTCTTTCAAAAAACGGTATCCTCGCCACATTTAGTTGTTCACATCACATTACCGCATCGGATTTTCTGGAATCGGTGCGCGAGGGCTTCAATGACTCGCGTCGTTCTGCTCATTTAGCGGAGACGCTCTCCCAATCTTCCGACCATCCCGTCCTGCTCGCAATGCCGGAAACGGAATACCTCAAGGGATTTGTTTTTGAGATGATCGGTTGACGGCGGTCACCGCTCGATTTGCGGATTCATAAAAACATTCCGCTTTGTGCGGAATTTCATTGGAAAATCGGCTGGTCTTTTTTAAGTTGGCACGATCACTCCTTTTTATGTCTGATTTTCATAAGTATTCTGAACCGGAGGAAGTCGAAGAGCTCGATTTATCCACCGAAGAACTCGACACGCAGGTGCACAAAGCGCAGGAGCAACTTCTCGAGTTGCGCCGCCGTCAGGAGCAGATTGAAAAAGAAAAACAAAAGCTCGAAGAGCTGAGCCGCAAGCAGGATGAGTTGGATCTCGGTCGCGGCGACATGGTGGATAAATTTAATCGCGCGCTTGCTGTCATCCAGCGCGAAGCCGCTGAGGCGCAAAAGCGCACGGAGCAATTGCAGTCCATTTACGACGCCTTCCAGTCTCACCTTCGGGAGCTTGAGAGCATTAATGTCAAAAGTCTCAGTGGTGCCGAACTTCCGCGGGAACTCAGCCGCGGTCTAAGCAGCGTCGATGAAGCCCGTTCGGATTTCGAAAAACTTTATCCCAAGGTATCAGTTGAGGACGCGATAGATACCGCTTACGCGGCAAGCGCTTCCGAATATGAGGAAAGCTACGGAGGAGATAAATCCTTCGCTTCATGGTTCATGATGGGTCTGGCATTCACCCTGCCGGTGATTATTCTTGGCGTCATTGCACTTTTAGTTTTGGTCTGGCACCTCTCGAGTCACTAAAGCCATGCCAAATCCACGCACCCGGAAATCCGATTCTCCATTTGATTCCGAGCAGCGCCGCCTCAAAGAGCAGGAGGAGGCCATTATTCGTGAAGAAATTCGCCTGAGGAAACTTCTCGAGAAAGCCCCTCAACTTAAAGAAGAGAAGAAGCGTCGCGATCAGGAAGCCCGCCACCGCCTTGCGGTGACTACCACGACCCGCACCGCGATTACCGGAGTCCTTCGTGACAGCCGCTATGATGACGAGGCTCCTCAGCTTCGCCGCCGCCGGGTTCTCCGTGCCGAACGTCGCAAGGCCCAGATGACGTCTTTTTTCCTCGTTGCCATTCTGGTGGTGATTCTTCTGGTTCTCCTTCACTATTTGCCCTCCCGGTAACATGGCATTGTGCTTGCGATTGGCGCGATAACGGTTCAAACACTTATCCCTGAATGACGGCAGTAACCGGTTCACATTCCAAAAAAGACATAGCGCTCTACTTGCGGGCTTTCAAATTCATGCTTCAGGCACGAATTGCCGAAGACAAGCTGGCCAGCTTGTACCGGGCCGGTAAAATTGTGGGCGGCGTATTCCTTGGCAAA
>JBDTJR010000099.1:0-13280 GCA_039935735.1 Chthoniobacterales bacterium | reverse complement strand
AAGCACCACGAAATCGTAATCGCTCATGGATTGGAAACTAACCGAATACGAATTCGATTTCTAATAAAAAGAAACAGGGCGATTATGAGGAGAGTTCCTTTTCGAACGCGAAAAGCGCGGGAACCCCACCAGTATGCCAGAAGATCGTGGGAATGTTCGCTTCGAGCTCCCTTTTTTTCAGAAGATCAAGACATCCCGCAAAAGCGCGGCCTGTATAGACAGGGTCTACGATGAGGCCCTCGGTCTGTGCGAGAAAACGTATGGCGCTGCGCTCCATATCGCTAATAACGCCATAACCTTCGCCGAGATAACCGGTATGCACGATGAAGTCCTTCTCGCTGTAGCAGGATTCGGAGCCGATTTTCGAAGCCGCTTCATTGGCGATATCCGTCAGGCGTGTGGGGTAGGGCTGATCGCCCGCTTCGCTCTTGTCGATTCCGATGGCGTGAATTTGCCAGTCGGCTTCGAGGAGGTGTGCGCCAACCGTCATGCCGGACTGCGTGCCGCCGGAGCTGGATGCGGTGACGATATTCGCTTTCGTGATTCCCTGTGCTGCGAGTTGGTGGTGAATTTCCACCGCAGCTTCCACAAAACCGAGTGCGCCGATCGCATTCGACCCACCATAGGGAATGAGATAGGGGCGCTTTCCTTTCTGGCGAAGCGTGTCCGCGATCTGAGAGAGCATCTCGCCTTTGCGATGATTGCCTGACCAGTGAATGTGGGCGCCGAATAACTCATCGAGCAAAAGATTTCCCCTGCTGAGTGCTGGCGCCGCGCCGCCGAGTGCGAGATGGCATTCCAGCCCAAGCATGGCGGCAGATGCAGCGGTAAGACGGCAGTGATTCGACTGCATCGCCCCGGCGGTGATGATGCAATCGCAATTTTCAGCCAGTGCTTGGGAAAGGAGGTATTCCAGCTTACGGAGCTTATTTCCTCCGAGTCCTATGGGAAGAAGGTCGTCGCGCTTGATCCAGATATCCGCGTTTGCTTTTTCAGAAGCGCGTGAAAGACGGGTGAGTGGCGTTTGCGAGTGGAGTAGATCAACGCGCTTTGGTGGGAGGGAATAGCGGGAACTGATTTTGACGGCTTCCTTCATAAAAAATTAATCCCGGAAAACCACCGTGCGCTGACCGTACAGGAGAATGCGATTTTCCAGATGATAGCGGACGCCACGGCCCAATGCGAGTCGCTCGCAATCCCGACCGAGGCGTTTCATATCCTCGGTATCGTGGAAATGCTCCACGCGGACGACTTCCTGCTCGATGATCGGGCCGGCATCCAGTTCGGGAGTTACGTAGTGGCAGGTAGCGCCGATGAGTTTAACTCCACGCTCATAGGCGCGGGCATACGGATTACCTCCGGTAAAGGCAGGAAGAAAAGAGTGGTGGATATTAATGATCCGGGCATGAAATTTTTCACAAAGCGCCGGTGGCAATACCTGCATGAAGCGCGCGAGAATGATGAGTTCCGCGCCGGTGGAGTGGATGAGGGATTCCAATTTCGCAAAAGCTTCGTCTTTTCCGTTTTCGGAAAATCGCACCTCTTCAAAAGGAATGCCTTCCCGACGGGCAAGGTGCGCGCAGTCGGGGTGATTGGAGATAATGGCGACGATATCCATGGGAAGCTCGCCAGAGCGCCAGCGCCAGAGAAGATCATCGAGACAATGGTCAGCCTTGCTGACGAGAATAGCGGTCTTCACGCGTTCGCCGCGATAACGCACTGTCCAGCGGGCATTCAATTCCGATGCGAGGGGTAAGAATTCCGCAGTGAATTGTTCTCGCGTGATCCCGCTTTTTGGAGCCTCCATTTCGATGCGCGCGAAAAACCATCCGCTGGCTATGTCGGTGTGCTGGTTGACCTCGATGAGGTTCAAACCGAGCGCCGCAATACGACTTGTGATTTTGGCCACAAGTCCGAGCGAATCCCGACAATCGAGATTAAGCACCAGGCGGTTTGTCTGCATACAGACAGGGTGAACCCAAAGCGCCGCCGGATGTCAAGATACGAGGTGGCAATATAGGAAAATATATTTCCTGAATGGTTCGACGATTTTTTAATTTCAGATTAACTAACGCGAAACTTTCATGATTACCGAATCGCATATCCGCACCATTGGGGAGGAGCTTTCCCTCCCGGCAAAGCAGATCTATTCCACCGCGATGCTGTTAAGTGACGGCGGCACGGTGCCCTTTATTGCCCGTTACCGTAAAGAAGTCACCGGCTCGTTGGACGAAGTGCAGATTGCCGCCATTCGTGACCGTATGGAGCAACTGGTCCAGCTCGACGCACGCCGCGAGAGCATCCTGAAGTCGCTTAAGGAGCGGAATATTCTGACCGGGGAGCTTGAGACTGCGGTGACGACCGCTCTCACGCTGACAAAGCTCGAGGACATCTATGCGCCATATCGTCCGAAACGCCGCACTCGTGCGACAATCGCGAAAGAAGCGGGTCTTGAGCCATTGGCAGAGATCCTTTGGAAACAGGATGCGGCAGTGAATCCCCCTGCCGAAGCGGTAGCCTATCTCGCACCGGATAAAGAAATCGATACTGTGGAAAAGGCGCTCGCCGGGGCGCGTGACATCCTTGCCGAGCGTATCAGCGATGACGTGACGGCGCGGGAGAAAATCCGCCATCTTTATCGGGAAAAAGGAATTATCTGGAGCAAGGTCTTCTCCGGCAAGGAAACTGAAGGCGCGAAATATAAAGATTACTTCGATTGGAATGAACCCCTTGCGGGTGTGCCTTCGCACCGTCTGCTTGCCATGCGCCGTGGTGAAAAGGAAAGCATCCTGATTTTCCGCATCAAGATCGAGGAAGCGGACGCGAACAGTATTCTGGGCGGGTTATTTGTGACGGCATCGAATCCGAGCGGCGACCAGGTGCGTTTGGCCGCGACGGATGCCATGCAGCGTTTGCTTGGGCCGGCAATCGAAGTCGAGATGCGCCTCGAATCCAAGAAACGCGCCGACGAGGAGTCCATCCGGGTATTTGTGGAAAATATTCGCGAACTGCTGCTTTCTCCCGCGTTGGGCCAGAAAACCGTGCTCGCGATTGATCCGGGATTCCGTACGGGATGTAAGATCGTGTGTTTGGATGCACAGGGCAAATTACTCACGAACTGCGTAATTTATCCGGACAAATCCGATTCCGAGCGACGTGAGGCCTGTGACGTCATTCGCAAGCTTTGCTCACATTTCAAGATTGAGGCCATTGCGATCGGCAATGGAACGGCGGGTCGTGAGACAGAGGGATTTGTAAAAACTCTCGGACTGCCACCTTCCATACAGGTGCTCATGGTCAATGAAAGTGGCGCTTCGATTTACTCGGCATCGGAAGCGGCGCGTGAGGAATTCCCTGATCAAGACATTACGGTTCGCGGATCGGTTTCCATCGGTCGCCGTTTAATGGATCCTCTTGCAGAGCTTGTTAAAATTGATCCGAAGTCGATTGGCGTCGGGCAGTATCAACACGATGTCGATCAGCCTGCGCTCAAGCGCAGTCTCGATGACGTGGTGGAGAGTTGCGTGAATGCCGTTGGGGTTGAAGTCAATACTGCAAGCAAGCAACTCCTTGCCTACGTTTCCGGTCTCGGCCCGGTGCTTGCGGAAAATATCGTGAAGTATCGCAATGAGAATGGTCCTTTCAAAAGCCGTAAGGATCTTCTGAAGGTCGCGCGCGTGGGAGACAAGGCCTACGAACAGGCGGCCGGATTCCTGCGCATTCGCGGAGCACAAAACCCGCTCGATGCAAGCGCGGTGCATCCGGAGAGTTACGAAATCGTAGAGGCAATGGCGCGCGATTTGAAGTGTGAAGCTGCTGATCTGATTCGCGATGCGAGACTACGTGCCAAGATCACGCCGGAGCGCTATGTCACGGACAAGGCGGGTCTTCCCACGCTGAAGGATATCATCAGCGAGCTAGCGAAGCCTGGACGCGATCCACGTAAGCAGTTCGAAGTCTTCGAATTCGCGGAAGGTGTTTCCACGATGAAAGACCTGAAGCCAGGAATGAAACTTCCCGGGATTGTGACGAACGTTGCCGCCTTCGGTGCCTTTGTGGATATCGGAGTGCATCAGGACGGATTGGTGCATATCAGCCAACTTTCCGACCAGTTCGTAAAAGCCCCTTCCGATGTCGTCAAGGTGCAGGACAGGGTTATGGTTACTGTTATGGAAGTGGATACCGAACGTAAACGCATTGCCCTTTCCATGAAGACGAACCTGGATATGTCTGCTCAACCAAAACCTGGCGGTGGTGGTGATCGCCGCCCTGTGGGAAGTCCGGCGAAATCCAGCGGAAATCAGCCCTTCAATAATAACCCTTTTGCGCAGGCGCTAAACCAGTTCGGAAAAAAATAACCTAATCCCGTTCAACGTCACGTCTTGGCATTTTTATTTCCAAGGGATAATGTACAGCACTGAGTTCGAGTGAACATTACCATGAGTAAGAATCACGCATTCGGAATAATCGGCGGTGGATGGCGGACGGAGTTTTTTGTGCGGATTGCGCGAGATATGCCGGAGAAGTTTCCGCTGGCAGGTGTCGTGGTTCGGAATGCTGAAAAGCGTACACAATTTGCGACGAGATGGGGTGTGCCGGTATTTGAGACAGCGGAGGAACTACTTTCAGTCGGGAAGCCTTCGTATGTGGTGACGTCCGTTTCGTGGGGCGCGAATTTTCCAGTAGTGGAGTTTCTTGCAAATCGGAATATCCCGGTATTATCCGAGACGCCGGTTGCGGTGGAGTTGGCAGACCTTGAGGCGGCTTTTGCACTTGTTCAAAAAGGCGCACGCATTCAGGTGGCGGAGCAATATCTTTTCCGACCGCAGCATGTGGCGGGATTGGGGATTGTGGCATCGGGACGGCTTGGAAAAATTCATGAAGCAACGGTTTCCATGGCACATGGCTATCACGGCATCAGTTTGTTACGTCGGTATTTGACGGTGGATATGGAATTGCCGCGTATCACCGCACGGAAATTTGTTTCGCCGCTTATTGCCGGGCCATGGCGGGATGGACCGCCGAAGGAAAGAGCGCTTCGTGATTCGGAACACACCGTCGCGGAATTGGATTACGGGGATAAATTGGGAGTTTATGATTTTACGGGCGATCAATATTACTCATGGATTCGCTCACCACACCTCCTTGTGCGCGGCGAAGAAGGGGAGATTAATCAAAAGAACGTAAGTTATCTCCGCGACTTTCGGACGCCGGTTCATTTTGAAATGGAACGCCGGGATACGGGCCACTACGGAAGTCTGGAAGGGTATTCTCACAAGCAAATCGTCGGGAATGGTGAGGTGCTTTATCAAAATCCATTTCCCGGTATGCGCTGGAGTGATGAAGAAATCGCCGTTGCCACAGTGCTTTCAAAAATGCGGGATTATACCGAGGGCGGCCCGGAGTTTTATAGCGTCGAACAAAGTTGCCAGGATCGGTATCTCGACATCCTGATTCAGGAAGCGGTTAAGGGCGGAAAGACCATTGAGGCCGCGCCGCAACCGTGGATGTGACGGAAAATGACGTGATACAACCGTTGCGAAGGGGGCTCAATAGTGTTACCGAAGCGCATGCACAATAGAGGCTCCCTGCTTGCTATCCTGTTTATCGCTGTAGCAACCGTCGCGACGGGATTTGCTCAGGTGAATGATAAGTCGGATATGCACCCGATCATCCAACTGGATTTCGGGCCATTCGGCTCACATCTACCGGGAGACGGGCAGGATTATTGCTATCCGACAACGGCCTCCATGCTTGTTTTCTGGTTGCAGGAACATGGCTTTACGCAACTGGCACCCGCTTTCAGCGATGCGAATGCGCTCAATCTCGATCGTGTGCTGGGTGGCCTGATGCAGACGAGTCCGACGGGCGGGACTTATAATTCCGCCTATATCTCCGGGTTGAGTGATTATCTGAATGCCAAGGGTATCTCCGACAGCCTGATCACCTGGGACAGCAGTGGTAATCCTAGTCTTGACTGGCTGAACAGTCATAATGGCGACAACTCTGTGGTGATCGCGGGACTGAGTTGGTTCTATTATGATTCCTCAGCGGGAGTTTATCTTCAGGATGGGGGTCATGGAACGGCGCTGGTTGCCGCAAATTCCGCAGCGAGCACGTTGACGGTGAATAATCCGTATCCTTCGACATTTTATAATGTTCCAAACATTCTGGCTTCCGATCCCGAGACCGTGGATATTTCTGTCAGATCCGGCACGGGTTTGATGACGACGAATAGTAATGGAGATATCGTTCAGTATGAGGATGCCGATAAAGATTATATCCAGGTCATCACGCCGATCCTTGGTCCTGGAAATCCTGGAGGGCTGGCTGTCTATGATACGGGTATCGCGCTGACGCTCGCGGATGCGGCAAAACCCTCGGATGGAAGTTACTCGATTTCCACATGGACGATTACCGGAACGAAGACACTCAATACGAATGGTGGAAACCTTACCGTCATTGCTCCGCTTGCTGGCACTGGTGGCATCGACAAGGAGGGTGATGGGGAGTTACAGCTTCAGAATACGAATACCCTTACGGGCGATAATACGGTGACGGCAGGAACGCTTTCCAGCACAACGAAAAGCGGAACGCCTTTTGGAACGGGAAACATAACCCTGATTGCCGGAACGCTGAAACTGATTCCTGATGATGCCACCCCCGCGGATGTTTCTTTAAGTATCGCGTCAGGTTCCAATAACAGCCTGACCGTCGATGGAGGAGGTGCCAACCTCAGTTTGGATCGCGGCGCGAACACTGGTCTGGATGTCACGATCGGCGGCTATACTTCGGGATCGCAGCAAAATATAAGCCTGCAAAATCAAGGCACGCTGACGATTGCTTCTGCCAGTGGAGTGAGTGAACTGGGGAATCTGGTCAATGTGCATGTAGCTGGTGCCGCAGGTAATCAACCGTCGATTACGAATGGCATGGTGACTCCAAACCTTGTGGGACAGGACAATGATGGGAACCATTCCGGCGCTTTTCTCACCTACGATGCAACGGATGGGTTTAAAGCCGCAACGACGACGGGCGGCGACATTAATTCCGCCAGCTCTACTGCGATTTATAAAACCTCTTCGGCGCAAACGGTAACGTCATCCGCCACGGTGTATGCCTTGGAAGTGGATAATGCCACTATCGGCGGGGACGGATCATCGAACCTTTCGGTAGGCTCACAGGGTTCTGGAGATTATTCCGGCGTTATCCTGAATGGCGGAACGATTTCCACGGCAACGTTTTCTTATGGCGCGTCAAATGCGTACGTTTACGCGAATTTAAGCGGCGGTACGATTTCGAGCGCAATCAGCAGTTCAGGAGATTTTGTGAAATTTGGAGAAGGCGTATTGACGCTCAGTGGCAATAGCTCGGCCACGCAGACGGGAAATATTTATGTAAACTCCGGAATGCTCCACGTCGCTACCGGCGGCGTGACAGGCTCAGGAGCGGTTGAGGTAAGAAACGGAGCAAATCTTAAAGTCTCCGGTACGGTGGGCGGCGCAGTGACCGTGAAGGCCAATGCGACTACGGTCATGGATGCGGGAACCATTCAGGGAGGGATTACCGTAGCTGCGCTGGGGACGCTTCAGGGAGGAGGAATGATTAATGGAAGTAGTTCCATTTTGGGTGTTGTTTCCGCGGGTTCTCAAATTGGAACGCTTACCTTTGGTGGCGCTACCGAATTTCAAAACGGATCGCAGTTTTATATGACACTTGCCTCACTTGTGGATAATAATACGGGCACTGCCGGGACGGATTGGAATGCGTTGTCATTTCTCGATAGTGTGAATTTTGGAAATTCGGATGCCGAGAGTGCCGACGAATTGACGATGTATCTCGATCTGGATGCGTCGATTGATCCCAATAGCGGAAACAGCTTCTGGACGACCGGGCATGACTGGACTTTTGCGACGGCGAGTTTGACGGACGCTTTTCTTGATGCGGATTTTTCCGTGGAAAACTGGTCATGGCTTTCCGGGACGTTCAGTTGGCACTATGGGGATTCCAAAACCAAGCTGACGCTTGAATTTACTCCAGTGGCAGTGCCGGAGCCGGGATCTGTGGTTCTGCTTCTTGCCGGTGTTGGCATCATCGCTTTCATCAGTCATCGCAAGGTGGTGGGAAGTGTTTGTAAATAATCGGAGTTTGCCAACGCTCTCTTTAATTCGGTATGAAGTCCCCAGGATGAAATCCGTATTTCGCCATGTATTAAGTGCACTGCTTCTCGCAGTTCTCAGTGGCTGTTGCACGACTCCGCGCAATCTGAGTTTTGTAAAAGATGATCTTACCCGTTATCACGACGAGTGCTATGGACCACAATTTTCTGCTGCGGCTAATCGTGCGAGAAATTATCTCACATGGCGCGCGGCCCACCTTAGGCCGGGAGAAAAGGCTGGGGTGGTATTTGATATTGATGAGACTGCACTGTCGAATTGGCCGGGAATGCAGGTGAGTGATTATTCCATGGCGATTTTTCTCTTCGAGCACTGGGCAAATCGCGCAATCTGTCCCGTTCTTCCACCGACCCTTGCCATTTATAAGGAAGCGCGCCGGGCAGGTATGTCGGTATTTTTCATTTCGGGACGGCCTGAAGTTCTGAGAGCAGCTACCGAACGAAACCTCAGGCGTGCGGGTTATACGGATTACGCGAGACTGTACCTGCGTCCCATGAAGTATGATCAACCCTCGATCATTCCTTTCAAATCCGCTCAACGAAAAGCGATTGAGGCGAAGGGATATCACATTGTGTTGAATATCGGCGACCAGTGGAGCGACCTGAAGGGCGGCTATGCGGAACGCACCTTCAAGCTGCCCAATCCCTTTTATTTCATCCCATAATCGGGAATGAATTTAAGCGAGAATTTCTTTTCGGTCCTTAAGGATATTATCGAGGACGTTTTTCTTTTCGTCGAGCAGGTCATCCGTGGCAGCACGGATGGCTTCCGCGATATCTGTCGCTTCATGGATGCGACCGATGAAGACATAATTGGCACCTGCTGCGTAAAGCAGAGGAATATCCGAGAGGACTTCGGCGGGAGCGATGATCTTGGCTCCGGGATTCAGGGTGCGGAGCTGCTGGACGAGCTTGATATTCGTGATGCCCTTTAGAAGGGACTGCGGGATAGTACAGACAAGTACCTTGGCATGTTCGATTCCTGCGTGAAGCAACGTATCGCGCTGGCTGATATCGCCGTAGATGATTTTGATCCCCCGCTCGCGGAGCCCCTGAAATACGACGGGACTGAAATCCACGACGGCAAGTTGTTTAATAAGATCGGGGTAGTGCCTTTGCATTTCCTCCAGTAGGGAGCTGGCGGTGCGAAAGAAACCCAGTAGAAGGATATCCGCCCCCGCTCCGTGGCCGTCTTCTCCATCGATAGGTTTTTCCTCCAGATGATCGAGATCGTTCAATCCACATTTTTTCAGAAGTGGAATGGCAAAACGAATAAGCGGATCGGAACTCGACATCGCGAGACACGAGCCTGTGGCAAGAATAACGAAAGCAAGAGAAACAAGACCCTCCGTCTGCGGATTTCCGAAGTGCATGGCCTTGGTTCCCAATGCCAGAATGACGAGCGAAAACTCACTGACCTGGGAAAGATTAATCGCCGGAAGAAGACTGGCTCGCAAACCTTGTCGCATTGCATAGAGCGGGGTGAAAGTGGTGATGAAGGTGCTGACGACCGTGAAGCCCGCAAAAATCAAGGCCCAGCCAATCAGGCTTCCTGTAGGCAACGGAATTTCCATGCCGAGACCGACGAAGAACAAGGTGACGAAAAAGTCCCGCAGACTCGTGATCTTGGCGGTGACATCGAGTGCATAAGGAAACGTGGAAAGAGAAATACCCGCCACAAGGGCTCCCATTTCACGCGAGAGATGAAGGCGCTCCGCAAATTCACCCATGCCAAAGCACCAGGCGATGGCTCCCACAAGAACAAGCTCCGGTAGTCGCGCAATACTGCGAAACAAGGGCGGAAGAACGTATCGACTTACTAAAAGAGCGGAGACGACGAGTAGCAAAACCTGGCCGAGTGAACGCAAGAGAATGACAGGCGCGAGATTTGCGAGGTTTGGCTGCAAGGCGAGAAACAGGATCGCAAACAAATCCTGAAGAACGAGAATACCTAAAGTCACACGACCGGGGAAAGTATCGAGTTCCCTCTTATCATAGAGCACCTTGACGATGATGACCGTGCTGCTAAGTGCTGCGGCGATGGCGAGATAAAGGGCATCCCACTTTCCATCCCCCAGCGGAAAACCGCACATGCGAAAAAAGACGACACCGATCAATACGCCACCGACAATCTGGCTGAGCGCCGTCACCGTAATCGAACGTCCTGCGCTCAATATTTTCTTCAGATCGATTTCCAGACCGATCATGAAAAGCAAAAAGATCAGACCCAACTCGGAAATGACGGAGATGGCATCGGGAGATTTGACCCACTTAAGACAAGCTGGTCCCAAAAGGAAGCCACCCACCAGATAGGCAAGGATGACAGGTTGCTTGATGAACTGCGCCACGACGCCCAGAGCCCATGCAGCTACGATACAAAGCGTGATATCGAGAATTAATTCTCCCATAAGGAAATGGTTCCTAGCAGACGAATGCAGCCGTGGGAAGTCTTGAAGCAGACCTTTATTTAAGTGTCCACGCTGATCGGTGGTGATTTCTTGATACATGAGGAAAAGGACGCTATACTTCGATCACACGCGATGAATATCCGAGGCACCTTTGTTCTTTTTGTTCTTGTAGCGGCAATGGCTGGATTTTCCGGTTGCGCTTATTACCCCCAATATCCGCCGCTTGGCTTGGGTGCTACTCCGGCACAAGTGCAGGCGGTTCTCGGGCCTCCGAATACCATTGTCGCACATAGTTACACTTCGACATGGAAGTACGCGGGAGGAACACAATTTGTATTCCGCAACGGAAGCGCGATCAGTTATGCGAACTATCCTCCTGCAGTCGCAGCGTCTCCTTATTACGCCAGGCCTTATTATGGAGGTGCCTACTATGCGCCAGCACCCGTGGTGGTCGGCGTCGGCGCTCCCTATTATGGATACGGCGGGGGATATGGTCCCGGTTGGGGCGGCTACTACGGCCGGCCGTGGGGAGGTTACGGAGGTGGCTACTGGGGTGGATGGCGCGGCGGCGGATGGCGTGGCGGTTGCTGGCGTTGATCCGAGAGAAAATTATTTTTCCTCTTTCGTCTCTGATGCATTCAGGGAAATATTTTCGTAAACTTTAAAGAACTCGTTTGCATAAACCAATTGTAGAAAACGCGGTGCCTTTTCCGGTGATTGGTAAAGCAGAGCTCCGAGAGGATTTTCTGGAGCGGGTTTTCCAAGAAGCTTTGCGGAAGTGTCAATAATGCGTTCGGGTTCGTAGGCAACGACGTAGCGCACGCCACGGCGATTGAGGATTTCGCGGGCTTCGGCATTATTGGTGGCGAGATAAAAGCGCGCGCTATCGACCGTGCCGGGGAGACTTTCATGCGAACTGCCGGAGACACTCGGTTGGCCGCTCCAGTAAGTGATTGCTGGAGACAACCACCAGGGGGCGAGAATGGGAGTTTTTTCCGGTGAGATAAGGTGTTCTGCCACCTCGTGAAGGAGGACTGCGTCCTTGTGTTTCTCCGCGAGAAATTGCGCGTAATTATCCGGAGGATAAATGACATTCTGCCATTCCCACGCCATGGGTCCGAGAGAGAAAATAAATACGACATAGCCGATCCAGCGTCCGCGTATTTTGCCCAAAAATCTTGCGACAATGACTGCAATTAAGAGGAGCGCCACACCGACCCAGATCTTTGCCCACAACGTCAGAATCCCGACTACTATCAATGCGCCATATTGTAGCCAGCGCGCTTCGAAAGGACGCATGACCCATGGCAGGCTGATGGCAAACATCATCGCGACAAAATATCCCCAGCGTTGCTCCCATATCGTTAAACCCGCAGTCAATATCACGAGCACCGCAAGGGCGAGAGACTCGCGGGATTTTGATCGAATAGCATCGATCACCAGCAGAAAGGGGGCAGCGTAAAGAAGCCAGCCGGTGAACCGCACCACACCGAATCTATCCATTGTCATGGGACGCAATTCCGCAATCGTGTGCGACCAGTTATCGAAATAAGTAAGTGTTTCCTTTGACAGGTGAGGAATGCGAATGCCTTCAAAAAGAAGAGAGACAAAAAGGACAATGCCCAGAACGGCGATGTTTTCCAGCCAGACACTCTGGATTGTCGTTAATTTGGATTTTTTGAAAAGTCTTTGCGGCAGATAAAGAAGACCGCCGCGCAGCAACAATGTTGCGACGAGTAAAATCAGTGGTTCGAAAAACGAGGTCCAGAGCGCAAGCCCCCACGCGCAGCCGTTCACAATGGCCCATCCGCGGGAGGGTTTTTGCCAAAGCGTCCATTCCGAAGTCAGCGCAACGGTCAGAAAGAGAAGAATAATATTCTGGTGGTCGGGGCGCCCCACTGCATAGCCATGAGCGAGAATGGGCGAGACTGCGGCGACAAAGAGCAGCATCCATAGGTAGTGCAGCTTCATGGCGCGGCACCACCACCATAGATAAAGAATGGAGAGAAGACCGAGGAGAGGACCTATAAAAGCTCCTGCCATGTCCACGGGTTGCGCGGAAAGCCACCGCATCGGCAAGGTGAGCAATGCAATGGCATAATCCAAAGGTGCGGTCGTATGGGTAAAAACGCCCTGTGGGTAATTTTCGAAGGCATGGTAGGCAATATGCTTAAATGGGTGCTCCAGAACCATTTTTACCCGGGTCATGCGGGAATAGCAGTCGGGATCAAAGTAATAAACGTTCCCGCCAATGAAGATTTCCGGTGCCGAAGCCATGCGGCAAGCCCATGCAAGGGCGAGCATCAGGACTAATCCGATGACGGAAAACAGCGTCCGAAGCCATTTCGGGAGGCCGTGGAGGACACGCAACATTTTGTGGAGGGGATTCAAGGGAATATCTAGATAGTGTGTTTTTTAATGATTTTTGGGAAAAAAGGTTGTTCCAGACAGCGCAGGTCTATTAGAGTTCCCTTTTAACAGAATTGGCTACACCGAATACCATTTTTCATGGCGGATAAAGATGAATCCATAAACGTATCCCAGGCGCAAGCCTACGGATGGCAGCAAATCGATAAACTCGAAGGTCTCGAGGCCGTACGGAAACGTCCCGGCATGTATATTGGTGACCCCGACGAGCGAGGCCTGCACCACTGCGTATTCGAAGTTCTCGATAACTCGATCGATGAGCACCTTGC
>JBDTJR010000098.1:0-6399 GCA_039935735.1 Chthoniobacterales bacterium | reverse complement strand
CCAGATCGCCGGTCGGACAACTATTCCACGCGGCAATCGCCTCAGAGTAAACTTCCTCCTGATCGATCTTCTTTCCAAAAAATTTGTCGAGTTCCGTCGGTTCCAGCGGCCCCATCCAGACAGGATTGCGGATGTTATCGGAGTAACTGAGCCCCCGCAGTGTGCGGTTCACTTTGAAATCGAAACTCACATTATGATGCGACACCGGCAGCATCCCCGCAAACAACCGAATCGCCTGATGCATCGGACGCGGCACCAGGCGCTCGTAATTCGCTGCGTGTTGCAGCGCGAGAAACGGATCATACCCTGCAAAGAGTTCATCCCCGCCATCGCCACCTAATGCAACGGTGACATGCTGCCGCGTAAAGCGACTTAAGAGCCATGTCGGAATCAGTGAGCTATCCGAGAGCGGTTCATCCATGCGATCAAGGATCTGCGGCACCAGATCGATCGCCTTATTCAGATCCAGTGTCTCCGTACGATGATCCGAGTTCACCAGCGCGGCGACTTCATTTGCAAAAGGCAACTCATCAAAACTCGCTTCCGTAAATCCAATGCTGAACGTCTGCAGCTTTTCGCAATGCTTTGCCGCATAGTACGCCACGGCGGACGAGTCGATTCCACCACTGAGAAAAACACCGAGTGGCACGTCCGATATCATGCGCCGCTTCACAGACTGCTCGAGCAAACGCCGGATTTCCTCCGACCACTGCGCTTCGGCATCAGCAGGAATTTGCTCAAAAGGCTCAAGCTTCAGTTCCCAGTAGGAACGAAGCTCTACTGCCTGCGTGCGCAGATCGTAAGTCAGGTTATGCCCCGCAGGTAGTTTCCAAACCCGCGAGAGAATCGAGTGCGGCGCGGGAATGTAACCGTAAGCAAAATATTTCTGCATCGCCAAATCGGAAACATCGCCTGGGCATACAGGATGTTTCGTAAGCGCGCGCAATTCCGACGCGAAACCAAACGTCTCGCCTTCCTTGAAATAATAAAACGGTTTTTTCCCGAAACGATCCCGCGATGCGAAGAGTTTACTTTGGTTTTTGTCGTAAATGACAAACGCCCACATCCCATTCAGACGATGAACCACCTGCTCGCCCCACGCCTGATACCCAACGAGTAAAACTTCCGTATCGGAATGATCCGTCGCAAACCTAAAACCAAGCGTGCTCAGTTCTTTGCGCAACTCCGCGAAGTTATAAATTTCGCCGTTAAAAACAATTTCGAGCATTCCATCGGCAGACGCCATGGGCTGCACCCCGCCGCTCAGATCAATGATCGAAAGCCGGCGATGTCCGAGAAAAAGATTGGCGCGTTCGTCCCGAAAAACGCCCTGCGCATCCGGCCCGCGATGCGTTATTTCCGCCAGCATCGCATGGAGACTGGAAAGTTCCCCTTTCCCGACGAATCCAGCGATTCCGCACATTACCGTTCTGGCCCCGAATCGATATTTCGCGTCTCCTGCACCATGTAAATTGCTTTGCCCTGGGACTCAAAAAACGTCCGCATGATCATCTCTGCAAGCAGTCCCATCAGAATACAAAGCACACCGGTCATCGCGGTGAAAACAATCAGCAATGGCAGAGGTGTCGTGATGAAGGGCTTATGCTTCACGAAGTAAAAGAAGAGCATCAAAATAAAAAACACGAAGGAAGCGAATAAACTGGCAAATCCACAGGCGCCGAAAATATACATCGGCTTCATTTGGAAACTATCGAGAAACTTCACGACCATAAGATCGAAAATAACCTTAATGACGCGTTCCAATCCGTATTTGGATTTTCCCGTGCTGCGCTTGAAATGATTCACCGGCACTTCCGCGATCTTCGCCCCATGCCAGCTTGAGTAGATCGGAAGAAAGCGATGCATCTCTCCATAAATACGAACACCCTTGATGACATCCTTGCGGTACGCTTTTAAGGAGCAGCCGAAATCGTGCAACCGGACACCCGATACAAAAGAGATCAGTCGATTGGCAATGATGCTGGGAATATTCCGGCTGATCGCATTGTCCTGCCGGTCTTTCCGCCATCCGGAAACGACATCATACCCCTCTTCGATCTTTGCAAGCATCAGAGGAATATCCTCGGGATCGTTCTGATAATCCCCATCCATGGGTATAATGATATCCCCTTTGGCGTAATCAAAACCCGCCATCATGGCCGCGGTCTGGCCGAAATTCCGGCGAAAATGCACCACTTTCATTTCAGGATTGGCTGCCGCCAGCTTATCCAGAATGTCCCCGGTTTCGTCGCCACTGCCGTCATTTACGATAATCACTTCCCATGGACGACCCAGCCGGGTCATGACTTCCTTTATCTTATCGAATAGGGAGCCAATCACCTCGTGCTCATTATAAACCGGGATCATTACCGAAATCATGTCCGTGTGGGTGTACTGTGCGGGGACGCTAAATTCAACTTTGAAAGACACCTTACTATAGTAAATAGGCCAAAATTGCTCGATGAAGTTGAATATCAAGATAGATTAGTAAAATCATTAGTTTCATTTTTTATTGAAATATTACCAATCTCTGTTACTTTTTTGGGGTGATTTCAGTCCACACGAAGATTGACGCTTCCCCGGCGTCATCAGAGAAGGGAAAACTTACTCCTTTGGATATTGAGGCGATCGACCTCTTTATCAGTTTTCTAAAAATCCTGGGGCTCCCGAAATCGGTCGGGGAAATTTACGGACTGCTGTTTGCATCGCCAAAGCCTTTGGCCATGGATGAGTTAATAGAGAAGCTGCACATCAGTAGCGGCGCGGCCAGCCAGGGATTGAAACTATTGCGTTCACTGGGCGCGGTAAAAACCGTTTACACGCCCGGCGCGCGAAAAGATCACTACACTGCGGACCTTGAGTTAAGCCGGTTCGCGACCGTTTTCATTAAGGAAGAACTTCAGCCACGCCTTGAAAATGGGCTGGAACGCGTTCGCCGCATGGAAGCCCTCTTGGCCGAATTGCCCGAAGCGGAAAAACAGGAAGCGTTGGAACGCATGACGCGACTCAAGCATTGGCTTGAAAAGGGCAACACGATGCTGCCCTGGATATTGGAATTTCTCAGGACCTGATCCCGAAGGTCGAATCGCCCGTTGAATTTGCAACGGAACCCACAGTTTAAAACCCGCAATGGTTTCCTCCGAAAATCGGAGTACGTGACCAGGGGCGGCAGCATGCCCGGAAGAAATTAATGAGTAGCGCCATCGCCATCATCACCGCGCGCGGCGGAAGCAAACGGATTCCGAAGAAAAATATTCGGGCGTTTCATGGGCGACCCATTATTTCTTATCCGATCAAGGCTGCGCTTGCCGCGAAGTGTTTTCAGGAAGTGATCGTATCGACGGATAGTGAAGAGATCGCGGAGATCGCCCGTGCTCAGGGCGCGAAGGTTCCTTTTTTGCGCAGTGAAGAAGCATCAAATGACAAAGCGACCAGCGCAATGGTGATGCGCGAGATCATCGCACGGGATCAGGCGGAGAATCGGAGCTTCGATTTCTACTGCATGATCTATCCCACGGCGGTGTTTCTAACGCCCGAAAAATTGACGAAAGGTTACGATCTCCTTTCTTCCAGGGCTGGTTACGATACGGCATTTACCGTCGTAAGACACGGACATCCCATCCAGCGCGCCTTCCACATCAAAGATGAAATGATCACGCCGATGTGGCCGGAGAATGCCTTTGTGCATTCGCAAAATCTGGAGCCGACCTATCACGATGCGGCGCAGTTTTATTGGTTGAAAGCAAAGCCGTTCATGGAGTCGGGCCGCATTTTTGCTGAGCGAAGCGCACCCATTGTCCTGTTGGAAAGTGAAGCGCAGGACATTGATAACGAGGAAGATTGGAAAATCGCAGAACTGAAATTTGAATTATGGCGGAAAGCACAGCAGCAGTAAAAAAAGAAACGATCATCACTTCGAAAAAGAAGTGGTTTGATTTCCAGTGGAAGGAATTGTGGAACGCACGCGAACTTATCTTTCGCTTCGTACATCGCGACTTCGTTTCCGGTTACAAGCAGACCATCCTGGGGCCGTTCTGGTTTATCGTCCCTCCGTTGATGACGACTGTCGTCTATACTTTCATCTTTGGGCAGGTCGCAAAAATTCCGACCGATGGCGCACCACAGTTTTTATTCTTCATGCCCGGCGTCATTCTATGGGGATACTTTTCATCCTGTCTTCTCCGCACCAGTAATACCTTCGCAGGAAGCGCGGGACTTTTTGGAAAAGTTTATTTCCCGCGACTGACCGTGCCTCTTTCGATTTTGACTTCGAATTTGCTCACGCTCGGAATTCAAATCGTCATCTTCTTCGTTGTTTTCCTGTGCTATTATTTAAAGGGCGCCGTGGCTCTTCCGAATCTCTGGATTCTCACACTGCCGCTGCTTGTTTTGACATTGGCGATTTTAGGTTTAGGCGTGGGAAGTTTTGTTTCTTCTTTGACGACTTACTACCGCGATTTCGCGATGATCGTTTCATTCGGCGTCCAGTTGTGGATGTATGGAAGTTGCGTCATGTATCCGTTTTCGCAGGTGCCGGAGTCTTTGCGGTGGATTATTGCACTGAACCCCGTCGCGCCGATTATTGAATGGTGGAGGTATGCCTGCTTTGGCAAAACATCGATGAATCCCGCCTATCTCGGCCTAAGCGTTATTACCACCCTGATAATATGCTGCATCGGAATGGTGATTTTCCGTCGTATGGAAAACACGTTCATGGATACCGTCTAACCCTTTTATTACCTGCTATGTCAACGGTCATAAAAATCGAAAATCTCAGTAAACGCTACCGCCTCGGCGTCATCAATCGCCGCATGTTGTACGATGACATGCAACGCGCATGGGCAAAGCTCACAAAGCGGGAACACCTTGCGACAAAGCTCGGTCAGGACGGGCAACCACTCGTCGAGAAACGCGGCGATATCCTTTGGGCGCTGCGCGATATCAATCTCGATATCCAGGACGGCGATATTCTCGGCATCATCGGTCGCAACGGCTCGGGCAAATCAACCCTGCTAAAAATTCTTTCCCGAATCACCGCACCGACCACAGGCAGCGCAATAATCCGCGGACGTGTGGCGAGCTTGCTGGAAGTCGGAACAGGTTTCCATGATGAGCTGACCGGAAGAGAAAACGTTTTCCTGAACGGCTCCATCTTAGGAATGCGGGATCGTGAAATCCGTCAGCGCTTTGATGAGATCGTGGAATTTTCCGGGGTCGAAAAATTCATCGATACACCGGTTAAGCGTTACTCCAGCGGAATGAGAGTCCGTCTGGCCTTTGCCGTCGCCGCACACCTTGATCCGGATATTCTAATCGTGGACGAAGTTCTCGCAGTCGGTGATGCAGCCTTCCAATCGAAGTCTTTGAATAAAATCAGCAGCGTTTCCCGCGACGGGCGCACGGTGCTCTTCGTCAGTCACCAGTCATCCGCCGTCGAACATTTGTGCACGAAGGGCGTTGTCCTCGAAAGCGGCAATCTGGTTTTCCAGGGGACACAAATGGAAGCGCTCGATCACTACGTGCAAAGCATCCAGACGAAAAAAGTGCCACTCAGCGAGCGCACCGATCGTCGCGGCACCGGTTCGCTCCGTATCCAGGAGATCGAAGCCTATCGCGACCGCGAAAAATCAAGTGGCGTTCTGAGTTCGGGATCGAATTGCGATATCGTGCTTCACTTTAAACAATTTCAGGAACGCGTTTACCATAGTCTGAAAGTGGAGTTCTGCATCACATCGCTTTACGACGCACCGATCTTCTCGCATCACAACCGTCTTAACGGAACCGAGTTCGCCACGCTGCCAAAGGAAGGTTCCTTTGTTTGCAGCATCCCGCGCCTGCCTCTTCCTCAGGGAACGTATCGCCTGAAATACGCGATTCGCGCAAATATGGATTACGAAATGGTGGACGCCGTGGACGGTGCTGCTGAAATTCATGTCGAAGGCGGACAGTTTTTCCCCACCGGAGAAAATCTCCGAACCCATCAGGGTGTGTCGCTCGTTGACGCTCAATGGCATTTGGAATAAGTCGCATGGCCGATTCATCGCATAGCGTAGGCAATTCGCCCGGTCTGCTTCGGAAATTCTCCAGGAAGGTTACGAACTGGAGAACGAAGCAGAACATCAAGGCGGGTACGCACGCGTTTATCGAACATAACCAGCGCAAGTGGCCACAAAGAAAAGTATCAACAGGCCCCGTGATCATGATGGGTCTTTTCCCATCGCCGGTTTCGATCCTTTACAGTTCCTATCTCACCAATTTTCTCGCCGATAAATTCGAAGGCCGGATCGAGTGCTTTCACTTTGCAGGAACACCCAACCCGATTCTTAAAAAAGTTTACGAATCCTTCGGCGCACGTCTCACGCTGACAATGGATGACCCCGCGCTTTATGCAAAAGACGC
>JBDTJR010000097.1:0-11166 GCA_039935735.1 Chthoniobacterales bacterium | reverse complement strand
CCATGTTCTGGATCAGAGCCGTTGTGAGGCTGAATGATCCCTCCACCTACGATGCGTTGACGGCTTATTTTATCCGGTGTCGCGATGATTATAAAAGTAGCGTCTTTGAGAAGTTGAAGGGGTTGCCGGGTTTTAATTTCTCGAAACTCACGGACACCGTAAATACCGTATGGGAAAAAACCAAAGGGGGTCATGATTATAGCGTCGTAAATATACTGCCCGTTGCCGCCGAATACGGTCATAGAGACACATTGGAAGTGGGGGCCGATCTTCTCAAAAAATCCAATGACGACTACGTGCTGAAAAGAGCCCGCGAAGTTTTTCTAAGTCGCACGCCCGCTACCGGGGATAACGCCGCGCTCATCGCCTGGTATGAGACGAATAAGAATCAAATCGTCTTTGATCCGCAGAGCAAGAAATTCATCGTGAAGCCTTAGAGTGAAGCTTATATCCGCAAATCTTTCTCGCCAGCGCATTTGGGAGAGAATATTTTAAAAGCCATGCATCCCGGTGATCTCTCCATTCCTGTCACGAACGCCGAACGGCGTGCGGTGGAATATGGAATTGATCTTTCGCTGCTGGAGGAAAATCTTAAGCTGACGCCGTTGGAGCGGATGCTTCGCCACGATGCAGCGGTTGAAGAAATTATTAAACTTCAAAAACAGATAAACGCTCATGGAAGCCGGGTTTAAAAAACTCATCGATCGGCTTACGCAGCATAAAGTCGATTATGTGTTGGTTGGAGGTTATGCCGCCATGATGCAGGGAAGTTCTCTCATGACACAGGATGTCGATGTTGCCTGCCGTATGACATCGGAGAACCTTCTCAAACTTCATGCCGCGCTGGAGGACTTGCATCCATGTCATCGTATGTCGCCTCAAAAACCGCCTTTTACGAAAGAAGAAGCCGCGAAGTCGGATTGGAAGAATATCTATCTGAAAACGGACTGGGCACCGCTTGATTGTCTTGGCGAAATAAAGGGCATCGGCGATTTCGATGCCTGTTTCCAACTGAGCCAAATTTTAAATCTCGGAGATTTCACTGTCCGCATCCTTACTCTTGATGCGCTTCTCACCGCCAAGAAATCCCTTGATCGGCCTAAGGATCGGCACGCGGTATTGGAGCTCGAAGTCATTCGCGAAAAGCTGCGCCATAAGGGTGCTTAAAGCGGTGGACTAAGCTTGAAATTGCCTCTGCCTCGTTCATTCTTGGCATCTTGTAAATTTAACGCATGAAAGTTCTTATTATTGGCTCTGGGGGGCGCGAGCACGCGCTGGCATGGAAGATCAAGCAGTCGCCGCGGGTGACGGAGGTGATTTGTGCGCCGGGGAATGGGGGGACGGAGGCGTTTTGCCGGAATCTGGCGATGAACGTGACGGATATTTCCGGGCTGGTGGATTTTGCGCAGAAGGAAGGAATCGGCCTTACGGTTGTCGGGCCGGATGATTCGCTGGCGGCGGGGATTGTGGATGCGTTTCAGGCAAAGGGATTGCGCATCTTCGGTCCTGTGGCGGCGGCGGCGAAGCTGGAGTCGTCGAAGATTTTTGCGAAGGAATTTATGCGGCGTCACGGGATTCCCACGGCGGAGTCGCGGGAGTTTTCGGACAGCGGCGAGGCGCATCTTTATTGCACGAAGGCGAAGTATCCGCTCGTCATCAAGGCCGATGGGCTGGCGCTCGGGAAGGGTGTCATTATCGCAGAGTTTCCACAGGACGCGGCGTATGCGATTTTTCGTACCATGGATGCCGCGCAATTCGGCGATGCGGGGAAGCGGATCGTCATCGAAGAATTTCTCGAGGGGCCGGAGTGCTCGATTCATGCGTTGATCGACGGCGACAGCTACACACTTTTTCCCGATTGCCGCGATCACAAACGCGCGTTCGATAACGATCAGGGGCCGAATACGGGTGGTATGGGAACGATCAGCCCGACGGGATCGATCACGCCGGAATTGAAAAAGCAGATCGAGACAGAAATCCTCGCGCCATTTTTGGAAGGCATTCGTAAAGACGGCATCCCGTTCAAGGGTATGTTGTTTCCCGGTCTGATTCTTACGAAGGACGGGCCGAAGGTCCTGGAATTTAACTGCCGCTTCGGCGATCCCGAAACGCAAGTGCTCATGATGCGGCTGAAAAGCGACCTCGTGGATTTACTGGAGGCGACCATTGAGGGCACGCTCTCCAAACAAACGCCGGAATGGGACGACCGCGCGGCGACCTGTGTGATCCTCGCTTCCGGGGGCTATCCCGGTTCTTACGAAAAAAGCAAGGCGATCACGGGAACCGAGACGGTAATGGACGCCGTCGTCTTTCATGCAGGCACGACCATTAAGAATGGCACCCTTGTCACGAATGGCGGGCGGGTCATGGGAGTCACCGCTCTGGGCAAGGATCTGCCCGAAGCCCGCAGGAATGCCTATGCGGCGGCGGATAAAGTCCATTTTGAAAACTTGCATCGGCGTAAAGATATCGGAGGATAGAGCATGACTCGAAAGTGGACGCTTCTTTTGGCTCTCACGGTGGGATCGGGAATTTCCGCTCTTGCGGAAACAGCCAGCCCGACACCCTCTCCCGCTTTATCGCCTGCGCCGTCGGCATCCGCATCGCCTTCTGCTTCTCCTTCGCCACAAGCGACGCCTATCCCCTCCCCGACTCCCGATCTTGAAACGCTGATCAATGGAATGAACGGAGCGCAGATTGACAAGGCGCTCTCGACGATCAAGGCAAACTACTTCGATGCCACCGCCTCGACCGATGAGGAAGCCAAGCGCGCGCAACTTGAGGGAATAATTATTCGCTCCGGTCCGGGCATTGATGTGCTCATCGCTCCGAAGAATGCCCCAGAGATACACAAGGTTCCCTTCCTCTCGGAGATTCTCGATGCGCGTATCGGCTATCTTCGTGTGGGTTCCATCAGCTCGGAAAGTTTGGCGCAAATGGATACGTCGTTGAAAAAATTCAGCGAGCAGAAGCTCAATGCGGTGGTGGTGGATTTACGAGGCTGTCCACCGAGTTACGATTACGAACTGGCGAGAGGTTTTGCGCGGCGGTTTTGCAAAAAAGGAAAACTTCTTTTTTCCATTCAAAAACCCAGCGCCAAGCAGGAACGGCTTTTTTCCTCCGATATGGAACCACTTTTCGAAGGCATCGTGATCGTGATCACGGATGAATATAACATGGGCGCTGCGGAGGCGGTGGCTGGCGCATTACGTGCCAGCGCCGGAGCAATGATCGTCGGCGAAAAGACCAGCGGCGGGGCGATTGAATTCACCGATGTTGATCTCGGCCAGGGAAAGACGCTTCGCGTGGCCAATGCGCAGGTCGTATTACCCACGGGCGGCAGTCTTTATCCCAAGGGCGTGCAGCCGGATATCGAGGTGCAGATTGATCCCCGGATACAAAAGGAAATCGTGCGTCTCTCCGCAGATAAAGGAATCAGTCAGTTTGTCTTTGAAAAGGAATACGGACGGATGAGCGAAGCTGCGCTGGTCAATAATACAAATCCCGAAATCGAAAGCGTGCAGGAGATTCGACGAAACGGGGGCAAGGAGCAGCCGCATGATGTTGCGCTGCAACGCGCGGTGGATCTCGTGACGACGATTGATTTTTACAAGAAGCAGAAGTAGGGGGGTATTGCTTAATGGAGGGACATCCTCCGGCATGTCCCATTATGGATCGAAGGCTTAATTTCCAAATGCAAATAATGGGTCAAGCCGGAGGTTGACCCTCCAATTATTACGAGATTCTACGGACGCGATCGCCAATACCGGTGAAGATGTGCCAGGGGATTGTTCCTGCGCGCTCGGCAAGTTCTTCGGCTCGCACGGATGCTTCGTCGCTGCTGCCAATGAGTATCACCTCATCGCCGACTTTTGCGTCGAGGCCGGTGACATCAACGACGATTTGATCCATGGTCACTCTGCCGAGGACGGGACAGCGTTCGCCGGCGACGATGACGCAGGCGTCCTGCTCTGAAAGCTGACGCGCATAGCCATCGGCATAGCCAACAGGGACGGTGGCGGCTTTGATAGGAGATACTGTTACAAATGTGCGACCATAGCTGACACTTCTTCCCTCCCCTATATCACGCACGAGCGTGATGTGTGCTTTCCATGTCAGGGCCGGACGCAACTTATCAAAGAATTCAGGAACAGATGTCGCACCGTAAAGCATCAGGCCGGGACGAACGATATCGAAGGCGTATTCGGGAAAGTTTTGAATGCCCGCGCTGTTCAGTGCATGGAAGAGAATTTGAGGATGTTCTTTTTTAATCGCGCGGCTGAAGGCTGCAAATTCCTCAAGCTGCTTTTTCGTGAAGACTTCGTCTTCATCCGCGCTTGGGAGATGGGTTGAGACGCTGTGAATTGTAACGCCGGGGATTTTTGTGACGTGATTAATTTCCTCCGCTGCGGCATCGATCCACGCGCCGATGCGGCCCATTCCATTATCAACGGCAAAACTGATAGAAACATTTTTACTGCTCGCGGCTTTTTTAAAAGATTCCGCTTCATCCGCACTCGATACGGTGGGAATGAAGCTGTCCGTTGCGACACTCGCGTATTCCGACGGAAGACAGGGGCCGAGCAAAAGAATCGGTTTGTCGCCGCCCGCTTTTCGGACGGCGCGGGCTTCCTCGGCATTTGCGACTGCAAATAAATCGCTGTCGGAAAGTGCGGGGATTACATTTTCGATACCGTGGCCGTAGGCATTCGCCTTGATGACGGCCATGATCTGTACCGACGAACCGACCTGTTCCCGGACCACGCCGAGATTATGACGAATCGCAGGCCCGTCGATTTCCGCCCAGGATCGGTCTTTCTCCTTTTCAGGCATGCGAGATACCCTTCGACAAAAAATTTATCGCGCGCGTCGTGCGTCGATGAAGGACTTAATGCACAGGATCAAAAATGCGAGACAGAGCACTGCGGTGATCGTCTGCGAAGCGGTCGCGAGTGGAAGCGGAGCCGTGCCATGCAGAAGTTGTCCCACATGTGGCCATGCGCGCATGCCGCTGCCGATGGCTCCGAGAAGACTGATCAATGCGGCAACGTGCATGACATGTTTGCGCAAATTTGGATTCCACAGAACAACGATGCCGCAGATCACCAGGATCAATCCGATGACTGCGGGAATGAGCGCCGTGGGAGCATGTGGGTGACTGGCGATATAGCCGCCCGCACCGACAAGGATAAGAAGAATGCCGAAGAAAATGCTGTGTTTAGCCATAAGGCGCTAGGATACGCGAGCGCATCCCCAATGCAATGCTAAGTAGTGGTGCATTTCCGGGATGGGAGGTGAAATTTGTAAGGGGACGCGACGGAGCACGTCCCTCCATAAGAGATCGAATTTGTAAATACTCTAACTTCTCGCTTGGGGGCTCAGATGGAGAATGGAGCGCAGCGACATAGCCTGCCGAAGGCAGTCCGAAGGGTGAAGCGCTAGCGGAAGCAAACGTGCTTTGCTGGTCTACGACCACCTCTTACGAGGCACGCTTTCAGCGTGGCGTCTCGCTTCGCTCGGCTGTCGCGTCCAATCCAATGGAGGGTCAACCTCTAGCTTGACCCATTATTTGTATTTGGAGCACAGACATTCGATCTAAAATGGGACATGCCGGAGGATGTCTCTCCAATTAAAGATCAGAACTATTTTCCGAAGACAATGCCCACCGGACAGTGGTCGGAGCCCGTCACATGAGGCAAAATAAAGGCCTCTTTTAACCGGGGCCTTAAGGCAGGTGAGATCAGGAAGTAATCAATACGCCAACCGATGTTCCGTTCCCGTGCGGTGCCCATGTAGCTCCACCAGGTGTAGTGGCCTCCGCCTTTTTCGAACTCGCGGAAGGTATCGAGAAAGCCCGCCTCGACGATCCGGTCAAAACTCGCGCGCTCCTGCGGCGTGAAGCCGGCATTGCGGACATTTTCTCTGGGCCGTGCGATATCGATTTCGCGATGCGCGACATTCAGGTCGCCACAAAAAATGACGGGCTTCTTTTTTTCGAGCGTTTGCAGGTATTCGAGAAAGAGACGATCCCAGATCGTGGTACGATATTCCAACCGCTCCAGTTCGCGTTTGGAATTCGGCGTGTAAACATTCACGAGATACCAATCGGGGTATTCTACGGTAATGACACGACCCTCGGCATCGTGCTCGGGGATTCCAATTCCGAGGCTGACGGACTTCGTGGGTTTGCGCGTGAGGATTGCGGTGCCGGAGTAGCCTTTGCGGTCGGCGGCGTTCCAGTGAATCTCGTAATTATTTTCCCATGCGGAGTGATCGACCTGATCGCGCATGGCCTTCACTTCCTGGAGGCAGATCACATCGGCATCCTCGTTCTTTAAAAAATCCTGAAACCCTTTGCCCATCACTGAGCGGATTCCATTTACATTCCATGAGATAAATTTCATTGGGCTCCTCCGAAAGAAAACTCCGCGATGACCGCGTGGTGATCCGAACAAAGCGTCGGCACCACCTGCCGCGACACGACATGCAACGGCGTATTATAAAACAAATGATCCAGCACGTAGGGCCGGCGGCGCCAGGTGATCTCTTCGTTCTGTGCGGTGTGATAGCCCGCCTTGTGAAATTGATCGATGATGTGTTCCTCCGGCGAACAATTGAAGTCTCCGCCAAGAATCGTGGGATGACTTTGATCGCGCAGTGCCTGTTCGATGATATTGCGCTGCGTAGGGAATTCGTTGCTCGTGGCGGCAATCATGAAAAACGCCTGGAGGTGCGTATTCATTAGGCGCACTTCGCGGCCGAGGATATTCGTGGTCGCGCTGATGAGTTGGCGATGCGAAGGGCGCACGGGTTTGTTATCAAAGTGAAACTCGATATCCGGCGGCGGTAATTCATCCGCCACGAAATCATGAAGCTGCCAGCGCGAGAAAATCCCCAGCGCGATACCGAAAGGAAGCTCCTCGGGATTGATCGGAGGGTAGGCAAAGACGGAGTCGTAGCCTTTGAGCTTTTCGCGGAGAAAGGTGTAGTTCGGCGGCGGATTGGCCTGCACACCGCCCGGTTGTGCGCGTTCAACTTCCTGAAGCAAAAAGATATCTGCGTTCAGGGAGTGTAAAAAATCCACCGTGCTCGAGAGATGCACGGGCGCGCCATCCGGGTCTTTCTCATCCCACGCCTGGCCGAACTGCATATTGAATGTTGCTACCTTGAATGTCTCCATCGGTAAAATTTGTGTTTCCAGCGGTGTTTTAACTTAAAGGATTGCTTGCGAGAAATCTATAATGGGTCAAGCCAGAGGTTGACCCTCCATTGCAACACGTAATACAACGCGGTTTTCCATGATCGTTTAGTTGGAGGGACATCCTCCGGCATGTCCCATTATTCTCTGTTGCATTCCTTCGCTTTCTTGCAAAGAAACAGCCCTGTAGGTATAAGCGCTGGGGGAAATCACGAAAGCCTAAAATTATTGCCATGATCAAACTTGTTTTACTTCGTCACGGAGAGAGTGCCTGGAACCGCGAAAACCGCTTCACTGGGTGGACCGATGTCGAGCTGACAGAAAAAGGAATGAGCGAAGCGAAAGCCGCCGGGCAATTGCTCAAAGCCGAGGGGTTCACTTTCGACATGGCGTATGTGTCGGTTTTGAAACGCGCGCTTATCACGCTGGATACCGTGCTGAAGGAAATGGGACTGACAGAAATTCCCATCGAAAAATCATGGCTCCTCAACGAGCGTCATTACGGCGCGCTTCAGGGATTGAATAAAGCCGAGACCGCAGAAAAATACGGCGAGGAGCAGGTGCTCATCTGGCGTCGCAGCTATGATGTGCCGCCGCCTGCATTGGAAAAAACCGATGAACGCTGGCCGGGGAATGATCCGCTTTACGCTGATCTCCCGAAGGAAAAATTGCCGCTGACGGAATGCCTGAAGGATACCGTGGATCGTTTTCTTCCCTACTGGCACGACACGATTGCGCCGAAAGTGAAGGCCGGAAAGAAGACGATCATCGTCGCGCACGGCAACAGCCTGCGTGCGCTGGTGAAATATCTCGATTGGATGTCCGAAGACGAAATCCTGAAGCTGAATATCCCGACGGGAATTCCGCTGGTTTATGAACTCGACGATGATTTGAGGCCGATCCGCCATTACTATCTCGGTAATCAGGCGGAGATTGAAAAAGCGATGTCGGCTGTCGCCTCGCAGGGCAAGGCGAAGTAGAAGATTTTACCAATGGAGGGACATCCTCTGGCATGTCCCATTATTTGCATTAGGAGCGCAGACGTTCGATCTATAATGGGACGCGACGGAGCACGTCCCTCTATCTGAGACGTAAGCTGATACATCGCGGTTTTTTCACGCAATGGAGAATCGAGTGGCTCGATTCAGTATCGGAGCTCATGTTTGAGATTCCGATCATTAACAAATTTGACCTCAGTTGGAGGGACGTGCTCCGTCGCGTCCGTTTCAAACCAAGCGGTCATACGCCATTAATTAAAACAAAAAACGCCCACCGGATTTCTCCAGTGGGCGTTTTAGATTTTTAGTTGCGAGACGGATTAGAGCGTCTTGCAGAAGTCTTCGAAACGATCGAGGCCGGTTTTGATGACGTCGAGGCTCGTTGCGTAGCTGAAGCGGATCGTGCGGTCATCACCAAAGGCGATGCCGGGAACGACGGCGACATTCGCCTTGCTGAGAATACGGTCTGCGAAGTTCTGCGAAGTGAGGCCGAGTTTGCTGACGTTCGCGAGAACATAGAAAGCTCCGAGTGGCTTTACGGCGGAGACGCCGGAAATCTTGCTCAAGCGGTCATACATGTATTCGCGGCGGATATTGAACTCCTCGCGCATGTCGATGACTGGCTGCTGGTCGCCCTTCAACGCGGCAAGTCCGCCCTTTTGTGAAAAGGAGCAGGGATTGCTGGTGTAGTGGCTCTGCAGGGAATCAATCGCGCGGGCGATCGGCTCGGGTGCTGCGAGGTAACCAAGGCGCCATCCGGTCATCGCGTAGGCTTTACTGAACCCGTTCACCGTGACGGTGAGGTCGTAGGCTTCCTGCGAAAGGCTGGCGATACTGACGTGCTCAGTGCCATCATAGACGAGCTTCTCGTAAATTTCGTCAGAAAGGATGATGATATCTTCCGTAGCGGCGACTTCGACGAGGGCTTCGAGCTCTGCACGCGTATAGACCGATCCCGTAGGATTGCCAGGCGTGTTGAGGACGATCATCTTCGTGCGGGGAGTCATCGCGTTTTCAAATTCTTCCGCAGTGATCTTCCAGTTATTTTCTTCCTTCGTCTGAACGAATACGGGCTCTGCGCCGACCATGCGTGCCATCTCAGGATAGCTCAACCAGTAAGGCGCGGGGATGATAACTTCATCTCCGGGCTGGCAGCAGGAAAGAAACACGTTAAAGCAGGACTGCTTTGCGCCGTTGCTGACGATGACCTGACTGGGCTTGTAGGTCAGTCCGTTATCAGCGAGGAGTTTTTCAGAGATCGCCTGGCGAAGCTCGGGGATGCCGGAGCTGGGCGTATATTTGGTGAAGCCTCCTTCGAGGGAAGCGATCGCCGCGGCTTTGATGTGTTCGGGTGTATCGAAGTCAGGCTCGCCTGCTCCAAAACCACAAACGTCGATGCCTTCGGCTTTCATTGCCTTCGCTTTGCTGTCAATGGCGAGGGTGAGCGAAGGGGTGATTAACGATACTCGTGAGGCTAGTTCCATGGTAGATATGTCCGTTTGTGTGTTGATAAGTTTCGGAGGCTACTTCTTCGCGTAGCTGGATTCAATGAGTGGTTTGAAATTATTTTCGTTGATGCGGATGATCTTGGTCTCGCGCTGGGCGTTTTCAGGCGCATCAGAGGCGTGGGCGGCATTGATCATGATCGTCTGGCCGAATTCCTTACGGATCGTGCCGGTCGGAGCCTTGGAAGGATCGGTTGGGCCGAGGACCTCGCGGATTTTACGGACGGCTTCGACACCCTGGTAGATAAGAGCGACGCATTTTTCGGTGCCGGGGGCGGTCCGTTTGTCGGGCGGACAGTGGCTTGGGCGCATACCGGCCATGAACTGGACAATGGATTCCCAGTTATCGCGACCCGTGACGGGGCCGAGTAATTCGCCTAGCTGCTTCTCGATCGTGTCGTTCAATTCGACGCCCAGTTCGTTTTCGACAGCGAGGCGCGTGCGCTTGCCGGTCGGGGTCTTGAGTTTGTCCATGAGGACGTCGAGGACAGGGCGGTAAAACTCCTCGGCTTCGGCGACACTCATGTTGTGTACCTTGAAACCGATGATATACAGGCCCGTCTTTGAAAAGGTATCGATGACCGCACCGGGGCGAGCATTCGGGAAACGGAAGTTATCCGGCTTAATAAGAACAAGAGTCTGCTCGACATTCGATCCCTTGGGATAGGAGACAGACTTCTCAAGGATGCCGCCATCGCTGTCGGAATACTGTGCCCAGAGCTTGAGATTCTGCTCGGCGACTTCGGCATTTGGGGCGGCGATGACACCGGGTTCAAAATAAACCACGTTGTTGCCATCCGTAAGATAATCGCCGTAAGTGTCGCGGATCGTTTCGCCAGCGGTCGTCTCATGCACGATGTGACCGACGACTTCGCGGACTTTTTCAACGGCATCTACACCACGCAGAACGAGGAAGAGAACGCGCGCGGGATCGCTGCTTGGCACGGGAGAAAAGTTTTTCAGAACATACTCGCGGATCGCTTCCTGCGTCTTGCGGTGGCGTTCATCGGTCTCTGTAACAATCGTCTCTGCGTATTTTTCAACGAGCTCACGACTGGGCGCGAACATGCGGCCGGAAACGAGTTCCAGTCCAGACCGCGACAGAAGACGCGAGATAATACCCCCGGTGCGCGATTTACGAATCGAGTAGGGAGTAATAATGACGTAAGCAAGTTGTTCTACCATAGAAGTTTGTTGTGCACCTTTCCAAAGGGCAAAGGTGGACGTGGAAAGTACCGAGGGGATGAGGCAGCGTCAATCTGATTTTAGTATTCCTTTACCAATGGAGAATGGAGCGAAGTGACATAGCCCGCCGAAGGCAGCCCGAAGGGTATAGCGTAGCGGAAGCAAACAACCTTCGACCTGAAGCCGAAACCTAAAGAAGGGGACGCGACGGAGCACGTTCCTCCATAAGAGGCCAAGTTTGAAAATCCGTAACGTTTGTAGATAACGTCTCTGTTGGAGG
>JBDTJR010000096.1:0-6109 GCA_039935735.1 Chthoniobacterales bacterium | reverse complement strand
GTAGCCTGGCTTACCTACTTCGTGGGCCGTTATCTGGTAACCGTGAAATTTCTCGGCATTGTCAATATTCTCGCCGGACGTGAACTCATTCGCGAATTCATCCAGGAAAATGCAAAGCCTGATGATATGGCAAATGAAATGCTTCGATTAATGAATGATGCGAACGCACGGACGACCTGTATTCATGATCTCGATGCCGTCATTGGCGAATTGAGCAGCACCGGAGCCAGTTTACGTGCTGCGGAGTGCGTGCTTGCGGCATTATAATTGCAAACCCGGATTTAAAACCAATTATGGAATTTCCAAAACAAGACATCGAATCGCTCTGGGCTCCGTGGCGCGTCGAGTATTTTCAAGGCGGTTATAAACCGGTCGGCGACTTTCTTTCCGACGCAGCAAACTCAAATGACGATGCGAAGCACCTTGTTGTCGCACGCCGAAAATCTTCCTTTTTGATCATGAATGGCTATCCGTATGCCGTAGGTCATCTCATGGCCGCTCCTTATCGTAAAATCGGCACCATGGAAGATCTTACCGCTGATGAAGCCCTCGAGCTTTGGAATCTTTGCATTTTTGCTCAGGAGCTATTAAAGCGCACCGTCAATCCACAGGGATTTAATGTGGGCCTTAATCTTGGTAAAGCAGCGGGTGCGGGCGTTCAGGATCACCTGCATCTTCACATCGTGCCTCGCTGGATGGGAGATTCGAATTTCATGGCGGTCGTGGGCCATACCAGAATCCTGCCGGAAGGTTTGATGCCGATGTATGAACGGCTCGTGGCTGCGAGAAAAGCGATTGAAGAGCAAAATTAATCCGCGGTATTTAAACCGAGGATTTTTTTAAGATTTTTAATGGAGTCGAAATACTCTACCGCGCATTCTCTTGCCGCATTCGAAAGAATATCCCATTCGCCCAGGACACGACGCGCTGCCTCAATGGCCGACTCACGATCTTTCACCCACAGAAATCCGCTCTCTTGGGGAAGGTAAGGTTCCGCACCCGTCGATTCCGTAATCACAGGCCTACCAAGGGCAAAGTATGCCGCTGCTCGATCACTGATCCAACCGGTGCGGGTAAGATCGTCAACTTTGACCGGCGTAAATTCCGCCAACGAATTTTCGATATACCGATAATAATCCGCAGGCGACGAAACTACATTGTGGGGAAAAACATGCTTCCATCCGAATTGTTGGATGCGCTCCACCTCCGAATCGCCATGGTTCATGTGCATGGCAAGTTCCCATTCTACCTCTGGAACTGCAGAGGGAATATCCATATAAGGGCGCAACATGGCGTGCTTGGAAAGATCGCGATACCCTCCCTCAAATTCAAAATAACCATTCCAGTACCATTGACCGACGGTCGTGATTCGATTTTGTGCAGGCCGCGGACATTTTAAAAGAAACTGGGTATCTACCAGAGGATAAAAAGTATTCCACTTTACTCCTGCTGGCGGAACGGGAAGGTGGCATTCAGGACTATTGATATTCAATGCCACGATGCAAAACTCGGAGTGCGAAGATTGCCCCATCTCCATTTTCTCCATCCAGTAACAAATTTCACTCGGGTCGAGGTTGCAATAAATCCGGCGTTCAAAGAGCGAAATCAGAGGGGGATGAATGGAATAGCTGAGATTTAATAAAGTAGAACCCGGTAAAAGGCCCTTGAAAACGGCTTCAGACATTCCGTGAAAATCGAATTGCCCAAGATCATGTTGCTCCTGTGGCTCGCGATGGAAAAGCAAAGCATACGGAATATCGAGTTTACGCAGACGTTCGTCAAATATCCGCATGCACTCGTTGTCTCTTTGAGCATCATCCGAAGCGGGCATTATTTCCAGCCACGTAAAATTCAGCCCGAGGCGTTTTAAACCCAGTGCCCACTGCAAAGGCACGGAAAAATTTCCGCCACCTTCGGGATATTTCGCAGCAAATCCGCTGGCCAGAAAAATATGTCCGTCGTACTGCTGACTCATTGGAGAGGATTAAAGATTAATACGCTCCAGCATTCTCTTCAGAACTTTCTCCGCTTCGAAATGCTCCCTGGCAACTTCTGCTGCAAGCCGGGAGTGGTGTTTGTAATCCGAACGGATTTCGCGACAGGCTTCCACGATATGTTCCATGGTGGAAAACGAAAATAAGCCGCCTTGCCCGCCATAGTATTTTGTGAACCCCGTCTCCTGCGTGATGACGGGTCTTCCACTCGCAAGGTAACAGGCGCTACGATCGCTGAACCATCCGGTATTCAAGCGCACATACTGATCCTTTGCCACCGTAAACTCCCCTTTTGAGTCGCGGATATACCTGTTATACAAATCCCAGTCGATACTAATGGCGTTCGGATCAGAAAGTCGCCAATTGTTCTTTTCAAAAAGTTGCCGTTCTTCGGGCTTTTTCATATTCACGGCAAGCTCAAAGGTCTCTCCACAGTTTTTCGGAGCCTCGACAAATTTCAAAAATTCAAGCGACTTACTCCAAAGATACCGCTCTCCTTTCCATTCGATATCCTTTAACCCGCTGGTAGACCAGTTGCAGATCGACGTCATCACCGCTTCGCGAGAAGGCGGTGTCGCCTCGTACCAGAAATCCGTAACAACCGGCTGGCGCGTGGGGTGCCATGTAAGACCATTCAAAGGCACCGGAAAATCTGGACGCCCGATATGCTCGCCGAAGGTGAAAAGGAAATGATGCTTACCGAGATAAGCCATGGTATCCGCGTCCTTATGATCAATCTTGATTTGCTCCACTCCGGGATCGCTCTCAACATAGACAAAACACGGCGTTTCCAGAAGCTCGTCATTCAGATCATGTGAGCCGCAGATATTCAAAGTGATCTCGGATTCACGATACAATGCAGTCAGCTGCTGAAAGCGTAATCCCGCTGTTTCAATAGGATTTTTATAGCGAGCAACGAATGCCCAATGGTCTTCGAAATCGAACTGTTTCGCGAGACGCGATAAAAGATTCGCAGGGTAAGAATAATCCTCACCCACTTCATAGGTCACCGGATTGTAAGGCCAGTTTGCAGTATCCTCGACGTAGTAAACCTCATAGCCAAGACGCTTCAGCCCGACGATGTAATGAATGTGCTGCCAGATTACCCCAGCAATGGGACAGGCACCCATAAAACCAAGAACGACGGCTTTTTTTTGACTCATAATTTTTTAACAATCGTTGCAGGGTTTCCTGCAACCACACAATTTGGAGGGACATCTTTTGTGACAATAGCACCTGCGGCGACAATCGAATTTTCCCCTATAGTAACTCCTTTTAAAATAACAGCACCCATTCCAATCCACACATTATCACATATCACCACAGGTCTGGTCTTAATTTCCGGACGTGGCGGGCGATCCTTGAAAAAAGGCGAAAGCGCCATCGCATCAATGCGGCGCAAAGCGGGATCGAGAGGGTGAAAATCGGAATCCGCGATACCGACATTCCATGAGATGAGGCAATGCGATCCGATTTCAATGCGCTCTTCAGCCATGATCAAAGCTCCATTGAGAAGCGTAAAGTCTCCTACGGTGCATTTGCCTGCTTTACCTATGGAGAATGAACAACCGGCGCAGCACGTGACATAATTACCGAACGTGATCGCGTCCTCGGCATTTGTTTTAAAATATTTAAAAATGCTGGCGGATTCGCAGTAAAACCCCTCGCCCCATTTGATATTGGAAGGGATTTTTCCACCAAACCAATCATCCGGAATAGTTCTCTCAGCGGTAACGTTACTCATGTTTTTGTATAGTGGGCAGAATTATAAAGATGCGCATAAATTCCATTGCTCGCAAGGAGCTCGGCACCGCTTCCAACCTCCGCAATACCTCCATTTGCAAGAACTGCGATTTTGTCGAGGTGATGCACAGTGGAAATACGATGCGTAATGATAAGCGTGGTACGCCCTTCCATTAATTGACGCAATGTTTGCATGATGGAGTTTTCCGTGGCCGGATCGAGCGCAGAGGTCGGCTCGTCGAGCAAAAGGATCGGCGCATCTTTCAAAAAAGCGCGGGCGATACCGATGCGCTGCCGTTGACCCACGCTGAGATGACTGCCACGCTCGCCGACCTGGCTGTCAAAACCCTGCGGAAGATTCGTAATGAAGTCGTAGGCTTGCGCGTGCTTTGCGGCATCGAAAATTTCTTCTTCCGTCGCATCAGGCCGGCCGTAGGCGATATTTTCCCGGATCGTCGTGGAAAAAAGCAACGTATCCTGGAGAACCATGCTGATCTGCGCACGAAGCGATTTTTTCGTGAGTGACCGAAGATCGTTTCCATCGAGAAGGAGAGAGCCCTCACTCGGATCGTAAAATCGTGGCACCAAACTCAGCAGCGTACTCTTACCGGCGCCTGTTCCTCCCACAAAGGCAACACTCTCGCCCGGAAGGATATGAAGACTTACATTTTTAAAAATCGGTTGTGCTACGGTATATCCGAAAGCCGCATTGCGAAATTCGATTTCGCCTTTGCTTTTCTCCGTCGTATGGGCGTCAGGAGCATCTGCTACATCATCTTCTCCATCGAGCACTTCGAAACAGCGCTTCGCACCTGCGGTCGCTCCCTCCAGCGCCCATGCGGTATAGGTCAGTTGTTCAAGTGGCTGATAAAGCATCAGAATATACGCCGAAAAAACGTACAGCTCTCCCACGCTAATATGATGATGAAGCACCTGCACCGCACCGACATAATAAACAAGCGATGTGCCGAGCACCATCAACGTGCCGACTACCAGTGCGCTCTGCACAGAGGTCAGGCTTAATTTAAGATTGGCCTGGAGACTTTGCGATGCACGGGTGTGAAACTGGCGGACTTCGAAATCCTCCCGCCCAAAAGCCTGCACCATACGAATCGAGCTCAACCCTTCCTGAGCAATGGTCAGCATATCGCTCTCGCGCTCCTGAATCGTGGTGGACTGTTGTCGAATCCGCGAAGAATAATAGTGTATAACAAACCCCACAGGAGGCATGACGACCAGCGACACCAGCGTAAGCTTCCAATCCTTTGCAAGCATGATCGCCAGGGTCGCCACCAAAAGAAGAATCGACGCAAACACACTCGTGAATCCTTTGTTATAAATGGTCTGGATTGCCTGTGAATCATACGCCACACGGAAGGAAGAATCCGCACTTCGTCGGGTATCGTGATATTTCAGTGAGAGCGACTGAAGATAGGCGTAAAGCTCCGTCCGCAAGCGGAGCAAGGCATGCAAACCCACTCGAATAAAAAGATAATTTGAAATCAAATTAACGATTCCCAGCAGCAATTGAATAACGACAACCGCTATACAGAGCCAAAGGATAACCGTGACAGTGTCCATACCTCGCGTCCACTGCTGCAGCCTCACATGCACGGCAGCATTTCCTCCAAGGATATCAATAATATAGGCAAACGGCCATGGCTTCAGGACATTAAAGCCAATGGCTAAAAGAGAGAAAAACACTCCACCTGCGGAAGGGACCACATAGGGCCGGAAATAGCGCAATGTGCGGCGGTAAATCGACATCCCTCAAAGCAGTAATGAATCCGCGCCCTGAAGCAAAGTATAATACCATGAAAAACAGCACCTTTCGTATGTTTAAACCGCTGGATTTCCCTTGCCCCGGAGCGGTATTTTGATGACCTTTAGAGGGCTTACAATTCTTAATCAATTTTTCGCGCGATCATGGACACACTCCCCCCTGAGGAGAAGAGCTCACACCCGCCGCACGATATCCGGCAGGATGGCACCATGCTTCTGCGCGTATCGCCGGATGATGTCGTATTGTACGCAAATCATGCGCTGGCCCGCTATGTGGGTGAATTAAAAACACGGGTTATTGGTGCCCCCATTGATGTGCTGCGTAGTTTTTTCAAAGGCGAGCTTGCTGAGTGCATCAGGCGGCCGGAACGCGGAAAAAGCGCCAATCGTCTGGCAACCGACCCGGATGGACGGGTCTTCGAGGTCAAAATGTATTCCGAGGGCGGCGTGCTGGATATCATCATCGATGATGTCACGGATCTCGAAGCGATCACCCGACCGGTGCGGAATCCTGCCGGTTTATCCACGGAAATGTGGGATGAAGAGGAGCTTCGCCTGCTGCGCCAACCCGAGAGAAGATACATCAGCGT
>JBDTJR010000095.1:0-9995 GCA_039935735.1 Chthoniobacterales bacterium | reverse complement strand
GGAAGAATACGACATGTTTTCCTCGGAGGAGGGGACTCTTTTTACTTTTCTCAAAAACCTCGGTCGCCCCATGCAGGATACCGGAAAAGGCTCTCCTTTTGCAGCATTGATCGATAACGATCTTCTTCCACAAAACACGATTTGCGTGCACATGAATATTCTCGATGACGGGGACTTTGATCGTATCCGTGAGAACAATCTGGGTGAAAAACTCACCATGGTTCATTGCCCGAATTGTCATGCCTATTTCGGACGTTCGCCATTTCCGCTAAAGCGATTTCTCGATGCCGGTATGTCGGTCTCCATTGGGACGGACAGCCTCGCGAGTAATTCAGAACTTAATCTTTTTTCTGAAATGCGGACCATGAAAGGGAATTTCCCCTTCCTCTCATACGAAGAGATTATCCGAATGGTAACCACCGAGCCTGCACGAGCCATAGGACATGGTGAACGACTTGGTAAATTAAAACCGGATGCCCACGCCGATCTTATCGCGATACCTGTGAAATGTTCTGCAAGCGAGGCTGCCGAAGCTATTGTTTTCAATCAAAGTCCGATTACATGGACAGTGGTTGCAGGTCAGAGATTGTAGTCGCCCCAATAAGCGTCCATTTGCAGCGTCTGGATTCTCGTATCGCATTCCTCAACGGCTTCCGCGAGTGATTCATAATGACTGGTCAGCGAAAGGTATGAAAGAACGGGCCATATTTCTACGCCGTTAAGAAGTTTATCCTCACGAATTTTCTGAATAGCCGATCTTAGATTCTCCAGACTTTTCTGTAATGCGGGACCGAGGTGAGATTTTGTTCCCGTTTTAAAATTTTCAACACAGCTTTTAAAGTAATCGAGAAGATTGCTTTCCAATTCCACGATGATGGGGTGAAGGCGGGGTTTTATAACCTCAGGAAGATCCGACACTTTGTCTTCCTGTAAACGTTGTAATTCGTGGGAGAGTTTTAAGAGGGTGCCATTAAAGAGCATGAGACGCTTGGTTTCGCCTTCAGGGCAAAAGGGAGGAACCATGACACGTGCCCAGCTTGCGGCCTCGGAGGGAATCAGTGTAATGCGGTAGCGCGCGGTATTCCTTGCCATATCCGCCGTTCGCTGCAGCAGATTCTGGCAACGCTGGAAGAATTCCATGAACCGGTTTCGTAGCTCCCATTGTGGCAGGACGGGCCAGAGCGTTCTTTGGATAACCGCAGATATAAACAATCCGATCACGGTGCCCATATACGAGCTGTAGATGCCCTGAAATGCCTGCGGTTGCTGGAAGTTAACCCCAAAGCTGGCAATCAATATATTGAGCGTCATAAATCCCAGATAGCTTACGCTGGGAAGTGTTCGTGCGATTGAAAATCCGAAAGCGCATAATGCTCCAAATAGAACGAGATTGAAGATCGCATAATTTACGAAGTACGGCGAAAGGATGAGAACAAGGAATGCGACGGGTATTCCTAAAATCATCACAAAAAAAACATAGTGGAAGCACCGCCGGTCTCCTTGCCCACCCAGAAAGCCGCGCGACATTACCGTAAATACCCATGCAAACAGCGGGATGAAGTTTGCTCCGGGAGGGTGTAGCCAGTTGTTAAAAATAAGACCCACGCATGCCGCAATGGCTCCCTTGACGCCGTTTTTCATCCAGAAGGGATCAATAGATGACTTGATTTTAGGTTCATCGGAAATTCTGGTTAGATTTGTGCCGAGAGTCGGAAGCGATAAAATCAGGCTTCGCAGGAGTTGCACATCGAGGCAGATTTTCCGTAAAGCAACGATGTGCCGTCCAAACTGTACGACCGTCTCGATAGGATAGTTTCTCAAGACTAGGCTACGCTGCATTTCCTCAAGGCGTGTATCCAGTTTTTTAAAAATCTGATCGAATTCACTAGGAGGAAGTGGGGTATCGGAATCACGTGCACTGGAAAGGATGGCGAATTCTTTTTTCAGCGCTTCGTAAACTTCATCTACCTCGGGGCCAACTTCCTGGAAATACAATTTACGCTCGTAGCTTCGATAAATCAGATCACGCGCGGCTTCATGCAGTCCCGCAAGCGTTCCGACGACTTTTGAATACGTTCCCAGTCTTGCCTTGAAGTAGATACTTTCCCGTGCACCAAACTGAATGAGCATTCTAAGCTCATTGAGATGATTGAGAAAGGTGAGCCGTTGTTCGGGGGTATATTGAATAGGAGGTGACCCGTCTTTTAAACTTTCAACGAGATCGGTTATCATCCCTCCGATACGCCTGGTAAATTCCCGCGATTCATCAAGAAAGTCCTGACGTGCAAAGCGTGGCCAGAGAACGCTGGATACTACGGTGGCGGATAATGTGCCGATTAAAATTTCCTCCACACGGCTTAATGCGATCGACCACGCACCCTCCGGATTTCCCATGCTCCCGTTTACGATCACGATCATCGTCAATGCACATAAAAAAAACGCATAGGGGTAAAAAGTACCGCCGAAACGATACGTGCAGAAGGCGACGATAATACCCAGGGAGAGAAGAAAGGTGAATCCATTCTGGATGTGATTGCCAACGAGCCAGACTGCAATGAATCCCCCTAGAATGGTACCGATAGCGCGCAAAAGGCTTTTTTCCGCAATCGCGCCGACGTATTTCGCCAGCATGATAATCATGACTGTCAGCAGCGCCCAAATGGGATTGTAGATCTGCAATAGCTGCGCGATGTAGAACGCAACCATGCCCGCTATGCCCATTTTGATACCGAACTGGATGCGATGATCCGAAAAAGGCCGTAGCAGGGACGAAAGGATGTGCATGCCGGAAGGTTCTAAAGGGGGCGCAGCAGTGGAATCCACCTTATAAGGGCAATCTATTCGGAGGGGAATTACGACAAAAAAACAGCATGAACGTGTATTTTAAAATCTTTCACGATTGACCAGAGGAGCGCTGATAAATACGAATGATTGCGTAGCAGAAAAATGAGATACCCCCTTCAGGTTCCAGAATTCTATATCGGTGGCTTTCTGATACCATGGGCCATGGTGATCTGGATTTGCGGATTTATGATTTCGTGGGCAGTCCTGATGATACTGGAGCGCCGTGGGTGGACGCGGTATGTGTGGCATCTGCCACTTTTTTTTATAGGGCTCGTCATATTGTTCAGCTGTTTGCTTGGTAGGATCTGTGCGCCATGAGTCTACGTGTTAAAAAATACCTGGTGACGTTTGGTGTCCTGATTCTGGCAGCTCTTGCAGGCTATCTGCTTTTTACGCGCTTTGAGCACGATCCATGGACGAGGGATGCTCAAATTCAGGCGAATATTGTCGGCATAGCGCCTCGGGTGGCGGGGCCCATCATTCAGATCCCTGTAATTGATAATCAGGCGGTAAAAAAAGGCGATCTGCTTTTCGAGATTGATCCCGCGACTTATCAAGCCGCTGTCGCAAATGCGCAGGCTAATGTGCAAAAAGCGCAATCGGGTTTTTTACAAAAGAAGCAGTCAATGGCGCGTCAGACTGAGCTTTATCAGCAGAAGGTGACGGATGTTCAGGATTACCAGAACGCACAGGACAGCTATAATGCCGCAGTGGCGGAATTGAATGCCGCTCAGGCAAGCTTGCAGACGGCACAGCTCAATCTCAGCTATACCAAGGTATTTGCTCCGGTGGATGGGTATCTTACAAACGTCAATACGAGTCCCGGAACGTATGTGAACGCGGGTGAGCAGCTTCTCGCACTTGTCGATTTGAGTTCATTCTGGGTAGCGGCTTACTTTGAGGAGACTCAAATCAAATATATCAAAAATGGGGATCCCGTGGAGATTGCGCTGATGGGGCATCTTTGGGATCCATTTCAAGGGGTTGTCCACAGCATCGGGTGGGGAATATTTATCAGTAATGGCTCGACGACGGAGCTTTTGCCCTCGGTTTATCAGACGATTGACTGGGTGCGACTGCCGCAGCGTTTTCCCGTGCGTATCCATATCACCGGAAAGCCTCCGGTTCCCCTTCGTATCGGGCAAACGGCCTCGGTTTCCGTGCATCCCGTCAAAAAGTAATACCTCGGTAAATCCGGCTTACCGTATCAAACGTCTTGTTACTTTAGGGATAAACTGGTAGGTCTAATGATCGTGGCCTCCGTAATCCCTCCTTCAGCGCCGGCGAGCCCTCAGGGCCGTGTACTCAGCAAAGCCAGTAAACCTATTGTCTATTTCATTGGACTGACCGCCGCTCTCGCGGGGTTGCTCTTTGGTTTGGATGTGGGAGTTATCGCGGGGGCGAAAGACTTTATCGAGCGCGATTTCCATATCGGGAATGACGTTTTTGAAAAAATTGTGGCAATGCTGCTTTGGGGGGCCGTTTTTGGAACCTTGATCAGTGGCATAATTTCTCACCACTTCGGACGAAGAAAAACGATTCTTGTAAGTGCGATTATATTCATTGTCGGTTCTCTCGCGTGTGCGTATGCGAAAGATGAGAATTTTCTTATCTATGCGAGATTTTTCCTTGGAATCGCGGTAGGTGTGGCTTCTTTTACGGCTCCACTTTATCTTTCTGAAATCGCCCCGCAATCCGTACGCGGAGGTTTGATTTCGATGTATCAGTTGATGATCACGATCGGTATCGTCGTCGCTTTTCTAAGTGATACCTACTTTGCCACTTATGCCACTATCGACGGAGTAACAGGCGGTCATTGGCGCTATATGCTGGGAGTCATTGCTATTCCCGCCGCCATCATGTTTACGGGAGTTTTGTTTCTTCCCGAAAGTCCTCGCTGGCTTTTCCTAAAAGGTCTTAAAGAGCGCGGCGTTGCGGTATTTAAACGGATGCATCTGGATGACGCCGAAATTGCGGCAGAAGTACAGGCAATCGAAGAGAGCCTTAGAGTGCCACAAAATGGATTTCGGATGTTGATGGAAAATGCGAATTTCCGCCGTGTTATTGGACTAGGTATCGGGCTTCAAGTGATTCAGCAGCTTACCGGTATCAATGTTGTCATGTATTATGCGCCAACGATATTTAAGCTTGCGGGTTTTGCTACTACGAATCAGCAGATGTGGGGCACCGTGATCGTGGGGCTTACGAACGTGCTGGCGACCTTTATCGCTATTGCCTTTGTGGATCGCCTGGGAAGAAAACCGATCATGTATGCTGGCTTTGTGGTAATGGGTTTGGCAATGGTCACTGTGGGAGCATTTTTTCGCATGGGGATCGACGCGCATCCGGAGTTCGGATATCCCGCGATCTTTGCGTTGCTCATTTTCATCGTTGGCTTTGCGATGAGTGCCGGTCCGATCATCTGGGTTCTTTGCTCGGAAATTTATCCTATCTTTGGACGTGATTTAGGGGTGACCTGCAGCACAGCGACGAACTGGGTTGTGAATGCGATTGTAGGCGGAACATTCCTGACGCTTATTGCTACGATGGGTGGCAATGGCGGCAATACCTTCCTGCTTTATGGCGGATTAAATGTGCTGTTCATTATTTTCTTCATCTTCTTTGTGCCAGAGACAAAGGGCGTATCGCTGGAAAAGATCGAATCAAATCTGCTTTCCGGCAAACCGCTGAAGAATATTGGTCGCTAACTAAACGATCAGGACTGCGTGCGGGAGGATGGCCACTTGTCCTCCTGCGGTCGCTCGAAATCTTCCATCGCGTCAAGAAGCGTTGCAGTGTCATCACTGACAAACAGCATTTCACGGTGGATGTCGTGGAGGAATCCGGCGCCCTCCATGTGTTTGAGCAATTCAAGAAGAGGATCGTAATAGCCCTCGACGTTCAAGAGTCCGATGGGCTTGTGATGAAAACCAAGCTGGAGCCAGGTAAATACTTCAGTCAGCTCCTCCAGCGTTCCGATTCCTCCGGGTAATGCGATGAAGCCATCTGCGAGGTCGGTCATGCATTGTTTGCGTTCGTGCATGGAGTTCACGATGATCAATTCTGTGACACCACGATGCGCGAGTTCCCGATCCACGAGGGATTGAGGAATAACGCCGATGACTTTTCCTTTTGCGGCGAGAACAGCATCCGCGATGCGTCCCATCAACCCGATATTTCCACCACCAAATACCAGCGAGATTTCCCGTCCGGCTAATGTAGCTCCGCACGCTTCTGCGGCTTTTGCATAAATAGGCGAAGATCCTTCGTTGGCTCCGCAATAGACACAGATGCTTTTCATTTCAGAATGTAAATTTAGCCCACACGCTTCACCCATGCGAGTATGAAGGCGGCAGCAATAAAAAGTAGACCGAAGAACTTATTAAGCAACTTCCGATGCTTCGCATCCTTCAAAAATCGTGCAGCTTGCGAGGCGAAGAAAGCATAGCCATTCATTACGACGGTATCCACGACGATCATCGTCACAGTCATGAGAGAAAATTGTGGGAGGAGCTTTTTAGAGAGATTAATAAACTGAGGGAGAATCGCGATCATGAATAAGTAGGCTTTCGGGTTTGTAATATTCACGATTGCGGCTTCAAGAACCTGACGGCCGGGAAACATACTTGCGGTCTCGTCGGTTTCTAGAGGAGCGTCATCCTTGGAACGCCAGCATTGAATGCCGAGCCACACGAGATAGAGGATACCGACCCACTTCATGACTTGAAAGATCGTTTCGGAACGCATAGCAAATGCGCCGATCCCAAAGCCGACGACGGCGACCTGAAACAATAAGCCGAGTTGAAGCCCGAAAATGGTCCATAAGCTCCGCAGATGTCCGTTATTCAGCCCGGATGTCATTGTGGCGACGGCTCCTGCTCCAGGAGAGACACTGATCAAAATGGACGCAGCTAAAAATGCCAGCCAGGTGTGAGACGTCATGCGGAAACTTTAAATAGTGTAGTCATCCGGCAGATGAAAGGCATCTTCGATGATCCTACATTCGAGAGTCGGCTCGACGATGACCTCGACGACATCGAACCGGAAAAGGATGTCAGGGTTATTGAGCATTTTAAGCCACACGAGCGCGCCACGGATAATTAAGCGACGTTTCTTTTCGTTCACCGCATCGAAGGGGCGACCGTAGTCTTCATTTCTGCGTGTCTTGACTTCTACGAATGCGAGTGTGTTCGTGGTCTTGTGGCGGCAGACGATATCGACTTCTCCTCCGTGTGGTCCACGGAAGTTGCGATAAAGAATCTTATAGCGATTTGCGCGGAGGTGACGCTCAGCCCGTTTTTCGCCCCAGCGACCGAGTGCCTGCGGATCGTCTTCAAATAAGATCGAGCTGCCGTTGCGCCACTGGCTCAAAAGATTTTCGATGGATCGGACAAGGCCCATGGATGCGGAGTTTAGCAAGATGGTCGGCGGTCGCATAGCCTTTGTGTTTTGCGAAGCCGTAGTTCGGATACTGAATATCCATTTCCTGCATGAAACGGTCTCTGGTGACCTTTGCGATGACGCTGGCAGCCGCAATACTGAAGCTGAGCCCATCGCCGCCTACGAGGGCAGTCTGGGGCGGCTTCAGGGACTTCACGGGCAGCCCATCGACAAGGATATGGAGAGGAGGGGACGAAAGGGCTTCCAGGGCGAGAGCCATGGCGCGGTGCGTGGCCTGGAGGATATTAATTTGATCAATGACCTCGTGATCACAGCTGGCGACCGCCCAGATGACGGTGTCGCTATTTGTTAGTTCCTCAAAAAGCGAGTCACGCCGGGCAGCGGTGAGCTTCTTGGAGTCGTCGAGTAATGCGTGCGAAAAATCCTGCGGGAGGATGACGGCTGCTGCGACGACGGGACCCGCGAGAGGGCCACGACCGGCTTCATCGATTCCTGCTACAAGAGCACACCCCGTCTGCCAAAGCTCGCGTTCGTAGTCCAGCGAGCAAGGCATAAAGAGGTGACTTACGAGGCTGTGGTGGCCTCAGGTGCGGCAGTCTCGGTGGCTGCTGCGGTTGGTTCGATTTCCGTCGCTGCTGCATTGCGGCGCTCGGATTTCTCACGGACAGTTGTAGCGGCCTTGCCTTTACGATCACGGAGATAGTAAAGCTTCGCGCGGCGGATATCGCCTTTGCGCTCAACCTGAATCTTTGCAAGACGAGGGGAGTGAATCGGGAACACGCGTTCCACACCTTCTCCGTAAGCGACGCGGCGCACGGTAAAGCTTTCATTGAGTCCACGGCCTTTACGGCCGATGACGATTCCAGCAAAAATCTGGATACGTTCTTTGTCTCCTTCGAGCACGCGTGTGTGGACTTTGACACTGTCTCCAACACGGAAAGATTGGATGTCCTTTTTAAACTGCTCTTTTTCGATCGTTTCGATGATATTCATTCCAAGTTACCTTTATAAAATCCTAGTGCGCCGGTTCAATTTGAACCAGTTGGCGCGAATTGGTCATATTTCCTTAACTTGCCGTAATTGGCAAGCAAGGATTGTTTACATATGTGCGATAATGTTCTTACCGAACTCCGAACATTTGATTTCGGTCGCACCGTCCATGAGGCGGGCGAAGTCGTAAGTTACTTTCTTTGAGGCAATTGCGCCGTTTACGCCCTTGATGATCAGGTCTGCGGCTTCTGTCCAGCCGAGATAACGAAGCATCATTTCGCCGGAAAGAATCACGGAGCCGGGGTTTACCTTGTCCAGATCCGCATATTTCGGGGCTGTGCCGTGGGTAGCTTCGAAAATAGCGTGGCCCGTGCTGTAATTGATATTTCCACCAGGAGCGATACCGATACCGCCTACGCAAGCGGCGAGGGCGTCGGAGATGTAGTCGCCATTGAGATTCAACGTAGCGATGACATCATATTCCGCAGGGCGGGTGAGAATCTGTTGAAGGAACGCATCCGCGATGACGTCCTTAATGATGAGCTTCTTGCCGTCTTTTTCGATGACCTGCCATGGGCCGCCATCAATTTCTTTCCCACCGTATTTTTTCTTCGCAAGTGCGTAACCCCAGTCACGGAATCCACCTTCGGTGAATTTCATGATGTTGCCCTTGTGCACGAGGGTGACGGATTTTTTATTGTTCTCCAGGGCGTAGTCAATAGCTGCGGTGACAAGACGGTGAGTGCCCTCTTCGGAGACAGGCTTGATGCCAAAGCTCACGGTATCCGGGAAACGAACCTTCGTGAAAAGCTTCGGGAAATTTTCCGAGAAGAGTTTACGGAATTTATCACCATCGGGTGTGCCGTGCTGGAACTCGATGCCGGCGTAAATGTCTTCGGTGTTTTCACGGAAGATCACCATGTCCGTATGCTCGGGGTGCTTGACAGGCGTAGGCACGCCTTCGAACCAACGCACGGGGCGCAGACAGACATAGAGATCGAGAATTTGGCGAAGCGCTACATTGAGAGAGCGGATACCACCGCCGACAGGCGTAGTGAGAGGGCCTTTGATGCCTACGTGATATTCACGGAATGCTTCGAGCGTGTCATCGGGAAGCCATGCCTTGCCAGCATCTTCCACGGTGTCCTTATAAAGATTGTAGGCTTTTTCACCGGCGTGAACTTCGAACCAGGTGATCTTGCGCTTTCCTCCGTAGGCTTTTTCCACCGCGGCATCAAAAACGATCTGGCTAGCGCGCCAGATATCCGGGCCAGTTCCGTCGCCTTCGATGAAAGGAATGACAGGATTATCCGGAACAATCAGTTTTCCGTTTTCGATGTGAATTTTGCCACCTTTTGGAGGAGTCAGAGTCGTGTATGCCATAAAATCAGTTATTCAGTTCCTGTAATCGTGAGCCGATAACTTAAGCAGAGCATTTTAGCCGTGTCGAAGGATTTTTCACACTGGCGAAATACATCTAAGCAAGCAGGCGTATGCGATCCCTCAGTAATGAAAATACTACGCATACTTTCAATATTGGTTGTAATCGGGACTCTCGGTGCATGCAGTAAGATGCAAGCGCCTATCCTTCTTACTCAGGCGAATCTGGATACGATCCAGGATGGGATGAGCGGGCATGAAGTGCAGGCTATTCTTGGCAAGCCTACGGATTCGAAGACGGAGCCAATTCCAATCGTGGGTGGCACGAAGACGACCTATACCTACACGACTACGGACGGGGTTCGTATCGTAATCGTATT
>JBDTJR010000094.1:0-2579 GCA_039935735.1 Chthoniobacterales bacterium | reverse complement strand
GATTATTCCTGCTCGCACTACGGAGTATCGGTTTCAAGACGCGGCCGCTTGCGGCGCGTGTCCTGCTGGCAGATGAGACATATTCCGCTCGCGGACATCAACTGACCGGGATCGAGATTCTGGGGCGCAAATGGATTGCGGATGTCGGATACGGAGGGAATGGCCTCATCGAAGCGATTCCCCTGGAGCCCGGACTTGAGACCGATCAGACCCTTGACCGTTTTCGGATAGTGCTGGATGAAGATTTCGGCTTTCGCCTTGAGCATGCGCTGGGAGACGGATGGCGCACACTTTACGCTTTTTCTCTCGACCCCTATTCCTCGCTTGATTACCGGACGATGAATTACTTTTCCTCACAGTCACCCGATTCGATTTTCACGCGCATTCCTTTTTGCACACTGCCGACCGCTGAAGAGCGGCGCATTCTTTTTGGAAATACCTTGAAGATTCGCACACCGAAAAAACAAACGGTCATTCCCGTGGAAACGATCGAAGTATTGCGTGACACTTTAAAGGAGTGGTTCGGCCTTTCCTTCCCGGATGACTTCCCGCTTCCTCAGCCGCAACCGCCCCCAGCGAATCGCTAAACACCGCAAAGATGTGGTGAGCGGGGTTGATCCCGTGTTACATTTTTGTGACATACGGAGTCATGCGAGCGCATGGAATCTATTTTTTACGCGATAAAATATAGAATCATTTTTGAGAAGATTGTCTCGAAAATTGAAAGTAATTTGCATTTCAGATGTAATTCGTAAGATTATTACAGTCAATATCTTACGATTTATAAGTGCGCATTGATCTTCATGGTATCCAACTGGAATATTTTGCGGAATAAGCTAAGTTATTTAAAGAAATACAGCGGTTGATTTTACTTTCTTATACTTCGCGGAATTCGGCCACAGACGGAGTGAAACTTTTGGCGAGCTTGCTGGAAGAGAGTTACCCGCTATATCCTTTGACAAGTTATGCAGGATACTTTGCTCGTGATTGAGGATGAAGCGGATGTGATGGATTTGCTCCGTTACAATCTGACTCGCGCCGGCTTTACCGTCCTGATGGCGAAGGACGGGGATGAAGGGTTGAAGCTCGCACGGCAGCGTCGGCCAGACATGATCATACTGGATCTGATGTTGCCGAAGATGAGCGGGTTGGAGATTTGCAAATCTCTCAAAGGTGATCCTGATATGGCGCACACGCCGATCATCATGCTCACCGCAAAGGGACAGCCGGAGGAACGTGTGTCTGGGCTTGAACTTGGCGCGGACGATTACATGACGAAGCCCTTCAGTCCGAGGGAGTTGATCCTGCGCGTGCAAAGTGTATTGCGGAGATTGCGTGCTGCGAAACGCACGGATGAAATTGCCGTGGATGAATTTCATGTGGATAAAGGCGCGTTTGAAATCCGGCTTGAGGGGACGCGACTGGAATTGACGACTACGGAATTCAAACTGCTCACGTTGCTCATCGAGCGACGCGGGAAGACGCAATCACGGGAAGCCCTGCTTTACGATGTATGGGGATACCAAAATGCGATTGATACACGGACAGTGGATACGCACATGCGGAGACTGCGGGAAAAGCTTGCGCATCACGCGACACGCTTAGAGACTGTTCGCGGCGAGGGATATCGTTTTAATCCCATGCCGATTTCCGTAGCCTGATGACTTTTTTTATACTGTGCTCCGCCATTCTTATCCTGGCGGGTGCGGCGGTGGTTTACTACCGGCGCATTCATCTTCCGTATTGGGAAATGCGCCAGGCTCTGCATCGACTCGCAAATCGCGATTTTAGCCTCATCGGCCTGGGTATGGCGCTTCCGAGTTTTCGAAATACGGCGGGCGATATTCAGAAAATCTCCGACCTCTTGCGCGAGCAGGTGCAGCAGATCGCGGACGAGGGATTCAATCTACGCGCGATCCTGAGCAGCATGATCGAGGGGGTATTGATCGTGGATGCGAACCAGCGCATTCGTCTCGTGAATCAGTCTGTAGAGCGGATGTTCGGGCTTACGCAGTCTCCAATTAACCGCACGGCTATCGAGGTGTTTCGTCGGCACGAAATTCAGCAGGCCATTCTTCGCACGCTCGAAAACGGTGAGCCACAAACACTGGAACTTGGGTTTGAAAAACGGCAGGAAGATCGGGTGGAGCAGCGGTATTTCGAAGTTTCGGCCATGGCATTGATGCCCGCCTCCAGCACGAAGGCAATTGGCGCGGTGGTGGTTTTTCACGATATCACGGAAGTAAAAAACCTGGAAACCGTGCGCAAGGAATTTGTCGCGAATGTTTCCCATGAGTTTCGCACCCCGCTTTCGATCATAAACGGGTATATCGAAACACTGCTCGATGGTGCGATCGAAGACCTCCCGATGGCGGAGAAGGCGCTTCGTGTGATGAACAAGCATACGCAACGGATGAATCTCCTCATCGATGATCTGTTGACGATTTCCAAGCTGGAGTATCGCGCGACCCCATTGACATTTCAACGTGTCGATCTCCGCGAGGTGCTGGACCATGCCATCGAGCAACTGGAGCCCGCAGTCCGCGAGTCCGGCTCGGTCATCGATATCACGTTTCCTC
>JBDTJR010000093.1:0-11702 GCA_039935735.1 Chthoniobacterales bacterium | reverse complement strand
CGCCGTTTCTGGCGTTTGCAATGCTCGTATCCATGGTTTCGCTCGCGGGCCTTCCCTTTACGGTCGGCTTCATTGGAAAATTCCTGATCTTTTTCGCAGCGATTCAATGTCACCACTGGCTTCTTGTAATCCTCGGCGCGCTCTCCGTGGCTTGCGGATTTTATTATTATCTCAAAGTCGTGCGCGCGATGTATTGGATGAAACCCATGGATGATGCGGCACCTATCGAGGCATCATGTTTGTCGCGCACCGTGATCAGTATCTTAATTCTGGCGATTTTCTTCCTGGGTATTTATCCAGAGCCCGTTTTACGTCTTCTGAAATAATCGCTTCATCATCTTATGCCTGCTGTAGATAAGCCTCTTGAGGAACTCCAAAAGTATCTTGGCATTTCGCCCTGTCCGAAAGATTTCGATGCCTTCTGGGACAAGTCCCTTGCTGAACAACGCGCGACAGATCCTGCTGTTGAGTTGATTCCCTCGACGACGATCCAGCTAAAGAATACGGAAACCTTTGATTTATTCTTCACAGGCGTCGGCGGTTCGCGCGTGTATGCGAAGTATCTTCGTCCGAAAAATTCTCCCGATCCACACCCCGCCATCCTGGCATTTCACGGATACAGCGGTAGCGGAGGAGAGTGGCAGGATTATCTAAGCTTTGTCAGCGAGGGATACTCTGTTGCTGTCATGGATTGTCGCGGACAGGGCGGTCGCAGTGAGGACCTGGGATCGGTAAAAGGAACAACCCTGCGCGGCCATATCATGCGGGGTATGGACGACTCCCCGGAGAAACTTTTGTTCCGTCAGATATTTTTGGACACGGCGCAGTTGTTTCGCGTCGTTTCTTCTTTCGATGAAGTGGATGAAACCCGCATCGGATCGTTTGGAGGATCGCAAGGCGGGGCGTTATCTGTTGTTTGCGCCGCTCTCGAACCACGCATCAAACGCTGTGTTTCGCTTTATCCCTTCCTGAGCGACTACAAGCGCGTCTGGGAGATGGGACTCGATAAAAACGCCTACGATGATATGCGCTATTACTTCATGCGCTTTGACCCGCTGCATGAACGGGAGGAAGAGATTTTCAATCGGCTCGGCTATATCGACATCCAGAATCTTGCCGCTCGCATTAAAGCCGAAGTGCTGATGTGCCTGACGCTGGCAGATGATATTTGCCCGCCTTCCACGCAATTCGCGACCTTCAATAAAATCCAATCTCCGAAGATCGGGAAAATTTATCCGGATTACGGACATCAAACCCCTCCGGGTTTCATGGACCAGATGTTCAACTTCTTTACAAAGTTGTAATTCGCAATCGCCGACTCCGATAAAAGGAGCTCGTATTAGCCCGTGTATTCTCTGGCGAGCAAGGTGGCATTGTGCCCCCCGAAGCCAAATGAATTACTCATCGCGATACGCACTTTGCTTTCGCGTGCGGTATTCGGCACGTAGTCGAGGTCGCAGGCGGGATCTGGATTATCGAGATTGATCGTTGGAGGAATAGCGCCGTGCTTGATCGCGAGGGCACAAACCGCCATTTCAACACCGCCTGCAGCACCGAGCAAATGTCCGGTCATCGATTTTGTCGAGCTGACCATGACCTTCTTCGCATGCTCACCGAGGGCCTGCTTGATCGCTTTCGTCTCGCAGATATCACCAATCGGCGTGGAAGTTCCATGCGCGTTGATGTAGTCGATATCTTCAGGATTTATACCGGCATGATTCATCGCCATCTGCATGCAGCGGCTTGCGCCATCGCCTTCAGGGAGCGGCTGGGTCATGTGAAAGGCATCGGCGCTTAAGCCGTAGCCTGCAAGTTCACAATAAATTGGGGCTCCTCGGCGTTTGGCGTGTTCAAGTTCTTCGAGAACCAAAATTCCGGCACCCTCGCCCATTACAAAACCATCGCGGTCCTTGTCGAAGGGTCGGGAGGCCTTTTCGGGTTCGTCATTGCGGACACTGAGAGCGCGCATCGCGGCAAATCCCGCAACACCGAGAGGCACAATGGTCGCTTCCGCGCCACCGGCGATAATAACATCCGCATCGCCAAATTTAATGATGCGCCATGCTTCGCCCATGCAATGATTTGCCGTGGCGCAAGCGGTGACAATCGTCATGTTCGGCCCGCGAAGGCCGTATTCCATGGATACGATGCCGCTCGCCATATTGCTGATCATCATGGCGATCGTGAAAGGAGATGTGCGCGAAGGGCCTTTTGCGATCAGGCGCTCGGATTCATCCGACATACTGCGCAGACCACCGATGCCGCTGCCAATCATGACACCGATACGATCGAGGTCTTCCTTGTCGAAATCCAGACCGCTATCTTTTACAGCCTGCTTGGCACCACCGACGGCGAAATGCGTAAAGCGATCCGTCCGGCGAACATCCTTGGGCGTGCGATAGAATTCCACCGGATTAAAATCCGTGACTTCACCCGCGATCTTGCAGTCAAAATTCGTGGAATCAAACGCTTCGAAGCGTCGGATACCGCTCTTGCCTGCCAGCAAGTTTTTCCAGAATGTTTCCAGGTCATTTCCGACCGGTGAAATAACACCGATTCCAGTGACCACTACTCTACGTTCGCTCATCGTGTCGTTGTTTTACTAAAGGCTTAAAGGCAAGGCTCCAAAGACGATGAATTTGAGGGCGATTGCAACGAAAATCTATCACTTTGTGCCCATTCCGACACTTTGGACGGTTTGGAACAGCTTTCCTTCCGTTTTAATGGAGGGAGCAATGATGATTTCCGTCTCCTGAAATTCGCGGATACTGGCTGCGCCGACATTTCCCATACAGGTGGTAATGGCACCGACAAGGTTCTCGCTTCCATCGTCTACGGTTGCGGGGCCGAAGAGGATTTGCTTAAGCGGGCCGGTGGTTCCGACCTTGATGCGAGTGCCACGTGGCAGGTTCGCATGCGGCGTGGCCATGCCCCAGTGATTGCCTTTTCCGGGAGCTTCTTCCGCCTTTGCGAAAGCGCTTCCGACCATGACGGCGTCTGATCCACAAGCGAGGGCTTTGCAAACATCGCCGCCTTTATTCATACCGCCGTCGGTGATAATGGGCACATAGCGGCCACTCTTCTTAAAGTAGGCATCCCGTGCAGCGGCACAGTCTACGGTGGCGGTAACCTGAGGAACACCAAGTCCGAGAACTCCCCGCGAGGTGCAGGCAGCACCTGGGCCTACGCCAACCAATACGCCGGAAACGCCGCATTCCATGATTTCCAGGGTGACATCATAGCCCACCGTATTGCCGATAATAATCGGGATGGAAAGTTCGGAGCAAAACCTTGCCAGATCCAGGGATTTGTATTCCGTGGAAATATGGCGAACGGTCGATACCGTGCTCTGCACGACAAAAACATCCGCTCCCGCCTCCTTGGCGATCGGTCCATACAGTTCCGCTTTTTGGGGAATCGAGCTTACCGCCGCGATAACGCCCGCTTCCTTGATCTGCTGGATGCGGCGGGAGATAAGCTCTTCCTTGATGGGTTCGAGGTAAATTTTTTGCAATAGTGCGGTGACCTGATTTTTGTCCGCAGTGAGCACTTCCTTGAGAACGGAATCGGGATCTTCGTAGCGAGTCTGTACACCTTCGAGATTCAATACAGCGAGACCGCCGAGCTTGCCCATTGCCTGCGCAAAACGCACATCGACCACGCCATCCATCGCACTGGCGAAGATGGGGATTTTTAATTTAAGTGGTTCTGCATTTTTGCGAGGTATGCAAAAACTGATATCCACTTCATTGGGATTAATCGTAATTGCTCCGGGTACCAGAGCAATTTCATCAAATCCGTAAGTAACACGCGCTTTTCTATTTCTGCCAATCCACATTCCCATAAATTATCAAATTATTCTCAAGTTCGAACGTTGTGCCAAACTTCCGCAGCGGGGGCATTGCGGAACAGGATTCGTAGTGCGATCTTCAAATTCCGCGCAGCAAATTCCGCACCGAACACGGTGCTGCAGGGACTTCATTTCGCGTTTCCGACGAGCCATTTCATATCCTATCCAAACCGTGAAAATGGTCGCAAGAAAAACCAGCAAATAAAAAAGAATAAACCACGCAAAGGTGACATGTATCATGGCTTATGGGCTGGAGTAGCGGGAATCCCCCAATGAATGACGACGTTACCCCAGCGAATTTTCTGGTTTTGGACAGGTTTCATCTGAAGGCCTTCAATATAGTCGCTCGCCTTCTGATCCAGCTCCGTGGAAGCATTGTTCTGAGGAAAAAGAAATCCGATCCGGCCATCGGGAAGCACTCCCGCTAAAAATGTCGTGGACTCCGCACCCTGAGGAGCAACGGGAGGCAACATGGGGGTTCCCACTGGAATTTCGCCCGCCAAATCATCCTGAAATTCGATCTGCGTATGCTTTTGGACAGAGGAAAGGGAGCGTTTCTCCGGATTATCTCCCACCACATTTGAAATCATATCCTGTGGCAAAATGATCTCCGAAAATGTCTTTTTTAGCGCGGGAACAGGCGGGGGCTGGAGGTGGATCGAAGCAGAGTCAAAGGTCGGCTGATAAGGTGTATGAAGCGCTTCTTCCAAATCGGAGTCCGGCACATAGGTGGCGGAAAGCAAAGCGGGGTCGTTGCCCGCAAGCCATGCGGCAATTTTTGTGTACTCCTGAGAGTCCGTAAATAATACCTCCACCTCTCCCATTCGGGGCTGAACATTGGTTCCCGGAGGATATACCACGTCAAAAAGAAACATGGCGCCTATATGAATGAGCGCCGCCACAACCAGACAAAAAGGCAACATGAGCGGCACATGATGTTTGGAAGGCCATGCGAAATGCAAAAAAGGCAGTTGCCCCGGAGAAAAGAGTCGCTTAGTTGCCATGAGCCGGTGTGGTTGCAAGAACAACGGAATAGCCGTGCTGTATCGCCTGATTCATGACCTGCACCACCAGTTCCAGGGGCGCTTTCTGATCTGCTTTGACGATCACCGTGCGTGATCGGCCATGCCGTTTATCAAGCCGTGCACCGACTTCCTCGATTGGCACTTCCTCATTGGCATAAAAGACCGTGGAGATCGGCGTCGCCGTGATGCTGATAATGGCCGGGTCTTGTTGCGGAAGCAGAAGAAAAGGACTCAAGGGAACATTTACCGCAATCCCGGGCTGGAGCAAAAAAGTGGTGCACAGCGGCAACAGCCCAAGAAGAATCATGCTCAGGCTGATAAACGGAGCAAGATAGAGCATGCTCTGCCGGACTTGATGGGAGCGCTGAAGTTTCACTACGCAGACTTGATGGAATCGACCTCCGGCTTGTTGTCGTGAATAAGATGTATCATTTCGATACCGCTACGCTCCATGTCATGAATCAATTCATTCACGCGTGATGAGAGATAGCTGTAAGCCACATAAGCGGGGATCGCGACCGCTATTCCCGCAGCGGAGGTCAGCAGGCTCTGATAAATACCTCCTGAGATATCTGCAACCGTCGTGTAACCGCTATGGCTGGAAATCGCCAAAAAAGACTCGATGAGCCCAACGATCGTGCCCAACAATCCGATAAGCGGCGCGACGTAGGCAATCGTGGAAAGCAAAGCGAGATTTCTCTCCAGCTTGGGAACTTCCAACTGACCGGCCTCCTGAACTATATCCCGCAACTCAGCCCGTGAAGTTTCCCTGCGTGCGAGCACAGCGTGAACAACGCGGGCGACGGGAGCGGGCGTATTGGCCGCTTCCTGCGAAGCTTCTGTATACCCTCCTCTTTTTAATAAAGTCGAAATGCCGGTAAGAAATCCGCCCACCTCCATGGTCGCCCTATGAAAATAAATAATACGCTCCAGGAACGTGCCGAGCGCAGTGAGACTACAAACCAATAGCACCCACATCAAAGGGCCGCCTTTTTGCATGATTTCCATCATAGATTCGAAATCCTATGACGTTCTTGCGCTAGACAGCAATTCCCGATTCGCTTCCAGCTTTAATAAGCTCAAGCGACTTCCGGAGCTTTTTTGATATCGGTCTCCAGAGCGAGCGGAAGATTCGCATGGCTGAGCTCTTTCATGACATCCTGAAGCCGCTCCCGAACACCGGGAATAAATGCCCGGTCTTTATGGAAAATCAGCATGCAAAGGTCTTCGTATGGCAATACACTCACAGGGCCTTTTTCCGAATGAAGCGTTACCGCGGGAATCGAACCGATTCCCATTTTTTGAAGGGACTCCTGCATTTGGCGCAACATGTTCATCGCATTGGTGCTTAGAGCGACGACATCAATTCCCTCAGGGACATTTGCAGAGGCAATAATACCGGCACCGCGGGCAAGGACACAGGAGCGGACTCCGGGAAGCGTGCTGCTGAGCTCGATGGTGCGCTCAATCGTCAACGCTTCATCGGTCATAAAGAGGGACTGAAGCACTCCCTGATGAGGAATCTCCTCTTTCGCACGTATTTCCAGTGCGGACTCCTTACTTTCCGGCACCATTAGAGTAACTCCAGATTCCGGAGCAGGTAATTCGGCCTCCAAAGAAGGCTTTTCAATCGACAGTTTTTGGGTGGCCTTTTTAAGGACAGAGACAGACGGCGGAATATGCCGTGGAGGAAGATTCGTATGGAGGGGTTTGATAATGACAGGCGGGGCTTCTTCCGCAGCCTCTACTGCGGGCTTTTTGCGAAAAAGAGGAAGGCGACCGAAGAAGCTGCGCTTTTGCTGAGGGTCTAAAGCCTCACTTGCCGGAGAAGCCTGCGCGACAATCGGTAGATCGAGTTTGGGTAAAGTAAGCGGAGTCCGTGGAAGTTCGGGTCTGGGAGGTAGCGTGATTACAGGGTCTGCAACGGCTTCCTCCTTTTCTGCCTCCACCTCTGGCATGGCTGCAATAACGGGAGTTTTCTCGGTTGCTTTTACCGCGACAGGTTCCAAAACGTCCGTTTCGGGCTGCGCTTCGGGAATTTCTACCGCCTCCTCATAGAGAGCAGACTCGGCAATAACGGGAGAAACTTCCTCAATGACCTCGGGAGGCACAACCACCGCAACTGACTTAATCTCGTGCAGCTTTTCCTTCAATTTTTCGATGTGAGAAATGGCTGGGGGGCGGATTTCAGGAATCCCGCCCGAAAGAATCGGCGGAACTTCCTCTTGATCGACAGTCTTCTCCTCCGCTTTGATGGCCTCAATGGGTTTACGATCCTCCCCGGGCTGTGGCAGCGTCATCACCCTCATCTGTTCGATCTCTCGCCGTTTTTCCTCCGGTTTTTCGATATGAGAAACAACGGGCTGGCTGAATACTACGGGATTTCCTTCTGCCTTGCTGGCCTCAATGGGTGCCTGACTCCTGTCAGGCTGCGGAAGGGTAATCACTAGCCTTGGCTTAATCTCCGCTGGTTTTTCCTCCGGCTTCTCGACGTGAATAACAGGCTTCGGCTCTTCGGGAAGCGCCTCGCGCAAGGTCGTCATCTGATAATGCCGGGCGATCCGCGATGCCGGGATATAAAGAAATTCATTTTGCTTGTCCCCGGGAAGCTGAAGCGTTCCCTCGGGCAGCAATTCCCGCAGCCTTCCATACCGAATACGGGGAATAATACCCGCAAAGATTTCCTCCGCAGGAAGACCAATCATGACTCCCGTAAAGTTTTTCCCCTCGGTAATGACATCCGCAGGGACGAGATCCACCAGTTCACTCCACTCCACAAAAATGGTCTTGGGAGGCTGCTGGTAATAACGATACCGAGTTGTGGATGTCGGATCGTCCGACAGGGAATCGGATGTGGCATCGCCCGGATTTGTCATGAGGCGGATAATATATCCAACTTCACTCGGAAACTGCAATCCTTGTCATCAGGATTAAATAAACTTTGAGAAAGGGATTTTTTGACGATGAGGCAATCGATTGGTAAGGTTTCTATTTCCGCAACTTGATATGGATTTTAAATATAACGAAGACGGCCTGATTCCGGCCATTGTGCAGGAGGTCTCCGGTGGGGATTTCCCAACGGGGCGCGTGGTGATGATGGCGTGGATGAACCGGGAAGCCGTCGAAAAGACCCTTTCCTCCGGGCTGATGCACTACTGGAGCCGCTCCCGCCAAAAATTCTGGCTCAAAGGCGAAACGAGCGGCCACACGCAACGCGTCGTCCGCTGGTTTGTGGATTGCGACCGCGATACCTTGCTTTTCGAAGTAGAACAAACCGGCGGCGCCTGCCACACCGGCTACCAAAGCTGCTTCTTTCAGGAACTCGACAAAGCGAGCCAGCCTCTACCCGTCAAAGAAAAGAAAGTCTTCGACGCCGAGAGCGTCTATAAAAAGTAAGACGCCCAGACGGACATAACTGTCCGTTTTCAAAAAATGCCCCGAGGTAGGGCGTGCTCCCCGAGCGCGCCGCGGCACGTGACGACGTTTAATTTTAGAAAACCGCTTCTAGCGTCAGCGATCTAATATTTGCGATTCGCCATCTACTTTCTTTTCATTTTTGGTCGCGTTGTTGTTTGGATGCCGCACAATGTTTGACGCCCAACCCTCTTCCCTCCATGCCATACGGTAATCCTGATTTCTCAATTAAAAAGCTGAAGCCCAAAGACCTCGCGTCCATAGCCGCTCTGTTATTGCGAGATTCACGAAATTCTGAAAACGCCACGAGCAGTGATGCCATAGGGCGCGCGACTCTGGATGCGTTAAGATTGTGCGAAGCGGCCGATTTTGCCATTGCCGGTTACACTTCCATTAATCCCGAGCAGGGCATTGATACGTGGAAACAACGCGAAGCCACGTGGCGGGAGCATGCTCAAAACCTCGCAAAAACCCGTTACCACTATCAGAAAGATGCGAATGGAGCGCGGCTTTCCGTTGATTTGAATGAGGGATTAAAAATATTGATGCCTAATGACAGAAAAGCCAGGCGCGTGGAGTTGTTTAAGAAATGGCTCATTGCACACTTTGGTGAAAACCGTCCGGAAGCGCAGAAAGAATTTACAGCCATTCAAAAAAACGGAATTTCTCCCAACTTATTTGAAGCCGCCAGACTGACCTTTAAAAAGTGGAGAGCCGACAGCACGAGTGCGGTACGGGCGATCAATAAAAAACGCAAATTCTTAAAAAAGTAAAAATAATATTGACTGACTTTTTTTGAAATTTGTCACTCTCCACATACGCTAACGTGTAATTTAGCGACTCAAATCCGCACCCTCATCTGTTCGCTGATGTAATTTTGTTAATTTCACCTCACTGAAATTGAATTTTTGATTGTGGCACAGTCAAGGGCGTTAACACCGCCTTTGAAATGAGTATCCCGCAAAAGCCCCTTCGCTCCACAACGCCCGAGCCTCCGTATTCCTGGGAGAGCAAATCGGCGCGCCGACTCATCCGTAACGTGCTGAATGCCGAAGATCGATGGGCCGAGATTCCCTCGCGCCTCAGTCTTTACGCCGCTCTTTGCGAGGAAAGCAGCAATAAGAAAGGCGCGGCCTCTTTTTACATTTCGCAGAAGATTCTCGGCGATATGGCGGGGCTTTCTCCCCGATCCGTCGGTCCAGCTACTCAGGACCTTATTCGCATCGGGGTTATTTTCGCAGAAGATCCTCCCCATGGTGGCCGTGGGATGAAAACCTACCAGCTTCTCTCCATCCCATCGGAAGCAGCTTCCGAACGTTCGGCAACGGGGCACAGCAGACCTTCATTGCCGACTACAGAAGAAAGTAGAGAAAAACAAAGAGAAGAAAAAGAGAAGGCATCGTTTTCGATAAAAGCAATCCATGCGAATATTCCTGCAAATATCCATGCGAATGGCAGGAGCGGAAAGAAAAGCCCCTATGCCTTCGAGATACCGGAGCACGCACGGTCATGATGAAGCTCGTTGCAAAGATATGCGACCAGTGCGGGAAGCATTTTGAATACGAATCGGCGTGCTGGGAGTCCGGGCCTCGTGCAGGAAGGGAAATACTTTCCCTTACATCCTGTCTCGATTGCCACGAGGCCCGTTGCCACGAATACGAAAATCAAAATCGCGCGCTCAAAAGCCATCATCGCGTGGAACTTTGGAATCGCATCTGCCCGCCGCAATACCGCAGTACGGATGTCTTGCTTCTCCCCGCCACCTATCGGGATGTCATTGCGGAGTGGACACCGGAAACCTCTTCCGGCATCGGATTTGTGGGAAGCGCAGGGATTGGAAAAACCCGCGCCGCTTTCCTTCTCCTGAAAAAGTCCTTTGATACCGGAGTGCCCTGTCAATACATCAATGCCGTCATCTTCAACGAACTCGTCGTCCAGATGTTTAGCGACTCCAAAGAGCGAAGACACCGCGCACTCGACACACTCCACGCCATCCGCACCAGCCGCGTCCTCCTCTTCGACGACCTCGGCAAAGGCAAACTCACCGAGCGCGCCGAAACAGAATTATACAGCCTCCTGGAGCACCGCACCAGCCGCCAGCTCCCCACCCACTGGACCGCCAACAGCAACGGCGAAGAATTACTCTCCCGAATGTCCCCCGACCGCGGCGAACCCATTCTCCGAAGACTCGCGGAGTTTAGCAGGATTGTATGAGGAGGGCTTCGCATCCAGCCTATGCTCATTTACTATTCCCAAAGCACACCCGGCAGGATTTGAACCTGCGACCAATGGATTAGAAATCATTTGATTGGACACTGAAAATGGTCCGAATCTCTGTTGTTGAGACGTTCGCTTGCACAACGATGCACAGTGTTGCACAAAAAATGGGGTAAGGAAACGGGACAAAAGTGGCACACTTTTATGACGCCCGCTAAGGGGGGTGAACACTGAAACCAATACACCTGAAAAGCCGCGCGCGGGCAAGAACGAAAAGAAAAATAAAACGCACGTTATCCGCGTGCCGCACGATACGAAATTCCCCACGCGCCCGCCGGCGTATGCGCATTACATGACGCAGCACGGCGACACTCTGCCAAAGCCCAGGCGCGGCAATTGGGTAAAGGAACTGCCGAAGTCGGACGCGCGGCACATCACCTGCCGATTGCTGAAAAGGCTCTTTCGCGGGATTACCGGTGCGGCCTCCTGGACGCGCCTGGCCCGAATAATGGAGCTGATCGAAGCACGGAGGGCGCAGTAATGAGCGTCCAGGAATTTGCCCTACAAGTTACAAAAAAGCAAAGGCCCGCGCGCCCACAACCAATCTGTTTTGATTTCCGCCCTTTCAATTTCACGCTGATCGAGAATCAGAATCCGCCGTTTCACGCGGATCTGAGACACATATACATGCTATACGCAGCAGCGAAATTTCTGCCGCGCCATGCAAAAATTGTGGAGGTGGGAAGTTTTCGCGGAGCGTCTACCGCCGCGTTCATCCAGGTTCTCAATGAGCGGCCAGACCTCACATTGGACTGTTACGACATTTCCATCACGCCTGAACTGCACAGAGTAAGAGAGATGTGCATCAATCCTGAGCGCGTCACATTGCACCAAAAATATTTGCCGGAGGATTTACGCCTTGGCAGAAACGATATGATTTTTATCGACGGCGACAACGGCATGTCGGCATTCCGCGATCTGCTGATCGCTGCAATCAACAACCCATTGTGCATAGCGATGCATGATACCGAGGGGTATTATAACGCGCTCGGTTCGACGAACGCAGCATGTATATTGCTTTGTGCAAAAAACAGGCGCGCGGTTTTGGACAGCCAGAAACGGGACGGAGAATTAACACAGCGCGGAATTATTTTCTCCGCGCGGCACGAGGCTTGGGAGAAAGAATATTTTTTCAA
>JBDTJR010000092.1:0-5989 GCA_039935735.1 Chthoniobacterales bacterium | reverse complement strand
ACCGTGCGCTCCGGAGTGCGGAAACAAATCCGATCTTCGGTTTTCCATGCGGGATCATTGGCGGGTTTTGCTTCCAATCGAGCGACGGCCTGAGCAAGGCGTGTAGGGCGAACGGGCTTAACTAAATAGTCTATCGCGGAAAAGGCAAAAGCTTCGACCGCATAATTTGAATACGCGGTTACAAAAATAACAGCCGGTGGGTTTTCCAGTTCCCGCAACAGGCTGAACCCGTCGGCTCCGGGCATGCGGACATCGAGGAAGAGGACATCGAAATTTTCAGCACGGATTTTTTCCAGCGCTTCCGGCACGCATTCCGCTTCTCCTGTGATGGAAAGCTCCGGGTGCGCAACCAGCAATTGCCGGAGTTTCTGCCGGGCCAGCGGCTCGTCATCGACAATCAAGACTCGGAGCATGGTTCGCCCTCCAGCACGAGTTGCGCTCGGACGAGATTGCCCTCGGCGATAAGATGAAAGCTGTGACGGTTGGGATAGTGCAGATCGAGCCGTCGGCGCAAGGTGGAGAGACCGACGCCTTCGTGCCCGGAGTGGGTTAATGTACCCGTATTGGCGACTTCGATTTCCAGAAGTTCATGAGACGAGACCGCATGAATGGCGATTTCAAGAGAATGTGTGGAGTCATGGAGGCCGTGTTTCACGGCATTTTCCACGAGCGCCTGCAGCAGGAAACTGGGAACCTTGCGACGACGGGATTTTTCATCGGCCTTCACGCTGATCTTAAGACGATCTCCAAAGCGGGCTTTTTCCACGCGGAGGTAGGCGTCCATGGTATCCAGTTCGGCGGAAAGGAGTGCGAAAACCTGCTGGCGGTGATCGAGCGAGTAGCGGAGATAGGATGCCAGCTCATCGATCATTTCGATCGCGGCATTTGGATGCGGGGTGATTTCAGCGGAGATGCCATTCAGGGAATTGAAAAGGAAGTGAGGATCTAGTTGAGAGCGAAGCATCTGCAATTCCATATTGCGGGCCTCATCACGAGCTTTGAGAGCCTTGTCACGCTCCAAAAGAGCTTCGGTCTCGGCTTTGATTCCGAAATACCCGAGACCCCAGCCAAGATAGGCAAGCCATGTGATCTTGATGCGTAGCAACCATGCGACCTCGAACGAAAAATCAGGATTCCCCCATCTTTTCCAATGAACGAGCGCCTCTATAAGAGATGCCTGGACGATGCCCCCGAGCAAACCAAGCAGCACGACCAATGCCGCCGTACGGACTCGAAAAGGACTGCTCCATGAAGGGCGTCGATACACCTGCCGCATCATGCTGGAAAACGTGAAGGCGATAAGAATCTGGATAAGCGCAAGTTGAAGCGCCACCCGAGGGTCAGAGTAATAATAAAACTGGGCAAGCGTTGCGAGAATGCCGAATGCCACCCACACCGCAAGATTCAGCAACCAAAAGGAAGGATTTCGCAAAACGTAATTCCGAAAATCCATGGCCATGGCCGAAACTTTGATAGGGAAAAAACCAGAGGTCAAATGTATTGTCCCGCCGTTTTACAGATCGAAAGGCCTTATTGACGGATTCTTCAAAGAGTATTTCGGCGAGTTCGTAGAGGGGCGAAGGACACCTCTGAAAGGCGCGGGTAACCTGAGGCATACCTCCGAAAAAATATGAAAATCCTCCCTCTCTCCCTCTGCATCGCTCTCCTGCCAGTGATCACGGCCTTCGCAAGTAAAGGCGATACCACTTTTGAAACGTCGGACGTTAAAGTCACCTACACGATTGTCAATGACTGGATCTCAGGATTTCAGGGCGAGGTTACGATCAAAAACAAAACCAGCAAGACGCTGAAGGACTGGCAACTTTCCTTTAGCACGGACCGCGCCATCTCTTCGACATGGAATGCAACCGTTGTCCAAAAAAGCGGTTCCAGCTATCGCTTCAATGCTTCAGCGTATTCATGGAATCGAGACATTCCCGCACGAGGAAGTGTGACTTTCGGTTTTCTTGCTTATCCAGGACGCGTGACCCAGCCTCCCACCAATTTTGCATTTTCTTCACAAGGAAGCACGTCTACGCCGACACCCACGCCGAGTGCAACTCCCGTGCCGACCGCAACACCAATACCTACTGCCACACCTCTACCTACACCAACCGCAACTCCGAAGCCAACAACGACCCCGAAACCAACGCCAAGCGCAACCCCGAAACCTACTCCGAGTGCAACGCCGACACCAACGGCCACCCCAGTGCCGACACCAAGCATGACACCTGTTCCAACTCCGACTCCTGTATCGGTTTCCATTCAGGATGCGACGATCGAAGAGCCTTCATCAGGTTCTACAACTGTTGATGTGGAAGTCGTCCTGGATCGTGCTGCCGATGGCATCGTCGGTGTGACGTATCAAAGTAAAGATGGCACCGCGAAAAACGGAAGCGATTACACAGCAACTTCCGGCACGCTGCTATTCGATCCAGGTGTCACAAAGCAGTCGATACCTGTGACGATTTTATCAGATACACTCACCGAGGGGACGGAAAATTTCACCGTAGAGTTAACTGCCGCCAACGGTGTACAAATCGCCGATGGAGTAGCGACCGTCACCATCACGGAAAAGAGCATTGTCACGGGGACCGCGATTCCTTTCGGATCGCATTTGCAGCCTTATGTCGCCGGCACGTTGCATCCCACGGTGGCACAGAGTACCATGGATCAAGCGGTCATTAATTATTACAATAAGTGGAAAGCCGCTTACTTTGTCACCGTGGGTTCCACGACATGGAAAGCCGTTCGTTCTCCTGATGCCGACTACCCTTATGTCGCCGAGGCGCAGGGATACGGCCTGGAGATTTTCGCCATCATGTCAGGTGCCGACACGACCGCACAGGCATCCTTCGATGCAGTTTTAAAATATGTGCTCGATCATCCTTCGAAGATCAATTCGGGATTAATGGCGGCGGAACAAAATAACTCGGGAGTATCGGTGGACGGCACGGACTCTGCGACCGATGGTGATATGGCCATCGCCTACGGATTGCTGCTCGCCGATCGGCAGTGGGGAAGCGCCGGTACTTATAATTACCGGAGCCTCGCCATCAGCCGCATCAATGCCATTAAAAAAAGCGAAATCAATGCGACGACCAAATTGCCCACCATGGGCGACTGGTCCTCACCTTCGGATTCTTACTACTACGGCACGCGTACCTCGGATTTCATGATCGATCACTTCCGGGCTTTCAAAGCCGTCACCGGGGACACCACATGGGATTCTGTAATTACCGCCACGCAGAATCTTCTCACCTATCTGCAACAGAATTACGCATCTTCGACCGGACTGGTTCCTGACTTCGTCGTCTCCACGAATACGTCAACTCCCAAACCCGCTCCTGCAAACTATCTGGAGAGTTCTGATGACGGTCACTATTCCTACAATGCCACACGAGTTCCCTGGAGATTGGGTGCAGACGCCGCAGTGTATGGCGATGCAACCAGTAAAACGCAGGTGCAGAAAATGATCGTCTGGATTCGCAGCAATACGTCCACTAATCCGGATAATATCATGTCTGGTTACACACTGGACGGCACCGCTCTCGAGACCTACTCCGATCCGATATTTACCGCGCCATTTGCTCCTGCGGCAATGCAGGACGCGGCTAATCAGGCATGGCTCGATTCGCTTTGGGTCTCCATGGCAAAAGAAGCCGCACGCACCAAAATCACCACTTACTACGGATCGAGCATCATGTTGCAATGCATGATCGTGGTGAGCGGAAACTACTGGTCACCTACCAAATAAAGTTTCCCATTACTTCGCTGCCGCTCGAGCCAGACTCGAGCGGTTTTTATTAGAGTATCGGATCGACAGGTGGCCACGCTACGCCATCCAACTCTTTCGGTAGTTGTTTTGGATCGACCGGATATACCTGAGTCATGTCGAGCGTTTCACCGTCTTCCAGTTCTTTCTCGGGGTCTCCGATGATAAGCCAGAGTGTCTCCGCATCGGTGTCATTGAATACCTGGCGTAATTGTTCCGGGCCAACGAGCACGCCGCCGTGTTTAGGAACGGTGAGTGTTTCGTCTCCAACGCGAATACGTCCGGTGCCTTCGAGCACAAAGTAAAACTCCTCCATTCGGGGATGTCTATGGAGCGTATTTGCGCTCATGGGCGGAAGTCGCCACAGTCGGGCTCCCATGTTCTCGCTTTTTGTGCGTTCCAGAAAATCCGCATTCGGGATTTGCATCATATTCGACGGCCTCCACGAGAGGTCTTCAGGTTTGATGAGAAAGTAACCGTCGATGGGTTTCATAATTCTTTTTGTTAGTTTGAAGCAATATTGCAATATCAGGCACAGCGACGCAATATTTCAGTAACTCAACCAGCTCGCTTCAAGATGCGTCAAAAATATATCGAAAGTTTATTAATCCTGGCCCTGTTTTTTCATTTGCAGTGGTTTTTTGGAAATTTTTACGAAGAAATTCTCATACCGAATCAAATTGTGGCGTCGATTCGGCAGTTGAATGAATACAATCGGTTTTTTTGTATAACGCAGCCGGTTTACTATTACGTCCCGCTTACACAAATAGGATTTTTAATTACGCTTTTTCTGGCTTTTGTTCGGAGCGATTTGCATCCCGCAACTACACGCTTGATCCGTTGGGCGGCAACGACATCCCTTGCCGCCATTGCACTCACTTTCTATATTGTAACTCAATATAATCTGAAGATGTTTTTCGGGGATGTGGACCGTTTTGGGGAGCATATTCATGCATTGTATTTGCAATGGGCTATGCTAAATGGTGTAAGAATTATTCTGGTTGGGGTAACGGTGACATTTCTGGCAATGGCATATCGTAGATTTCTCATTGGGAGAAACACAGGAGAAGAAAAAGTAACAACATCCAACTAACGAAGGATTGGGGAGTGGAATTCGACTCTCCGGATAAGCTGTGAGTAGGCAAATTCTGATTGTGGCAATCTTCGCCTCTTTAAAAATTTACCCCGGTATGATATACAAGGCGGCATGCCTCAAAGCCCGTCGCATTTGCTCCAGATTCCGCGTGATGCTCTTGTCTCTTTGCTTGCCGAGGCCGGACGTCAGGAAACGCCGGAAGAGTTTTTAAACCAGCAACATCTTCAGACGATCATTCGCAAAGGAGACAGTTTTCAGAAGCGGGCGCGAGCAGCTTATTGGAGCCGTTTCTGGTTGGGATTATCCGCTGCGATTTCGCTTATCTCTCTTTTTATCAGTCACGACTGGGAGGATTTTCTTTCCGTGATTATTCTGGGCGGGATGACGGTGGTGGAGGTCAAGGTATACAGATGGTTTCTGGAAGGCGACAACCGGGCCGCTATCTGGGGGTGGTATAACCAATGTTTGTTTTCCTTACTCTTTCTCGTTTATGGCACTTATCATTTTTTTACGGTGACGGTGCCGCCGGAGATTTCCCAGTCGCTCGGGGAGTCCACGGGACTCGTATATGTGAGCATCGCCAAGATCACCTATTTCTCTATCGGAATTGCAGGTGCTATCGGGCAATTTATTCTCGCTCTTTATTACAGGCGAAGCATTCCTTCCGGGATTAAATAGCAGACGTTTTCAGTTTTAAAATCGCTCTTTGTAGGAGAGGCTCCGACACTGGTATTGTAGGGGCTTTCCTTTGACATTTGCATCTAAAAAGGATTATATAAGACATGCGTGTCTACAGTGGCATACGTACCAATGAACAGAAAATTTCACTTTCCGAAAAATCCTCGGGAACATGTGATTTTGTGGGGTAAATCGGGGCGAAGTATTTTATTTTCTCTCGCCATTGGATCAATGGCTTTGCCTCTTTATGCGACGGATTATACCTGGCAGGCCGCGACGGGCGGTGATTTTGGCAGCTCGGCAAACTGGAGTCCTTCTGGAGTGCCGGGTTCTTCGAGTGGGGCGATTTTTAACTCCGGCTCGGGAACCGTAAATGCCACTACTTTGGGAGCTTCGACTACGGTCAGTCAGTTGCTTATTAATTCGGATCTCACTTTTGA
>JBDTJR010000091.1:0-18753 GCA_039935735.1 Chthoniobacterales bacterium | reverse complement strand
GCAGGTAATGTTCAACTCGTGAATCCTTCTTCCACGGTAGGTGCATTATATACAGCGGGAGGCGCTCGGGTATTTGCTAATTCACAACTGGATTTGGGAACTTCGACGACATCGGGAAACATAGCCTCCCTGCGTGCGGGAAGTATCACCATTGATTCCGGAGCGACGATCGTGGATACCTTTGGTGTGAATAGTGGTTATGCGGTGTCGGACACAAGCCTCGGTGGAAGCGGCAACCTTAGCTTAAACTCTTTCAATCTTGTATTGAACTATGATGGTACCGGCTGGACCAGCGGGTCAGTGCTGACGTTGTTTAGCTACACGGGAACACTTACGGGCACACCAACGCTGGCATCGATCACATTGCCTTCGGGTTATACCGCGGGTTCTTTGAATTTCGGAAGTGGAGTGGTCTCTCTCACGGTGACTGCGGTTCCTGAGCCAAGCACGGCGTTTCTGGTGATAGCAAGTTTCGGCAGTTTGATTTTCTTGAAGCTTCGTCGAAAAGTTTAACGAAGTTTTGAGAGGGTAGTGAAGGGGAGACTATGGGGATAGTTTCTTCTTTCTGTGTACAGCGCGGTTCCCGGAGGGAGGGAGATATTCTGTAAAATCAAATTTTGGCGGGATCGGCAGTTTTTAAAAAACGGCGGCGATATTCGCTGGGGGTTGCGCCGACCTTTTCCCGAAACAACGTTGTCATATTAGGAGCGCTTGAAAAACCATAGGCACTGGCGATCTCATCCATGCTCTTGGAGGTGGAGATCAGAAGGTGTTTTATTTGCTCGATTTTCAGGAGGTGGATGGTTTCGAGCACGGAGTAGTCAAGCTGCTTCCTGAAGCGTCTTTCGAGCGCAGCTCTGGATAGGGGAATGTGATTAAAAATTTCCTGAGGTGGGAGAGGGGAGTTGATGTGCTGCTGAATATATTGAATGGCGGCGGCCACAAAAGAATCCTCGGTGACAAAAATATCCGAGGAGGCCCGGGCAATAACAGTGGGAGGGATCAAAATGGGACCGGGCGGCGGCGGCTCGCCATTAATCAAGCGCACCAGTAATGCGGCCGCTTCATAACCGATACGGTCAGGGCAGTTCTCCACGCTGCTGAGCTGCGGTTTGCAGGTCTTGCAGAAGAACTCGTGGTTTCCGCATCCCACGATGCCGACATCCCTGCCTACCGTAAGATTCAGCGTATCGCAGACTTTGGAGAGTTCCCAGGCGTAAGGGTCCGTGGCACAAAATATACCAATCGGTTTGGGAAGTGTTTTAACCCAGTTTCGCAGATTCCGTTGTTGAGTGGCATTAATCGGACCATAGAGAGGCTTTACAACGGTTTGTAGATGCAAGGCGCTCTCAAACCCTGCTGCACGAATTGTTTGCTCGAAGCTCTTACTCTCAACAATGCTGTAATTTGATCCGTAGTAACCGAAATGGTGAAATCGTCGAGAAAGGAGATGTTCGGCGACGATACGTCCTCGAATGAGGCTATCACTACAGACTGAGGGAAAGTCGAAACCTTCAGTGGTAGCCGAAATATTGACTACAGGGCATCCATAGGAACGAAAGATACGATGGTCTTTAGCATCAATGATCCGGGTAATGATTCCTATGCTGGTACGGGCTAGATCGGCATTCAGGTAATCCAACTCCATATTTACCTCTATCTCGGGCGCATTTTCCGAGAGATAGTCGGAAATGTTCTCATAAATACAGCGATCAAAATCGCTGGAGCTGAGCATGGCATAGATACGCTGCCGTTTTTGCATTAGGGAAATCTATTAAAACGACAGGGCTCCGTCTCTAATGAAATGACATGTCGAAATGCGGCAATTTCAAAGCTTTTTAGTTCGGATAGGCCATAGACGGGGTTTAGGGGTGGGTTTACTGTTAAAACAAATGAAAATGAGTAAATCCCCCGCTCTGCATATCCCCGCATGCGTTCTCTTATTTTGTGCCTTTCTGGTCGTAAGTAGTGCGTATGCCGCAACGACCTATACCTTTAACCCTACGGTAAATGGAGGTCAGGCATGGACAACAAGTGCGAACTGGGGAGGCACTACTCCCACATCCACCGATCAGGGTATCATAGATCGCACAAGCTCTACGGGTGATTTAACGATCACCAACACCAGTGCTACCACGGTAGGTAAACTTTCTCTTACGACGACGAACAGCAACGCCATCACCTTTTCTCTGGGGGCGGATTTCAGCATCGCAGGACTTCCTGCTTCCGGCGCGGAGACCATTTGGACGACGGGTAGCGATGCAAGCAAACTCGTCATTGATCTTAACGGGTATAATTTTAACAGCGCTCTTAATAACAATACCTTTGATTTGAGAATTCTCGATGTCCGCTCGAATCCCAACATGACTATCAAGTCCACAGGGGATGCTGGGGGAACTTTTCAGACCGAGATGCTTTTCTCAGCTTCTGCCCACCTTGTTCTGCAGAATAATGTCACGCTATTGGTAAACAAACATGGGACAGGTTCGGCTTATGGCTATAATAATACGTATTCAAGCACCTCTACTTTGCAGTTGGATATCGGAGTATCCAACTTCTCGCCCAAGTCAGCTACCGTAGGATCCGTCAATGGCGTAATGGGTAATTTAACTATCGGAAGTACGGTGAATCCCACTTTAGCCAATGGATCAAATATACGATTCCTGGCTTCCAACAGTAGTGCCGCGTTATTAAATCAACAGCTCGCGGGCAACCTCCGTATTACGAACGGCAGTGATCTGCAACTGGGGTTTGCTTATTATGGCACCCAAAAACTGGCGGTTGCGGGTACTTTCGTCGATGACGGTGGAGGCAGTCTTAATAGCTATACTTATGCGGGAGGCACCGGAGGCGGCGCGAACAACAGCGCGACAATCATGTTCAACGGAGGAGTCGCCACGGAGAAAACGGTATCGATTAACCGGACATTGAATGCGACAGATTCCGGAGCGCGAACCAGTAGTTTTCAGGTGGGTGTGGATAACATCGCGGGCAATGCGTCTTTGACCGTGGATGCTGGAAATATCAAGCTGGTGAATCCTTCATCGACTGTTGGAGCGCTTTACACGGCGGGAAGTTTTACGGTTCTGGCAAATTCCCGCGTGAATTTAGGAACCTCGACGACAACCGGAAATGTAGCGTCACTAAGAGCGGGAAGTATTGCGATCAACAGCGGGGCAACAATCGCAGCCATACTGGGAGCGAATGCAGGATTTGGAGCGGCAGTTACATCGCTGGGCGGAAGCGGAGTGCTTACCTTAAATACGTTTAATCTACAATTGGACTATGACGGTAGTGGCTGGACCCCTGGCTCCAATTACGTGCTCTTTACCTATGCATCCGGATCGACGCATACGATGACACCGACGATTACGAATATTTCCACTGGCTATACGATCACGTGGGGATCGCTTACGGATACGGGAAGTCAGATTGTCCTCAGTAATGTGAATATTGTGGCGATACCTGAGCCTAGTACGGCATTCTTGTTGGTATCAAGTTTCGGCGGCCTGATCGTCTGGAAACTTCGTCGCAAGGCCTGATCTATTTTACTCGAAACAGGGGAGGGGCTATGGGGATGGCCACTCCTGCTTCGTGATGTAGAAGGATCAAGCTTTAGAAAGCGGCATGTTTCCTTGAAAACGATTGCGATATTCGCTGGGAGTTATTCCTACTTTTTCGCGAAACAGGGTTGTCATATTAGCGCCTCCAGAAAGTCCGCTGGTATTGGCGATATCCTCAATGTTCTTAGAGGTGGAAATCAAAAGATGTTTGATGTGATCGATTTTCAGGAGGTGGATGGTTTCGAGAATGGAGTAGTCAAGCTGCTTCCTGAAGCGTCTTTCGAGTGCGGTCCTGGATAAAGGAATATGCTTGAAAATTTTTTGAGGTGATAAGGTCTCGCTGATATGCTGCTGGATGTATTGAATGGCTGCGGACACATAAGAATCTTCGGTGACAAAAATATCTGAGGAAGCCCGTGCAACGAGTGTGGGGGGAATTAAAATCGGAGCAGAGGACGTTTTTTTGCCACGAATCAGGCGCAGCAACAACGCAGCAGCTTCATAACCGATGCGATCTGGGCGGTTATCCGTACTGCTGAGATGGGGGTTCCCGGTCATACAAAAAAATTCGTAGTTTCCGCTGCCAACAATGCCAACATCTCTGCCAACGATAATATCCAGTTCATCGCAGGCCTTTGATAGCTCCCAGGCATAGCGGTCATTTGCGCAAAAGATACCTATGGGTTTTGGGAGATGCTTAAGCCATTTCCGGATATCCCGTTGCTGGGCGGAATTCAATTTGCCAAAGATATACTTGTTAGGGACATGAGATTGAAGGGCACACTGAAACCCCGATGCGTGAATTCTTTGCTGAAAGCTTTGCTGTTCCAAATTGGTATCCGATGTTCCATAGTAACCGAAGTTGTGAAATCGTCGGGAAAGAAGATGCTCCGCTACTATACGTCCTCGGGCTATATGATCGCTAACGACGGAAGGAAACCCGGGAGATTCCAAAAACCCTGAAACATTCACCACGGGAACGTCATAGGTACGAAGGAAGCGTTTATCCCTGGCGCTAAGGACTCTGGTGATGATGCCTAAGCTGGTGCGGGCTGTATCGGCATTCAGTTCATCCAGTGAAAGGCTTACCTCTATTTCCGAAGCTTTTTCCGAAAAGTAGACAGAAACGTTCTCATAAATGCAACGGTCGAACTCGCTGTCGTTGAGCATGACGTAGATGCGCTGCCGTTTTCGCATAAGAGGAATATAGGGAAAGAGGAGGGACTGTGTTTCAAAAAAGATGATGAAATGTAACGCCGCAATTTAAAAGATTTTTCGCTTGGATAGGCCGTAGTCCGATTTTAGCGAGTGTGTAATATTAGGGCCATGAAAACGAGTAAATCCCCCGCTCCGCATATCCCCGCATGCGTTCTCTTATTTTGTGCCTTTCTGGCCATAAGTAGTACGCATGCTGCAACAACCTACACCTTTGACCCTACTGTAAGCGGTAGCCAGGCATGGACAACAAGTGCGAACTGGGGAGGCACTACTCCCACATCCGCCGACCAGGGTATCGTGGATCGCAGTGTTGTGGGAGTTACGGGAGATTTAACCTTTACGAACACAAGCGCTGTCACGGTAGGTAAACTGTCTCTTACGACGACGAACAGCAACGCCATCAACTTTTCTCTGGGTGCGGACTTTAGCATGACGGGAAACCCTCAATCCGCCGCCGAGTCGATTTGGACGACGGGAACCGATGCCAGCAAACTGGTCATTGATCTTAATGGCCATAATTTTCATACAGATAGCACTCCGGCTACCTTCTACGGGCTGCGAATCCTCGACGTCCGCTCTAATCCTAACATGACGATCAAATCCACGGGAGATGCGGGAGGGACTTTTTATACAGACATGATGCAATCTAGCACCGCACATCTCGTATTGCAGAATAATGTCACACTGGACATCACACAGCATTACACGGGTTACAGTGGGAGCGTTAATAGTTTTAATAACACTTATTCCACTGGCTCCACTTTACAGGCGGATACGGGATCGACGAATTTATATGTGAAAACAAGTACTGGACTGAATAATTCCTTGGGAAATCTGATTATCGGATCGACGACAAACGCCACTTTGGCAAATGGGACGGCTTTGCGCTGGCTGGGAAATAGCAACAACGCAGCCGGTCTGAATATGCAGGTGCTCGGTAATTTCCGCATCACCGCCGGTAGCGATCTGCAGCTGGGCTATTATTATTACGGCACCCGGAATGTGGGTGTGGGTGGAAACTTCACCGATGACGGAGGGGGCAACTTTAACACGTATAATTATGCGGGCGGTACCGGAGCCGGTGCGAACGGTAACGCGACAATCATGTTCAATGGCGGAATTGGGTCGGAAAAAAACGTATCGATTAACCGGACATTGAATTCGACAGATTCCGGCGCACGCACCAGTAGTTTCCAGGTGGGTGTGGATAACATCGCGGGCAATGCGTCTTTGACCGTGGATGCGGGAAATATCAAACTGGTGAACCCCTCCTCGACAGTCGGCGCCATCTATACGGCAGGAAGTTTTACGGTTCTGGCAAATTCCCGAGTGAATTTGGGAACAGCCACTACGACCGGAAGTGTAGCGTCTTTGCGCGCGGGAAGCATCACGATCAACAGCGGGGCGACAATCGCCGCCATACTGGGAGCGAATGCAGGGTACGGAGTGGCAGATACATCACTCGGAGGAAGTGGAGTGCTTACGTTAAATACCTTTAATCTGCAATTGGACTATGACGGTAGTGGCTGGATCCCTGGCTCCAGTTATGTGCTCTTTACCTACGGGACGCATGCGGCAGGACTAACGCCGACTATTACGAATATTTCGACGGGCTATACGATCACATGGGGATCACTTACGGATACGGGAAGTCAGATTGTCCTTGGTAATGTGAACATTGTGGCGATACCTGAGCCTAGTACGGCATTCTTGTTGGTATCAAGTTTCGGCGGCCTGCTCGTCTGGAAACTTCGTCGCAAGGTTTGATCTAATTTTACTCGAAACAGGGGAGGGCTATGGGGATAGCCCTCCTTTTTCGTGATGCAAAATCAGTTTTTGGAAGAAACTGCAATACCTTGAAAGCGGTGGCGATATTCGCTGGGAGTCTTACCTACTTTTTCGCGAAACAGCGTTGTCATGTAAGGTGCGCTTGAAAATCCATAGGTGCTGGCGATTTCTTCCATGCTCTTGGAAGTGGAGATTAGAAGATGCTTGATGCGTTCGATTTTCAGTAGGTGAATGGTTTCGAGAACGGAGTAGTCAAGCTGCTTTCTGAAACGTCTTTCGAGCGCGGTACGAGACAGAGGAATGTGATTAAAAACTTCCTGAGGTGGTAAAGGCTGATGAATATGTTGCTGAATGTATTGAATGGCAGCAGATACATAAGTGTCTTCGGTGACAAATATATCCGAGGAGGCACGGGCAACGATGGTGGGAGAAATTAAAATACGAGCGACGGGTGCAGGTTCGCCATTGATCAAGCGCAAGAGCAGGGCAGCGGCTTCATAACCGATACAGTCGGGACGGTTCTCCACACTGCTGAGCTGGGGTTTACGCGTCTTGCAAAAGAATCCGCTATTTCCACTGCCAATGATGCCAACATCACGACCTACTGTAAGATTCAGCATATCGCAGACTTTGGAGAGTTCCCATGCCAGGCGGTCATGGGTACAAAGTATACCCATCGGTTTGGGAAGGGATTCAACCCAGTTCCGGAGATCCCGTTGTTGATCGGCATCCAATGAAGCGGAAGGGGAGTCACCAGCGGTTTGAAGATGAATGGAGCACTGAAACCCCGCAGCGGTGATTGTCTGCTCAAAGCTTTTACTCTCGGCAAGGACGAGATGAGTTCCGTAATAGCCAAAGTGATGAAAGCGCCGGGAAAGAAGATGCTCAGCGACGAGTTTCCCGCGAGCTATATGATCGCTAACGACGGAGGGAAAGCCCGGAGATTCAAGCAGGGCAGAGATATTAACCACCGGAATACCATAGGAGTGAAAGGTAGTTTGGTCTTTGGTATCAAGAATCCTGGTAAGGACGCCTTTGCTGGCGCGAATCAGCTCGGCATCAAGGGGCTCGACTTCCATGTTTACTTCTATTTCCGGCGCATTTTCCGCGAAACAGGCGGAAAAGCTCTCATAGACAGCCTGATCGAACTCGCTGGCGGCGAGCATGGCATAAACGCGCGGCTGGTTGTTCATTGATAGGAATATATAAAAAGTGAGAGGGCACGTCTCTAACGAAAACGCCGCAATTTCGAAGGTTTTTAGCTGGGATATGCCATAGACGGTCTAGTGAAGGAGAGATAATGTTATGGAGAAATAAAAATGAGTAATCTCCGGTGAATTTTATAGGAAATCGGAGGTTTTATTACGGATTCCATTTTCTCTTTTCGTTTTGTAAAAATACATGAATTCAGTCGAAGAAAGCAAATCCTCCCCTAAGGGATTTACTTTAGTGGAATTGCTTGTGGTGATCTGTATCATCGTAACGCTGATGGTGATTCTGGTTCCGGCTGTCAGTGGTGCGCACCGAAGAGCTCAGGCAGCGGTATGTCTTGGCAATGCGCGGATTATTGGCCAGGCGACACTTGCCATGGTCGCCGATCAGGGAAACTTCTCAGGAAGAAGTGATGTGGGCTATGTGGATCCTGCGGTATGTATCAACCAACTGCTGAATTATCTGGTATCAAAAAGCAGCACCAGAGGATGGGGCGGATTTCCACGTTGCCCACTCGCGCAGACCAATCTCGTTGCGGGAGGTTATTCATTTAATTTAAACTTGGCAGCGGCCTTTCCGACTCTTTCGGGCATTCCTGCGCCTCTTAGTCGAACAATTCTGATCAGTGAGGATAACGATGCTTACATGGCTGGGAATGCGATGTACATGGAAATGACCGCCACGATGTGGGGCGTATATTTTAATAATTTTTCATATGATGCCCACTATGCCACGCTCAAGGCGCTGGAAGGAAAATCTTTCACGCCTCAGTATCATGGAGAAGCGACGAATCGGGGATTAAATATGTTCATGGTGGACGGAAGCGCCATGATGGTGAAGTCGGGGAGCAATTGTAATTTCTATTTTGCTCCAACGCATGCGGCTGTGAATAATGGAGTTGTAGGCAATGACGGTTATGTATGGGACCAGTGGTACTGGATTACAAACCGTGCATCTTATACCTATCCGAGTAATTGAGCATTCCATCTCAAATGGAGTTTAAGTCGTCGCGGGTAGGGAAACTTTCGCGCTTAAATAGGGTTGTTCGGCCGGTTCGGTGTAAAAATCGTGCCATAATATCTGATTTATCTCTTTTAAAACCTGCGGTTTTTAATAGTAAAATCCAATGACATCTTCCGCCGTCTTGGATAAAGTCGCTTCTTCTCAGTCATGAAAAATACCTTTTACTTCCTATGCCTTTTTCTCGTTTTTGGCGGTAGACTGGCGCACGGCGCAGAGGCTAATTATTTATTTTATTTTGAGGATAATCAGGATCTCAAAAAGTTGACGAATTCCGGCAGTGCGCAAAATCCAATGCTTTACACCGCACCGTCGCATCAAACGGCGGATCAGGCGAAGTTCGGCAAAGGAAGTCTGGCAATTGTAGAAACTCTCGGAGCGAAAGGGGAGCATTACTCCGGTGGGTTTGTCTGCGGAATTCCCTCTTTTTCCGGAGAAATACATAAGATGACTATCACAACGTGGCTTCGACGCCCGTCGAGTGAGGGCGAAATAAACATTTTTATGCGTATGCCTGCGGAAGCACCGGGCGGATTTTCATTCCAATATTCCGCCTACTCCAAGAATCTAGGCCTCCGCGTCGCTGGGCCAGGAGGTAAAGCGGACCTTATAAATTCCGAGCCGATCAATTGTTTTTTTGCGGATGAGTGGATCCATTTCGGCGTAACTTTCGATGAAGGAAAAATCATTTTTTATGTCAATGGACTCCCTGTCGGCGGCGGAGATATGGCCGCCCATGGCATCAAGACCATCCCTGCCTCTGCCCCGGCGACGACACAGTTTAATGCATTTTTCGGTTTGCAAACCGGCAGCTATGTCGATGACTTCGGTTTCTTCACGGATCGCGTGCTGACGGCGGAAGAGATGGATTTCCTATATAGCAACGGCCTTGAGGAACTCGTAAAAAAATCTGTGCTGCCAAAGCCCTGATTGCTTTTCATTCCCGGGAATTCCCCTTGCGCAGTGACCCGGCATTAGGGAGTGTATCGTTATGAAAAAATTCTTTTTCAGTCTCTCGCTCCTTTTACTGGTAGTTACACTGGTCTCCTGCGCCTCCGCGAAGCGGAAAATGGCCAAAATGAATGCGGACCCGAAGCCTTCTTTTTTGTCCACCTTTGTATGGCAATATAAAGTCACGCCTGACAAAAGTATCAAGGTCGGTCGCCGAGGTCAGGATATCAGCGTCGAAATGCTGAAGTCCCGCATTGAGCTTACTGTGCCGAAGGATTGGAAAATTGTTTCCTGCTGTGACCAGCCGTTGGACTGGGTATATGTCGCCAGCGCGAAGGATGCTTCCCTCGCATTTGGGGTAAAAATCGTGCGTTTTCCGCACAATCCTCCTCTCGATCAACGTTTCAAAAACTACCTTGACGGCATTCAGCATACCTACGATCCGAATATGCGAATGTCTCTGGATCAGCCCTTCATGGTTGGGCGTCAAAAAGTGCCCTCCTCTTTTTACTACTCGCCGAATCCTCCCACTATGGTGGGGCGACAGGCGCAATCTGGTAATTCTTTCTATTCTGTAGCTTCCAAGCTTCGGCTGGTGGTCATGATCCCGCAGGGTGACATTACCACGGTAATAGAATTTCTAGGAAATTCGGCGACATCTCTCCAGCAGGATCACGCCAAGATCCAGAAGATCCTTAATTCCTACTCATTTCGGAAGCTTTAATCGCGGGTCTGACAGCTCTTATTTTGTCGCAGGGGTAAAGGCAATACATACCGGCGCAAAAACGCCAACGGTATGACCACTTGGCATGAGCTTTCCAGTATCGGAATTAATTTTCAGTGTGGTGATCCGGTCATCCAACTGACCACCTACGACGAGCCATTGTCCGCTCGGATCGATGCCGAAGCCGCGAGGGCATCGCACCTGGGCGGGCACATTTTCAATCCACGTTAATTTTCCATCGGATGCTACGCTATAAACGGTAATGCTGTCGTGCCCGCGGTTGGAAACATACAGCCATTTTTCGGAAGGATGCAGCGCGATGCCAGAGGTCGTTGCGCCCTTTCGCTCGGCTCCCTCTGGTAGAGTAGAAATTGTCTGGATGGGTAAAAGTGCCCCATTGATCGGGCTGCGTTTGAATACCGTAACATTCAAACCCATCTCGCCATTTGTATAGGCGATTCTCCCCTTCGAGTGAAGGACCAGATGCCGCGGACCGCTTTGTGCAGGAATCTCTGCAAATGGCGGGTCGCTCGGCCTCAAAGTGCCTTTCTTCGCATCGAAGCGGTGGATCCATACTCGATCTGTGCCAAGGTCGCAGACATACACGCGTTTATTTTCCGCATCCGCATAGATCCCATGCGCGAATGAGCGTCTCTGCTTTGCGGGATCGGCAGAAGGAACTTCATATTTTATAAAGGCGGTGCGTTCTCCGAGAGATCCATCCTCCAGCACCTGAACGGCTTCCACGCTGCCATTTCCATAATTTGCCACAAAAAGAATCTTCTCCGTTTTATCCATGCTGAGGTGGCATGCCGTATCTCCACCAGTCGAGACAACATTCAGAGTCTGTAATTTCCTTCCGTTTTCTTCCAAACGAAATCCCACCATCTTGCTTTCTCTGGCTTCTCTTGAAGCGTAGAGAAATTTACCGTTTTGCGACAAGGTGACCCATGTAGGATTTTCCACTTCCGCAGCAAGCCAGGGAGAGGAGATTTTCCCTGTTTGTATATCCAGCATTGCGGCATGGATTCCGGCGCTTTTTCCCGGCTGGGTATAGGTGCCAATATAAAATAAAATTTCCGAGGAGGTTGGAGTAGGGTTCATAACGACGATTTTGTAGGTGCTGGGATTACAAATTGTTGATAAACAACGACTTTTTTTGCAAGTTCCGAAATTTTTTACTTCAAAATAGAGGATATTGTAATATTTTAATATTTATACATCCAAAGACCTACGAAGTAACGATTTGATTAACGTAGATTATTTTCCGGCGGCGCTTTAGAGAGTAAATTGGTTGGGGAGCCGTTACTTTCGAAAAGCGCCGTCGGTCTTTTATAGACCAAGCCTTAATCCGCCTTCAAGACGGTCCTTTTTCTCTTAAATACTTCCTCGCACGTTCTTGCGGGTTACGGTAAACAAAGCATCTATGAAAAGCGTTCTGGGGGTCCTTCTAGCCATTATTGGAGTCATTGTTCTCGTGGTGGTCTTTTTGGCGTTTACCTTGTGGGGAAGTTATAATGGTTTGGTGACTTCTCAACAGCTGGTGGAGAACAGCTGGGCGGATGTGCAAAACGTCTATCAACGGCGTGCGGATCTTATCCCGAATCTCGTCAAGACAGTGGAAGGTGCTGCGAATTTTGAAAAAAGCACACTTATAGATGTCACCAAGGCACGTCAGCAGGTCAGTAACGTCAAAATTAATCCGGCAGATCCTCAGGCATTGCAGCAGTTTCAACAATCTCAGGATGCCCTTTCCGGTGCGCTTTCAAGATTGCTTGTCGTTGTGGAGCGTTATCCGGATTTAAAAGCAAATGCCAACTTTCTGGCGCTTCAGACTCAGCTTGAGGGAACAGAAAATCGCATCGCTGTGGAACGTCGTAAATTTAATGGCGCGGTGAAGGATTACAATATTTCCATCAAGCGCGTGCCGACCGTGTTCTTTGCCGCAATGATGGGCTTTACACCGCGACCTTATTTTAGCGCGAATCCGGGAGCTGAAAATGCACCTGACGTGAATTTTAATTTCGGTGGAGGAAACGCTACAAAGGGAGATGCCTCAGCTAATGGAAACAGCGCGCCTCCTGCGCCATCGCCTACACCGAAGTTCATTGTCACTCCGACGCCCGCAAATTAGGTGCCATATGGCCTCCCGCATGCAAATCAGGCGCATTTTTCTCGCAGCGGGATTGCTTCTTCTGCTTCCGCTCCTTGTTTTTGCCAAAGACGCGTTACCGCCAAAACCAACGCGATATTTTAATGATTACGCCGGAGTTATTTCCCCGCAGACGGTGGCCACTCTCAATGCGAGGCTGGAGAATTTCGAGCAAGAGACCTCCAACCAGGTCGTCGTCGCCATTTTCAAGAATATTCCCACTGATTATACGATGGAGGATTTTGCGCAACGCACTTTTGAATCGTGGGGCGTAGGACAGAAAGCGAAGAATAACGGGGTGGTGCTCTTTGTTTTTACGCAGGCTCGTAAAGTGAGGATCGAGGTCGGCTATGGGCTGGAGGGGGCATTGCCAGACATCACTGCCGCACAAATCATTCGCAATGACATAACGCCGCAATTTCGCGCCGGTAATTATGACGCGGGATTAACGGCGGCTATAAACTCTATTTTTCAGGCAATCAAAGGAGAGTACAAAGGCACCGGCAGGACACGGGCCGAAGCACAGGGCGGGAATAATGTAGGCACCCCTTTTATATTTGTGTTCCTGATTGTCATGATCATTTTCTTTATCATCGGATGGAAGAACCGACGTCGTGGCGTGGTCTATGGTTCCGGCGGGAACTGGTGGATCGGTGGCGGAGGAGGGGGTTTCGGTGGTGGTGGTAGTGGCGGAGGAGGGGGATTTAGCGGTGGCGGTGGTGGTAGTGGCGGAGGAGGGGCCAGCGGTGGCTGGTAGGTATCTTTTTTAAAATGAAACCAAAGCATCTCCATGCAAAATTAGACGATGCCCGGATTGTTGCTGCAATCGCCGATGCCGAGAGCAAGACCACCGGGCGTATCCATATTTTTATCTCACACCGTCATCTTGGCAAAGATGATGTCATGCAGCGTGCAAGGGCGCGTTTTGAAAAGCTGCGCCTTACTTCAACCGAAGCGCACAATACGATACTCATCTATCTTCTCCCGCACGAGCAGAAGTTTGCCATTCTAGGCGATTCTGGCATTCATGAAAAATGTGGAGCGGAGTGCTGGAACGCACTTGCAGAGCAAATGCGCAATCACCTCGTTCGTGAGGAATTTGCCGAAGCGATTCTCGATACGATTCAGCAGGCCGGGCAGCTTCTGGCGACGCACTTTCCACAGCGCCCGCTATAAACCGGGCGAGGGGGATATTATCTGCGTCTCCTGGCGTTTAATTATGCTGCAGACTACCGCCCGCACTCATGCCGTGCTGAAACAGTCCGAAGAAAAGATATTCTCCGAGTAACAGGACCGCGATGAGCAAAACGATTCCTAAAATGATCAGGGATTGCGGTGCATGCGAGCCGTATAATCCGAAGACGGAAAAGCCGGCACGCTTCATTTTTCTTTTAAGCGTTTTTACCATTGGTTGGGAAGTTGCAAGTGCTTATAGAAAACTTTTGGTCTCTTTACAATAAGCTTCGCTAAAATTTAAAGGCAAAATAAACAGCTCCCAGGATCAGTGCATATGACACTATGTGATTCCATTTTGGCGTCGTCCCAAAAAGCGCAAACGCCACGATGGTAAAAACAACAAGGGTAATGCACTCCTGAAGGATTTTAGGCTGTGTGACACTCCATTGCCCGGAGCCAATGCGATTGGCGGGAACCTGGAAGATATATTCGAAAAGCGCGAGTCCCCAGCTCAGAAGAATAACGATCCACAGCGCCTTGTCCTTGAATTTCAGATGCCCGTACCAGGCAAGATTCATGAAAAAATTCGAGACGATCAAGAGCAGGACGGTTTTCATTCTGCCCTGTTTTAGCGTAGTCTGACAGCGCTTTCCAGCCTGCGAGGTTTACTTTGTGGGGATGATTTTCCTCAACTCGCCCTTCTCACTGTCGATAATGTAAAGAAAGCCATCGATTGCCACGGCTTGGCAGGGTGCGTAGTTGCGATGGGTAGTGAATGGAATGGGCCGAAAGTAAATTGCCGCTGAAATCAGCAACGCTCCGATCAGGATACTCGCCGGCACACGGAAATCGGACTTCATATGCTGATAATTCGTTTTGATGGAGCAGGGGTCAAGCAGGTTGTGCTGCCGATTAACTCTCTGCCGAGCGCATCTCTGGCTTTTCGGCGAAGGCCAGAAGCGCATCGGCTTTAGATACGGAGCCTTCCAGTTTGCCCGAACCGGTTGCGGAAAGTACGGGGATTCGTTCGCCCTCGTGTCGGGAGAATCTTTCAAAAACGGTGGTAAGTTGATCGTCGGGCAGCAAGGTAGGAAAATTTTCACGTGTTATGTCGCGGGCGATGATCAGTTTCGCAAGGTCGGGGTCATTCAGATAACGCTTGATGTCATGTAGCGAAATAACGCCAACGAAGCGTTGCTGCGAATCGAGCACATAGAGATAGTTATGCCGGAGTGAGGCAAACTTTTCGCACACTTCCGCGAAAGCCGTGCTGGAATCCACCGTTGGAGGATTTTTTTTCATGATGTCGCCAACGCGCATCCGGCGCAGTTCGGAGTCAAATTCCCAACGTCCTTTTCGGCGTAAGGCTTCGCTATAGATTCCCTCCGCGCTCAGGCTGCGCGCCATGTAGTAGGCCACGACGCAGCCTAGCATCAGGGGAAGAATCATTTCATAGTCGAGCGTGATCTCGAAGATCATTACGATAGCCATGATCGGCGCTCGTGTGCTTGCGGCAAGAAACGCACCCATGCCAATCAGCGCGAAAGCAATGGGCTGGATTCCAGATGTAGAGGGAAACGCGTGCAGTAGGGAGCCGAAAAGATAACCAATTCCCGAGCCCACAAAAAGCGTGGGCGTAAATACACCACCGACCGCGCCCGAGCCGAACGTCGCGGAGGTTGCGACCACTTTGAGAAGGAGAATGATTAACAGCTCTTTCCACAGCCAGTCTCCGTGAAGCACTGCAGTGAGGGAACTGTAGCCATTTCCGCAGACTTCAGGGTACCAGGCTGCAATACATCCCACGATCAATCCGCCTGCGGCCATTCGGATAACAAGTGGAGCATTCCATTTTGAAAAAAGCGATTCGGCGGAATGCAGGGTTCGCAGATAGAGGGGGGAAAGCAGTCCACATACGCAACCGAGTAAAAGAAAGGCAATGAGTTGTGAGGGAGATGTACTCCCGAGATGCGTCACATGGTAAAGAGAATCACCCCCGATGAATTGTCGCGTTGTAAGCGTCGCTACGACGGAGGAAAATATCAGGGGTCCGAAAATCTCCATCGACATCGTTCCCAGCACGATTTCCGCCACGAAAAGCGCCCCTGAAATTGGTGCATTATAGGCGGCTGCAATTCCCGCAGACGCGCCGCATGCGACAAGAAGACGGAGGCGAGGGCGGGAAACCCGCGCGATTCTTCCCACTCCAGAGCCAACCATTACCGCGATTTGCACAAGAGGTCCTTCCCGTCCAATCGAGCCTCCCGAGGAGATCGAGAATAATGCGGAAAGTGATTTAAGAAGGCTTTGACGTGAGGAGATCACTCCATCGCCGATCACAACAGCTTCCATGTAGTCCGTCGTATTTTTTTGTTTGAGAAAACGCGTTGTCGCCATGAGCACGAGTCCCGCTATCGCACCGCCTGCTGCGGGAATGATGATCCGTTCCCACCATGGGAGTTGTCCGAAACTTTCCGTTAAATCAGAAGTCCAGTTTCGGGTCATCGCCCATTGCACGCATTTTGAGGCGGCACGAAATCCCAGTGCGCCAAGGGCACCCAGAAACCCCACCAGGCCAGCGAGAAACAGTGTGATCTGAAGCTCTCTCGGGCGTAGCCACTCCATGAGCGGAAGCAACCAGCGAATGCGACGCATCCGCGCATTTTCAGGATCGATCGGCGTAGGAGGAATTTGCGCCTCGACCGCCATGGCTAGCTTTCTCCCTGCAATATCGCGAGAAATGCCTCGGGAGTTTGCGCCTCCATAAGCGATTCCATGACTTTTGGAATGCGAAGACGTGAAGCTAGTCGAGACATACAACTAAGATATGATCCAATTTCCTCCGGAGGTGTTCCAATGAGAAAGAAAAGATGTACGGGGGCTGAAGCGGCTTCAAATTTAACGCCATCCATGCTTCGGCCCACGGCGACAAATAGGCTCTTTACTGCATCTGTCCGCGCATGGGGAAATGCAACGCCTCTGCCGGTATTTGTGGAGGAGGATTGCTCTCGTTCCTGCACTTCGCGAAAAAGAATTTCCGGCTTCAGAACGGCTTTATCGGTCTGCACGACCGAGGTAAACTCATTTAGACATTCTCCGAAGCTGGAGCCCGTCAGGTTTAAAAGCACAGACGATGGTTTGATTAGTGATTCTTTTTCCTCAACCTTCACAATATTCTCTCTGCCAAAAACATACGGGAAAAACGAATAACAGGCGATGAAATTTCTTTCTTAGGTGATTTTCTATCCTGAGTGCGATTCTTCAGCAAATGCTAAAAAGCTATGTACAACAAAACACCGGCAGGATTCCTGCCGGTGTTTTAGTTTTTAAATTGCTTAAATCGAAAACGGATTAACTGCTTATTTCCGCTTACGAGCAGGTGTGCGTTTTTTTGTAGCGCGAGAACGAGTCGCGGGACGTTTGCGCGCTGCAGAAGTCTTTTTCACAACCTTTTTGGTGGTGACTTTGGTGACTTTCTTCGCGGTCTTTTTCTTTTTCCTGCTGGCTTTTGTCTTTTGCTCGGCAATCATTGCGCGCCGGGCATAAGTCTTGGCATCGCAATATTCCTTATTTTCCTGATACCAGGCGGCTTTGCGTTTGGCTTCTTCACGGCGAAATTTTGGACTACCTGCATAACGGCTCGCATAATAGCGACGTTTAGCTTCTTTTCGTTTTTCGGGATCTGCGTATGGCATAGCCAATACTTAGCACCACGAGAGGAAAGTGCAATGGGGAAAGTCGAGAAATATTCATTCTTTCTCTATGGCCATCCCTTGCAAACTTCCTTTTTATGGGTAAAATACCAGTACCTAATTTTATGAAAAAACGGCTCTTTCTTTATATGGCGATCCTGCTCGGGTTCTTCGCACTCGTGAATCCGGCTCAGGCCGGGTGGGGATGTGGCAGAGGCTGGGGTGGGGGTTGGCGTGGTGGATGTGGCTGGGGCGGCGGATGGCGCGGAGGTTATGGGTGCGGTTGGGGTGGTGGATGGCGCGGCGGCGGATGTGGTTGGGGTGGATGGGGTTGGAACGCTTTTCCCGCCATCAATCTGGCCTTTTTGGCTCCTCCTGTAGTGGCCTATCCGGTTTATCAACAGCAGCCTGTTTATGTGACGCAGGGTTATAACCGGTCAGTTACTTATGTAGTACAAGGGAATTCCAGTGCTGTGCGCGTTCAGGCTCGCCTTGCGAGGTTGGGGTTTTATGTGGGGCCCATTGACGGAAGTATTGGACGAAAGACCAGTGATGCTCTGCGTAGTTACCAGTCAGCCTATGGCCTTCCCGTGACCGGTCAGGTAGATCAGCGCACCTTGATAAGTCTTGGTGTATAGATTTTACGCAAATCGATAATTATTCGATGGGTAGCCCCTGACGTGCCGCTTCGATAAGTCGACGATAGGTTTGGGAGGGTTGGTCTCCATGGTGATCCGTGCGTCGCCGCTCGGCATCGTGCTGATAATCCACGGAATAAAGCCCAAAGCGTGGGGTAAACGATCCCCACTCGTAATTATCCGTCAATGACCAGTGCAGATAGCCGATAATCGGCGTGCCTTCTTTTTGCGCACTTACGACTTCCCTTACATGAGCGCGCAAAAATTCACTTCGTGTAAGCTTGTCCGCACGCGGGGAAACTACTTCATTGTCGCGCGTTCGACGCATCGCCATGCCGTTCTCGGCTATCAGCACAGGCCGGTTGAAAAGCTCTTTTGAGTAATATTTGGCAAAAACTCCCAACCCCTGCGGCAGGCATTGCCAGTCCCACCACTTCGAAGTCAGCCCGTTCATCAACCACTCACGAAGCCCGTGCGCCTTGAACTCCAAGTCGTGAAAAGTTGGCATGCGAAAAATATGCGCGAAAAATGGATCGTAATAATCCAGGCCAATAAAATCAAAAACCTGCGCACGCGGTGATTTCTCCAGAGTATCGAAAAAAAGACCAAACGGCGCACC
>JBDTJR010000090.1:0-4404 GCA_039935735.1 Chthoniobacterales bacterium | reverse complement strand
TAGTCCTGCCGCGCCGCGTGGGACGCCGCTGAATTCCAAACCAATGAGAGGATCGCTGTTTGTCAGGCCTAGAAAGGTGGCGTAGGAATCGAAAGCGGGCATCGTGGTTGTCAGCTTGCCGTCTTTGACTTCAAAGGGAACTTTCTCGATTCTGCGTGAGCCGCCAATACAGGCGAGTGCCAGCTTCGGTGCTGCAACAGGCCAGATCAGTGTTAATGGGAAGGACGGAAGCACGGTATCATTCAAGCTCGTAAGTCCAACGACGACATTTCCGTGTGCATCTACCAATGGCATTTCGATTCTTGTCTTCCATGCCAAACGTTCGGGCAAATCGGGTTCCGCAAATGGCTCGATGCCACAAAAGCTCAGGAATGCACCGAGGATGTGGTGAATGCCCGGACCTTCCTGTGAGCTATCCCATTCATAGGCCAGGGGACCTGCTTCGTAGAGGGTGCCCATCATGATCGCGCTATAAAGAGCATGACCCTTACCAAAGTCGTTGATCACCATCATGGGGACGCCACTTGTGGGGAGGCCACCCGCGCCGCCAGGGGTGCTTCCCATCCCCATGCCGATAACTTCACCGGTAGTCGGCGTCACCTTTTTAAGATCGAAGCCTGAAAGATGCCAGTTCCCAACAGCCTTGGCAACGGGGTGAGTCGAATCCCATTGATTCCATGATTCTTCCACCCGCTTGAATAATTCATCTGAATTCAAGGTGCGCAATATCTCGGGGTCGATTCCGCCACCGACCGGTGTAGCTGCGGTATCAAATTCCATTTTCGCTTTCGCTTTATCCGCAACCTTGGCGGTTTCCGTAGGACGAATTCCGAAGACATCGAGCAAGGTGGTCTGTGGGCGATCGTATTCATCAAGCACGCCGGGCCACGAATCCCCGAGCAAAGCTCCACCGCCTTTTACCCACTGGGCGAGCGTTTTTGCCGCAGCTGAGGGCACATATTTAGTGCCTATCATGACTACTGCAGCGACATCCTTAAGGTGTCCTGCTTCGATCTGACGCGGTGTAATCCAGCGCACGGGGTAGCCAAGGCCGCGAAGGATTCCGTAAATGCGGTAGGGGCTGTCCAATGCACTGCTGTAAATCCCAAAGGTAGGCTGGGTCAGGGACAAATCCAACCGGCTGTAATACATTGCGATGGGTTTGACAAAGGGGGTTGGCTTCGCAGGATAAAGGAGGCGCTCGAGATGGTGGGCTTCATGGCTCGCGTCGGCCATTGCGGCAAATTTATCGCGCGGCGTAAAATCCGGATTCAGCATTCCCCACATGTCATAGATCCAGTCATTCGGAGTGCTTTGAAGCGTCCATGCAGTGATTCCTTTAATGCCTTTGCCGATTTGTCCCCAGAAGGTTCTGGCCATGACGCGAGGGTCTTGTCCGTGAACATTAAATTCGTTATTAACGATGCGGCGGTTGCCACCAAGGCTCAATAGTAAATCCATATCGCTTCCGCAAAAATAATCACCGGTGCTATAGGCATCCATGCCGAACTCCGGCTGATTTGCGAAAGCAATATTAATAAGATCCTCGAAATCCACCGATCCAGTTGACGTAAAGCCGGGGCTCTGGACATGCAGGCAGGAGGCTTGACTGGAGCAATTACGGTGTTTGGGATCTGTATCGACAATTACCTTCGCCTGTTCGGCATAAGCGTTAGCCATGACAAGGCCGCTAAATTCCCGAAAGGCAAACCAGGGCGCTTTGTTTTCTGTTTCTTTAGGTGGTTGAGGGATGGGAATTTCATCGAAGCTCTTATAGTTTGTCCTCCACAATTCATTGAGCTTTGCAATGGATTCAAAACGCGTCGGTAACCACTTGTGAAATTCCTGCTTTGAAGCATCGCTGTAATCCAGGGGGCCGCCATCTTCGGCTATGAGCATGAAAGACGACACATCATCCCTGTCCTTGAAGTGGAGTGTCATTTCGGCAAGTTGTTTCAGGTAAGCATCGCGATAGGGTTTATAGGAGCGACTGAAAAAAGAAGCCGCCTGTCCATTGGCATTTACATAACGTCCGGTGGGCGCCGGTACCGCTTTTGCGAGTTCTGGAGTCTTATAGCCGGTGAAGGGATTCGCCAGGACATCAATGCCATATTTGGTGGAACCATTTGTCCAACCGTGATCATGGTTTATACCGAGCTGTGTCAGCCATGCGTAATCGATGAAGAGGGATGAGGCATTTGCCACCCCGATTTCGAATCGTTTTGCGGGATCCGATATCCCCGCGAAGAATCCGGAATAATCCGTGACAGGTTGAGCGGGCTTCATTCCTGCTGGTATGGCAGTCGTTTGTAACGGGCCTGGCTCTGCTGGTAGTTTCGCAACATCGGTCTTTTCGGGGCTGAATGCAGCATCGTCACTTATCACGACTGCATCGATTCCCGGCGTCCCAGTGGTGACTCCAGAAGCCATCCCAAAAGACAGTGATCCCTCCATCGGACGCTCAAAGGTCGTTTCAAAGTGACTCCAGACGAGTGTCGGTTTTGCATTCGCAGGTGCCGGGGATTCCGGTTTTAAGATTTTAGCCGTCAATAGTCTCGGTTGGAAATCGAGTTGTTTTGCAGCTACGACTTCCGAATTCTGATCACGAAAGACAATGGTGATACTGCTGGGTTTGCCGGCAGTCGTATAGTGTCTCACCCAGATATAATATTTTCCTGCCTGTGGGATACGTAGTGGAATGGGGTGGCTTTCGCCTGACGCTACTCCTCCCAGGAGTGCGCCTTCACTTGCCTCGGGAACTTTTTTAATGACCCATGTAGCTGCGGGGGGCTGGTCGGCGGGAAGGACTTTATTGATGCTTCCATCGCCTGCTTTTTCGGCTTCGATTTTCCAAGTCTCGGCATGCAACGAGCCCATTGTAAATCCAAAGAGACAGACCACGGAGGTCATTAATTGAAAGTAGGTATGGTTTTTCATTAAATTTTTATTCTTCCTTACATAAAAAAGCGCGCTCGTTCTGAGTTGCTCTTTGATTAACGAGGATAATCGCTGGTATGGAGATAAACGCACCAACATTCAATCGACTCCCGCGAAGAATGGTGAGTGATCCCGTAGTCGTGAGATTCTGAGATATGGCAATATTTCCAAAGGTGCTGGTATTTTCTCCGATCTGGAACTTGGTGGTAAGTCCTGTTCTTCCGATGGATACCGTTCTTTGGCTTCCTGCTCCGCCATTAAAAAAGATCATTCCATTTCCATAATCCTGGGTATCCGATGAAGCATTGCCGTTGTCAGTAAGATTTCCACCGACATAAAGTTTAGAAGTGCTGCTGCCAAAGGTTAGTAGGGAATCAGCATGGAGCGTGGTGGAAGTATTATAGATGACATTCGAAACGACACGGATGTTTGCTCCTGAGCCAATCTGGGTAGTATCTTTAGCAGTGGTAGTGGATCCGATAATCAGATTTCCAACCGAGGTAGCGGGTCCTCCTGCGAGAAAGTTGAAACCGGCGCCTGTGAACTTCAAAGTAGAAGTCGGAGAGAAGCTGATATTAGTCGGAGTATTTCCGGCACCCGCAATATTCAGAGTTACATTATTTTCAACACTCATATGAATGGCGGCAAGGGCCTGATTCATAATGTAAGTGCCACCGCCGTCGCTTGCACTGGATTTTACCGTGAAATAGGTGGTTGTGCTACCGCTCATACCTGCGACGCTTACGATTTGATCATTCACATCAAATACCAGCTTGGAAACATCATTGGTATTATTCGTAACTACTGGAGTGCCTTGAGTAGTGAAGCTCGCGCCAAATTTAAAAGTAAGACTGCCGCTGTTTACAACAGGATTAAAGGCACTATTGTTCATCCCCGTATTGAAATCATAACCCACCAGTAATGCGGTCGAGGTGGTGATAACCAAATCGCCAGTAGAATGGGTTATATTTGCAACATAGAAGTTGGCCCCAGAGCTGGGAATACCATTGCTCCAATGGCTGGCATCGGACCATGCGAAACTGCCATTGTTATAAGTAGCATCATCCCAGGTTGAATAGATGACCGACGTAGCAGAGCTGGAAGACAATGCTGCGAAGATGCATGCGAAGAGGAGGAGGGACTTTTTCATAATAGGGGATTTAATATCACGTAGTGCTTAAATCCAGTGATTTGCACCCACGATATTCCCTATTTGAAAATCCGTCTATATACTGCCGCGCCAAACTCTATTATTTCTGCGCCATCTGGCCTGTTTCCACTCTGTAACGCTTATGTGACTGGGGAGCAATTTATCGGAAAATCAGGAATTGCTGACTTTTTTACGACGAAGCGTCCATACTGTCAGAGCGCCACCAGCGCCAATAAGTAATGCCGCACTGCCGGGCTCAGGAACCATAGTGAGATTGGTTAGCTGCACGATACCCCCTGTAGACGAAAAGCCGTAGG
>JBDTJR010000089.1:0-3712 GCA_039935735.1 Chthoniobacterales bacterium | reverse complement strand
CGCCAGCAGCGCGGATATTGATACCGCAATTCGTGCGGGGGCGACTTTGTGCACACATCTTGGGAATGGAATTCCCAATGAATTACACCGGCACGAAAATGTTTTGCAACGTCTTCTGGCCCGAGATGAGCTGACGGCATGTTTCATTCCCGATGGAATTCATCTTCCACGCCATACTTTAAAAAATCTCTTCCGTGCAAAGCCGCCAGGTAAGGCGGTTTTTACAACGGATTGCATGTCTGCAGCAGGAGCTCCTGAAGGCGAGTATCATATTGGGCCCTTTAAACTACTGGTAGGAAAAGACCGTGTCGTGCGCCAGGAAGGGAAAACCAATTTTGCGGGTTCTGCACTCTCGCTGGATACAGGCGTCGCGAATGTTCATCACTGGTTGGGAGTTTCACCGGAGAAGGCATGGGAACTATGCTCCACAAAAGTAGCGGATATTTTCGATATCGCGCTACCCGAAATCGAAGTGCCTTCCGACTGGACGAAAGTATTCTCCGAAAGAGTGTAATCGCGTCAGAACGAATACCGCAAAAAATCAAAGACCCCGGATTAAAAGAGATCCGGATAATGCGCACGACTTACTTCCTCGCAACGTGCCGTTGTTTTTGACGAATCGCCGGAAAGCATTACTTCTTCGGTCAATTCCTTGCAAACTTTGGCATCGAGGCTCTGGACAGCTTTTTTGACATGCGGCACTACGGATGCGCCCGCGCTAAGTTCGTCAACGCCGAGGCCGATGAGGAGAGGGGTATAGAGAATATCGCCCGCCATTTCGCCGCATACACCAACCCATATTTTTTCCGCATGAGCTGCTTCGACGGTCATTTGAATCAACTGAAGAACTGCAGGGTGCACCGGATCATAAAGGTGCGCAATCTCGTCATTTAAGCGATTTACAGCGATCGAGTACTGGATCAGATCATTGGTGCCAATGCTGAAAAAGCGGACATGTTTGGCGAGAAGCCTTGCACAGAGCGCTGCACTGGGAATCTCGATCATGATGCCCACTTCCAGATCTTCCCGAAATTCTTTTTCCTCTGCGCGTAATTCCTTTTTGCATTCTTCCAATACGGCATTGGCCTGCAAAAGTTCTTCCACACCGGAAATCATGGGATACATGAGGCGGATATTTCCATGTTTTGCCGCACGTAGAATCGCGCGTAACTGCGGCTTGAATACCTCCGGATGCCTTAAGCAAAAACGAATCGCCCTGCATCCAAGGAAAGAGTTTTGCTCTTCAACAAGGTCGAGCCCGTTAATGAACTTATCACCGCCAATATCAAGCGTGCGAATGATCACGCCATGAGGAGCAACTTTTTCCGCAACAAGGCGGTAGTTTTCATACTGCTCTTCTTCACTCGGCGGAGTCGAGCGGTTGAGAAATAAAAACTCCGTACGAAATAATCCGATACCCTCAGCACCAGACGCGATAACATCGTTCAATTCATCGGGAAGTTCGATATTTGCGGAAAGAATAATGCGCTTGCCATCGCGAGTGGTCGAAAGCGTGTCGCGAAGCAATTCGAGATTTTCCTCGATCTCTTCCTTTTTGGACTCAATTTCACCGTACTCACGCAGTGTTTCGGGAGAGGGGTTTAAAATGAGTACGCCGTTATAACCGTCCAGCAGCACATGATCGCCCGTATTAAGTTCTGAGCACACGCCATGGATGCCGACCACGGCGGGTATATCCATCGAGCGCGCCATGATGGCGGTATGCGAAGTGCGGCTGCCGGCTTCCGTGCAGAAGCCAAGCACCAGCTCGCGACTCATCAGCGCGGTGTCAGAGGGAGACAGATCATGCGAAACAAGGATGTGCGCCCGCTCGAGATTATTTACCGTTTTTGGAGCTTTCCCCAAAAGATTCCGAATGACTCGACGAGCGACATCTTCAATGTCCACTACACGTTCACGGAGGTAAGCGTCTTTAATTTCGCTTAGTGATTTGCAATACCGTTCAGCAACACGGTGGAAGACATATTCCACATTATAGCGGTCGCGATCGAGAGCCTTGAGGACCTCATCAATAAGTGTGCGATCTTCTATAACAAGAAGGTGGGCATCAAAAATACTGGCATCTTTCGCCCCGATGGCATTTGCAATACGTTCTTGAATATCAAGAAGTTCCGCCCGTGTGGCAATAAGGGCGGTTTCGAATCGGCTAACTTCCTCCGAGACCTGTTCGGGAGTAATATTACGGATGGGAATCTCATCCTCTTCAAACCAATGTACAAAGACGTTTCCATGGGCAATACCTGGAGATACAGGGATTCCTGAAAAGCGTTTTTCTGGTTTAAGATGGCCAGCTTCTGGCGACATCACCGCTGACTATCAGCAATTTAGCTTTTCGTCAAAAGGTCATTCTTCATCGAAGCCTGATTCGACGAGACGTCGGATATCTTCGATGACTTTAGGCGCATCATCAGCGCCTTCGGCGGTAAGGATCAATTTGGAGCCTTTTCCGGCTGCCAGCATCATGAGGCCCATGATACTTTTGCCATTAACGCGTTCCTCATCCTTCTGGACCCAAAGCTCTGCACGATATCGGCTCGATATCTTGACAAACATCGCAGCGGGTCGCGCGTGGAGCCCGTTTCGGTTAGAAATAGTAACTTCACAGGTGACTCGGTTCTCGTTATCCACAAATTTATTTTCTCCAAGCACTTCCATCGTCGTTAATTTTTTTTCCGCATGAACTCTATCAGGCGCTGGTTAAATTCCCGCGCACTGTTATGGCCCATGCTTTTTAATTTTTGATCGAGAGCTGCTACTTCTACGAGACGCGCAATATCCCGCCCTGTGCGGACTGGCAAAACCACATGGGGCACCTGAATACCGAGTATCTCATAGAAGTCGCCTTCTGTGCCTAATCTATCCACATCTTCCACTTCGTGCCAATCTTTTAGTGTAACCACAAGGTCCATACGTTTATCCGGACGCACGCTTCCGACACCGAAAACGGAAGCAACATTAATAATACCTATGCCCCGGACCTCCATGTGATAACGGGAAATTTCCGCAGCCATGCCAATAAGTTCGCGTCCCTCGACCTGACGGATACGGGTAATGTCATCGCTGATCAAACTGTAGCCGCGCTCGATGAGGCCCAGGACGCATTCGCTTTTACCGACGCCGCTGGCACCACGGATCAAGACACCAATGCCGTGAATATCAACCATGCTGCCGTATTCCGATGACGTAGGAGAGAATTCAAACTCCAGAGCAATCGTCGCAGCGTTAATAAATTTCATCGTGATCATCTGGGTTCTGAAAACAGGTGTTTCGAACTCCGTCGCGAGATCCAGAATGCCATTCGGGATTTTTGCATTCCTGGCAACGACCAAGCAGGGGATCTTACGCGCAAAAAGCTCCCTGAGGCGGGCGATCAAGGTCACTTGGGGAAGGTTTTTTAGATAACTCATTTCCGCGCTTCCAATGACCTGCATGCGCTTGCCTGCGAAATAGGAATAGAAGCCGGTGAGAGCGAGCCCCGGACGGTTTACGGTGGGCTCGCGGATAGGACGATTCATTCCTACTGCCGCACCCGCCAGTCTCATATCCAGATGGTCGGAGTGGTTGGCATAGAAATTGCCAACCGTAATGGCAGGGATGCGCCGTATGGGTGAGGACATGTGTGGTCCGGGATTTGCCTACATGGTAAAGGTTTCGCCCAGATAGAGCTTGCGACTGATAGGATCGTTCAAAA
>JBDTJR010000088.1:0-5343 GCA_039935735.1 Chthoniobacterales bacterium | reverse complement strand
GGAGTCGGTGGTCGAGTTCCTGCAAGAGACAAGTCACTGACCGCCAATAAGCCCAAAAGAGCGATCGCGAAAATTTTAGAGAGACGTAGTGATGGCATGGTTAGTCTTTCAAATTTTGTTCGGCGTTTACTTTGTAACGTTGAAGGATTCTGGCACGAGCGGCATCGGCTTCCTGCTTTGCGATGACCAGTGGCCGCTGTCGGCCTAAAAACTTAATGACATAAAACTCTTCAGGACGTCCGAATGCTTCTGAAACATCACCCAGATTTTTGATCTTCTTTCCATTGATTTCATCCACGATGGAGAACTGAAAGTCTGTAAGGTATGTATTGACAGAATCGGGAAGAATGCCGCTGAGAATCACAATTTCGGGACGGTCCTCGTAAAGGTGCTCATTCAGGAAGTTATCGAAAATATAACGAATGCGGAGATTAGTAATAGCGTAGGCACGCATTAGGTTCTGATCGACGGGCTGAAACAGCAAACCGCCAAAAAGCACGTACCGGGGTTTTACATCGTAAGCATTTGCTTGAAGCTGGAAGGGCCAGGTTTTGAGTGGAATAGTTACCGTCTCACGATGACGATTTCGCCAGATATCCATGGTGACTTTATCGCCGTTAAATTTTCGCTCGACGACTTCAGCCAGCGGTCGGGTATCATTGTCGAGCTCGACAGTGCCATCGCTGGCAATGGGGAGGCCATCAATGGATAAAAGAACATCCCCTTTTTGCAATATGCCGTCGCTCGAGCCGTCCTTATAAACATCCGTGACATAGACGCCGTGATCATCGTCCGGTAGACCCAGTGCTCCGCGCGTTGCACGATTGAAGAGCGGGAAATAACCAATGGTTAAATCGACATAGTGATCATATTTGCCATCCTGAATGTCTTTCAGAAAACGAGCGATTACCGGAATGGGAATCATATAGCCCACGTTCTGGGCGACATCGCCGCTGTAACCCTGAAAGGCGACACCGACAATTTTCTTGTCCTGCATGACAGGGCCGCCACTGTTTCCAGGATTGATAGCCGCATCGATTTGAGCGGTCAGGTGGGAGTCTGCGCCAGAATGGGAATAAGGCTGGAAATCAATACGCGATACAATTCCGCGTGTGACAGAGAGGCGATCTCCGCCAATAGGGTAGCCAAAAACGGAAACAGGAGATTCAATTTCAGGAAGTTTGCCAAACTCAAGAGGCTTAATCCCCTGAAAAAAGGATGGGTCATCAGGAACGATGATTGCGAGATCGCAGTCATGGGCGATGAAGCGGACTTTCGCCGGGTAGGGTTTTGGCACTCCCTCCTTAAAGACCTGAATGTTTCTGGCATTACTGACCACATGGGCATTCGTCATTATGCGGTTATTGGAAATCACAAAACCCGCGCCCGTGCCGCTGACGATCTGACCCGAATTCCAGGGAATACGGTAATCGGGCTCCTGAGAGACGGTTTGGATGCGAACGACGCTCCTGGTGATATCGTCCTTTCCCCAAAGAAGGGGATTTGTGCCTAGAAGCAGGACCAGAACCCCGATGCCGATTCGTAACATGATTGGAACAAGGTAGATTCCTTCCTTAAATTGGCAACTGAGAAAATTGCTGATCTCGTAGAGATTTAAACTCCGGGATTGCATTTTGCCGGTCACTTTCGCTTGATGGCGGCGATGGTAACCGATTCCGAAAATCAACTGGTACTCGAACGCAGGAAAAAACTCGAAACGCTGACTTCAATGGGAGTCGATGCTTTCGGTGGAAGTTTTGCTACCGATGGTGCCGTAGAAAGCATTCGTCAGCAATTCGAGGAAGGAAAGAGCGTCCGTGCGGCCGGAAGAATCACCGCGCATCGGGATATGGGCAAAAGCCATTTTCTGGATATTTCGGATATCACGGGCCGCATGCAGGTTTATATCAACACCAAGGGACTTGATGAGACGGATGGGCAGATCTTCGCGCTTCTTGATCTTGGAGATTTTATCGGAGTGGAGGGAGAATATTTCACCACCAAGACGGGAGAAATTTCCATTCGCACGGTGAAATTTGTCCTCCTCTCCAAAGCGCTGAGACCGTTGCCGGATAAATGGCATGGGGTGCAGGATACGGAGATCCGCTATCGCCAGCGGTATCTGGATTTGATCTCGAATCCCGAGTCCCGGGAAATTTTCCATAAGCGAATTAAGATCGTTCGCGAGATTCGTTCTTTTCTTGAAGAGCGGCAGTTCGTGGAAGCCGAGACGCCGATGATGCAGACGATCGCGGGTGGGGCAGCGGCCCAGCCCTTCAAGACGCACCATAATGCGCTGGGTATCGATCTTTTCCTGCGTATCGCGCCGGAGCTTTACCTTAAGCGTTTGCTGGTTGGCGGCTTTCCAAAGGTTTTTGAAGTGAATCGCAATTTTCGAAATGAGGGAATTTCCCGGCGTCACAATCCGGAGTTCACGATGCTCGAAGCTTACTGGGCCTATGCCGATTTTGAGCAAATGGCGGACCTCGTCGAAACCATGGTGTGTCAGATCGCTGAGAAAATTTGCGGTGGCTTAAAAATTGAGCATAAGAATTCCGATGGCGAAGTGGTAAAGGTCATTGACCTGACACGGCCCTGGAAGCGTATGCCTTATCGGGAACTCATTGAGCTGGCGGAGCCGGGCTGGCATGCAAGGACTCTTGAGCAAAAGCAGGAACGCTGCCAGGAGCTTGGTTTAGATATTACGCACTCCAAAGAGGAGTTTGAAATCACTCAGCACATTTTTGAAAAACTGGTTGAGGAAAAAACGATGAATCCGTGTTTTGTCACGCATTGCCCCAAACAGTTGGTGCCATTGGCGAAACAAAATCGTGAGGATGACAGTGTGGTGGATGTTTTTGAGCTTGTGATTAACGGGCAGGAGATTTCTCCCGGTTACTCCGAGCTGAATAACCCGGTCGTCCAACGTGAGCGCCTTAAACACCAAAGCGGTGAGGAGACGCAGAAGACGGATGAGGATTTCCTTGCAGCGCTGGAATACGGCATGCCGCCAGCAGGTGGTATTGGCATCGGGATCGACCGGCTTGTTATGATGCTCACGGGTGCGGAATCGATTCGCGATGTCATCCTGTTCCCGCATTTGAAGCCCCGAGCTTAAAAGAAAGAGCTGAAAAGTTGCCAAGAGCCGGGTTTTGAGTTATTAAAAAATAATTCGATGCCTACGGCTCGCCATTACCGAACTATCTTTTTTTCAGAAGGAGAGAAGTAACGTAACGTGTCCACGAAGGATAGTCTTCCTCCAGGTTCGCTGAACGCAAACGTCTTCAGCTTTTTTAATACCATCGGGTTTCAGATCATCATGGGCACACCGATGATTTTGTATGCGAAGTCCATCGGAGCGAGTTCCACGGTGCTGGGAGTCATTGCATCGTTTACACCGTTGATGACGGTATTTCAATTGCCTGCGGCTCAGTTCCTTCCTCGCTATGGCTATAGGAGGTTTATCCTGATGGGGTGGAGCCTGCGTGCGGTATTGATCTTTATCGTGGCAATCGTGCCCTTGCTGAGTTTTCTGGGAACGGTTTCGCTTTTTGCGCTGCTTTTGAGCGGATTGTTTCTCTTCAACCTGATCCGTGGAATATCATCCTGCGCGGTCTTGCCGTGGATCACGGAATTGATTCCCGAAGCGGTGCGTGGGCGGTTTCTTTCGCGAGATCAGTTTGGCAGTTATCTCGGGGCTTTTGTCGCGATGATTGTCTCCGCTTTTGTCATGCGCGGGAGCATCCATGAATGGCATTACAGCCTGATTTTTTTCTTCAGTGCGGTGACCAGTACGGCGGGGCTTTACTTCATGAAAAGAATTCCTGATGTGCATCCTGCAAGTGAGGCGGTAAGGAAGTCCGCGACCCGAGTTCCATGGAGAACAATGCTTAGTTTTCCGCCTTTTGCACGGTTGCTCGGTTTCAATATGCTTTTCATGTTTACGATAGGTGGCCTTTCGGTCTTCACCGTCGAGTACCTTGAGGAGTTTCCGAAGCTATCCCCATCGCTTATTATGGGGCTATCGAGTTTATCCTTTGTTGCCGCACTTGTTAGCCTGCCGCTTACCGGAAGATTAATTGATGCCCTTGGCAGTAAGCTGGTTTTGCGTGTGGCGCTGGCCGTCTATGGATTGACGATTCTGGGGTGGCTTGCCATGGCAGGCGGGGAGTTGCCGCCTCGAGTAGAGTATATTGTAATCTTAAACTTCATGGCGGGCCTTGCGGGAGCGAACTTTAACCTCGCGAATGTGCGGATGACCATGAGCACGATTCCGATCATGGGCCGGAATCACTTCTTTGCCCTATTCACTGTGGTTACAAGCCTTGGGCTGGGGGCGGCTCCGATATTCTGGGGAATCGCGCTGGATGCGTTTGGAGCTCTTGAGGTGCATACGCACTTTATTACGTGGCGGCGGCATAGTATCTATTTCGCGGCGATTCTGGTTCTAAACATCCTGAGCTTCCTGGCGGTGCGGTATATCCAGGAGGGGAAGGAAACGATTGAAGAGGCCACCCTGCTGGAGGCCAGACTCCGTCGGTTGAGCCGGTTGACGCGGAGTTAAAAGGTTTTACGCTTTCGCGTTGCGTCACAGGGGGCGCTCATGGCATCGTCGCGCATCTTGAAAGCCGGATTTAGTCTGTTTCTCGCCCTGCGCTATCTCAAACCGAAGCGCACCTTTCTTTCGGTGATCACCCTGATATCGATTCTGGGTGTCACGCTCGGCATTACGGTTTTGATTCTCGTGATCTCGGTGATGAAAGGCTTCGAGATCGAACTTCAGCAAAAGGTCATCGGCTTTGACGCACACCTTGTTGTTTCCAATGGGGGGATCATTGATAACTGGCGGGATGTGCAAAGCAAAATTCAGAGCACACCGGGCGTGGTTGCTGTATCGCCTTTTGTAATGGGCCCTGTGCTGGCGGAGTTTCAAGGGCAGAGGCTTGCGCCGAAGATCCGTGGTATCGATCCCGATCAGGAGGTCAAGGTTAGCGATATCAAGAAATTTATCATTGAGGGGGAACTCGATCTCTCGGGCGATACGGCGGTATTGGGTGCGGAGCTTGCGCAAGCCCTTCACATCGGCGTGGGAGACATGGTCACGATCATCTCACCGGGAAATCTGAATGCGGCGCTCGGCAAAATTGACGAACTGAAAAAGAAAAAAGCGACCGATCGAAACCTCGACGATCTCCAACAAATGATCGTGCCCAAGCAGCTCAAGGTGACGGGTATCTTTGAGTCCGGTCGCTATCTTTATGATTCGGAGTTCATTCTCGTTCCGCTGCATATCGCTCAGGAACTCTATACGCTCGATGACGGAATTCATGGTCTTAGCATTAA
>JBDTJR010000087.1:0-4871 GCA_039935735.1 Chthoniobacterales bacterium | reverse complement strand
CTGCCATCACGCCGAAGACACGCATGGTCTTTGTCGCAAATCCAAACAACCCTACCGGCACTATGGTGTCGCAGGAGCAAATCGACCGTTTCATGGCGAAGATTCCAGACAGCGTTGTCGTTATTTTTGATGAGGCTTATCACGAGTTTCTGGATAACCCGCCGGATGTGATCAAATACATCCGTGAGGAACGGCCCGTCGTAGTCATGCGTACGTTTTCCAAGATCCAGGGTCTTGCGAATCTCCGCATCGGCTATGGCCTTGCCTCAAAGAAACTTGCAGAGGTGCTTCAGAAGACACGCCAGCCTTTCAATGCAAACGGCATCGCGCAGGCGGGAGCGCTTGCGGGATTAAAAGACGACGCGCACATCAATCGCACGCGCACCATCACGCACGAAGGCCGCGCTTTTTTGGAAAAATCATTCGCCGATGCAAAGTTGGAATACATTCCCAGCGTCGCAAATTTCGTGCTTGTGAACGTCAAAGACGGCGATGCGGTTTTCAATGAATTGCTGAAAGAAGGCATCATCGTGCGCGCCATGCGCAGCTACGGCATGCCGGACTGGATCCGCGTCTCCGTGGGCACGTCGGAGCAGAACGCCCGCTTTGTGGAATCGCTGAAGGCTATCCTCGCGAAGCGTAAAACGGAGGCTGCCTGATCCGCGTGGCCGCTCTTCGCGACGATACCATCGCTGCTCTCTCGACGCCTCCCGGCGAAGGCGCCATCGCCCTGCTGCGTATTTCGGGCCCTGATGCCTTGAGTATCGCGGCGAAAATTTTTACCGCAAAATCTCCTGTTTCCGAATTGCAGCCACGCAAAATGGTTTTCGGAAAAATCGGCAAGGCTGGTGAAACGGTAGATGAAGGAATGCTTTGTATTTTTCCCGCACCGGCCAGCGCAACGGGTGAAAACGTGGCTGAGATTTCCTGCCATGGCGGCATTCTGCTCACGCGCCGTGTGCTGGAGCTCGCGCTTTCCGCAGGCGCGCGCCATGCCGAAGCCGGTGAATTCACCCAGCGTGCTTTTCTCAACGGGAAAATGGATCTCACGCAATCCGAGGCGGTCATGGACCTCATCCAGGCGCGTAGTTCCCTCGCCCTCAAAGCCGCAGCCAATCAACTTCAGGGAAATCTTGGTCGGCACACGATGGAGGTTCGTGGCCTTCTGCTCAATGCGCTCGCGCATCTGGAAGCATTCATCGATTTTCCCGAGGAAGGTATCGCGCCAGATGATTTCGAAGCCCTCCAAAAAAGATTTCTGGAAGTAATCGAGGCCATCGACGCATTACTCGCAACGGCAGACGAAGGCCGCATTTTACGCGAAGGCGTAAAACTGGTTATTTGCGGCGCGCCAAATACCGGCAAGTCCAGCCTCCTGAATCTTCTGCTCGGTCACGAGCGTGCTATTGTCAGCGAGCAACCCGGCACCACGCGCGACACCATTGAGGAATCCCTCACCCTGCGCGGCATTCCCTTCCTGATTACGGATACCGCCGGCATTCGCGAGACGAAGGACTCCATTGAGCAAGAGGGCATTCGACGCACGCGTCAGAGCCTCGAGCAGGCGGATCTCGCCCTTCATGTATTCGATGCCACGGCATGGCAAAATGACGCCCCTCCGTTTCACCCGCAGGAAATTCTGGTAATCAATAAAATTGACCTTATATCCTCGGCGAACGTGTATCCCGAAACCGCATTACGAATTTCCTGTAAAACTGGCGAAGGCCTCGACCTCCTCGTTGAGGAAATCTGTCGTCGCGTCGGCGGAGGCCGCCTGCTTCAAGGGCCGTCTTCCGTCGCAATCAATGCGCGGCATCAGGCCTGTCTGAAAAAAGCGCGTGCGGCACTCGATGCAGGTCTCAAAGAATTAAAAAAATCCTCACCGCCTGAACTCGTCGCAATCGAGCTTCATGCGGCAAATGACGCGCTCGGCGAAATTGTGGGCGCGGCGGATACCGAAGAAATCCTGGGTCGAATTTTCAGCACCTTTTGCATCGGAAAATGAATATTTACCCGCTGCTTAAGCCTCTTCTCTTCCGCCTCAATGCAGAGGCCGCGCATGATCTTACTCTTCATTCATTGAAGGCCGCATCGCCGCTCAAGCCTCTCATTTCTGTTTTGTCCGGAAGCACTCCACAAGCGATTCCGCGCAAACTTTTCGGCATCGAATTTCCAAACCCCGTGGGTCTTGCCGCAGGACTGGATAAAAACGGCGTTGCCCTTCATGCGTGGGAAGCGATGGGCTTTGGCTCGGTCGAAATCGGGACGATCACTGCACACCCGCAACCCGGGAATCCCAAGCCCCGTCTCTTTCGCCTCCCCTATCAGGAAGCACTCATTAACCGCATGGGATTCAATAACGACGGCGCTGCTGTTGTAGCTCAGCGACTGGATCGCCTCGCATCCGCTCATCACTGGCCAAAAATCCCCATCGGCATCAATATTGGCAAATCCCGCGCCACGCCGCTGGAGAATGCCGCCGAAGATTATCTCGAATCCTTCCGCACGCTTTTCCCCTATGGCGATTATTTCGTCATCAATGTCAGCTCCCCCAATACACCCGGCCTCCGCTCTCTGCAAAATACCGAGGCTCTGAAACGCATTCTTTGTGCCATGCTCGGTTGGGAGTCGCGAAAACCCATTCTCATAAAAATCGCGCCCGATCTGGCTGATGAAGATGTCATCGAAATCGTGGAGCTTGCCGAGCGCGAGCGCGCCGCAGGCTTGATTGCGACCAATACCACGATCGATCACCGCCTTGTGCCGCATCATCTGGATGAAACCGGCGGCTTGAGCGGCCTCCCTCTGCGCACACCTTCCACACGCATCGTCGAACTCATTAAGAAACACGCTTCGCTGCCCGTTATCGGAGTCGGCGGCATCATGCAGGCCGCGGATGCCGTGGAGAAGCTGGACGCGGGCGCAGAACTTGTCCAGATTTACACGGGATTCATTTACCGGGGTCCCGCCCTAATACGGGAAATTTGCAAAGCCATCGAATAAGCCATGTCACATACCGCATCCAAAACTTTCACGCTCGGCCACTCACCTGATCCCGACGACGCCTTCATGTTTTACGCTATGGCGAAGCACAAGATTGACCTGCGCGGCATGGAGTTCGAACACACATTACAGGACATTCAGACATTGAATGAGCGCGCCACGCGCGGCGAACTCGACATCACCGCCGTCTCGATTCACGCACTAGCCTACGTCCTCGATAAATATGCACTGATGCCAAGCGGCGCGAGCATGGGCGATGGCTACGGTCCGATGTTTGTTTCCCTCGCAAATACATCGCCCGCCACAGAATCTCCGGAAGCCGCCAAAGCGTGGCTCAAAGATAAAAAAATCGCCATCCCTGGCACAATGACCAGCGCGTATCTCGCAGCGCGTATTTTTCTCGGCGACTTCGACTACGTCGTTATTCCCTTTGATGAAATCTTTGAAGCGGTCCGCGCCGGCAAAGCCGAAGTCGGGCTTCTCATTCACGAGGGCCAACTCACCTATCAAAACGAAGGGTTCCAAAAAATCCTCGATCTCGGCGAATGGTGGAAAAACGAAACCGGACTCCCCCTTCCGCTCGGCGGCAATGTGATCCGCAAGGACATTCCCAAAGACGAACAATGCGTGATCTGCGAAATCCTCGAAGAAAGCATTCGTTACGGCCTGGAGCACCGCCTCGCCGCCGTCACGCATACTCTTCCTCTTGCACGTGGAATGGAGACCGACCTTACGGATCAATTCATCGGCATGTATGTAAATGACTATACCCTCGATTATGGCGACAAAGGCCGGGCGGCGATCCGTCTGTTCCTGAAACGCGCCCACGAAGCAGGTCTTATTCCAGCACCGGTAGCGCTGGAATTTATGGAGTAGTCACGGTCTTCTGATCGACGACTTTTTTCGAGACGTCGTCGATCTTCGCAAGAACCACTTTGTTTTTGGGATCCAGTCCAATGGATTTTTGCCAGTACAAAACCGCTTGCGCAAACTGACCAAGCTTCTGATACGCGTCACCGATATGCTCGAAAACTACCGCATCCGGGTGGTTTGAAAGCAGCTCGGACGCCCGTTGTAATTGTGCAACCGCATCCTGATATTTGCCCTGTTTGTAGAGCAACCACCCAAGACTATCGATATACATCGCGTTATTCGGATCGATTTCCACGGCCTTGCGAATCACCACCTCGGCCTCATCCAGCCGCTCACCGCGATCCACCCACATATAACCCAACGCGTTATAGGATTCGGCTGCATGGTCCGGATCCATATCAATGGATTTTTTCAACATTTCCTCCGCCTTGCCGTACTGTTTCGCCTCCTCGGCGGCCATGCCGTAATCACAATAAAAATGCGAATCGAGCATGCCCGGACGCTGGTTGCCAGCTTCGAAAATAGCCCGTTCAAAAACCTGCATCGCCTCCGCATGCCGGTTTGCCTGACTTAAGGCAATCCCGAGAAAGTGCGTAAACTCCGGCTCCGAAGGAAAACGGATGCGGGCCTCGGTAAATATTTTCACCGCGTCATCGATCTTGGAAAGCTTCAGGGCACAATCCCCGGCTTTTTCATAGCGCATAGGATCGGAGGCATCCATCAGCATCGCCTGCCTCAAAGCGGTCAGTGCGCGATTGTTATCTCCCATCTGAATGGCGAGATCGGCAATTTCGTCATAAGCGCCAATCTTTGTCGCGTCCTTATCGATGACTTGCTGGTAGGTATCGATGGCTTCTTTGGATTTTCCGCTCCGGGCATAGCAAAGCGCAAGATTTTCAAGAGCGCCTCCAAAGTCGGGATCACTGGAAAGAACGCGCTGGTAGAGCGGAATCGCACGCTCGCACTGCTTAGTCAGCGTGAAAAAATCCGCCACG
>JBDTJR010000086.1:0-27519 GCA_039935735.1 Chthoniobacterales bacterium | reverse complement strand
GCTGGGTGATCGGCACAAAGATGCTGGGCACCTCCATGCCGCCTTTTCCGGGAGAAGTTTTGCACATTTATCATGAAAAAATTTGGGATAAAATGCGCGAACTTCACTCGCCGGAGGGATTCCTTTGCCATGCTAAAGTGGGTTTGGGTTCCGAACGTCCTCCAGCAGGGCCGGAAGTGAAGGATCTCTACTGGCTCAATACCGATGCAAAGGGAACGCCCGGATTCGGAAAGCGCTTCTATTGTGACGGGAAGGAATGGAAGGAAAGCAACACGTGGGGAAGCGCCGATGTATCTGTTTCGCATGTTCGTGACATCATTTTTGAGGACATGAAGGAAAAGGGCGAAGTCGCCTTTAAAAACAATCCGGACGATCGCTTTATTTTTCCGATGGATGCCGAAGATGGCGAAACTCCCAATGATATACGTGATAAGACTCAGGCGCACAGGAATTGGTATCCCGAATACCTCGCGAAGGAGAACCTGCCCTTCGGTCGTCCGTATGTGTTGAACGGCTTCAAGGGGTTAAACCATCCTACGGAAACATGGGAACCTGCTTCTGCGAGTGACAATATCTATGCGCTCGCGGGTTATCTTTTGCATGAATATGACAAGTGGATCGACTCCTTGCCTAAAGAGCAGCAGGTAACCTCAACCGGTAAGTCCAAGAAGGAACTTGTACGGTGCAGCCTGCAAAGCTATAACTGGCATGATGTGCCGCCTAATTTTAATTTAGATCAGCGGACGCGTTCGAAGGTCTCTCCCTTTCCGAAAAATCGAGGCACTGGGAAATGGCAGATGATTGCCAGTGACGAGGATATCGCGAAGGCATTGAAAATCATGCTTCCGAATGAGCCCCTGGAAGAGTATTTGTATTATAGCTTTTCCTATTATAGCGATGGCGGTCCAAGCGGCATTCCTGCCGGATGGGATGCATCAGCGAAAGCAATAGCAGAGACCTATCATCGCTTTTATGAAGTCGGTTTTAGATCTATCGTCGGTGAGATTGATCTCAATTTTGGAAAAAACGGGCTGGGGTATTACCTGGTTTCCAAAATGCTATGGAATGCAGACCTGACGCAAAAAGATCTTGACGCGATCCGTGATCGCTGGATGCAGCGTTCCTTTGGCAGCGTCTGGAAGGAAATGAAGGCGTACTATGACTTCATGTTGATAGGACATTACACGGTGAATAGCCCGAACTCCTGGGCAAAGGCCATTCACCTGCTTGATGCCGCTGATAAAAAACTCGATGCGGCAAAAGAACCCGAGGCGCAGCGTCGCATCGATGATCTCAAGCAATACTGGTATGTCCATTACCTCATGGATACCGGAAAGTTTGCGAAAGACGCTCCGGAGGTGAAGGAGTTTATGTGGAAAGGCCAGATGGCCTACATGGTAGGAATGCAGGGACTGCTGGGGAGGGACTATAATCGTGCCGATGCAAAGACCATTGCGGGACCGGAAATAAGTGCCGGACCTGCGCACTACACCCATGAAGAAACGCAGAAGTGGTGGCCGAAAATTTTGGAATTATGGAAGGTTGTGCCGGTGCAACTATTTTCCGAAGCCACTCTGGCAAATGGAAAACCCGCGATAAATATCGACCTAAACGATCTCGTCATGGTGGATGAATTTCAGATGGAGCCTCTCGACGGCGGCTTTTTCTATAACAGCGTCTACATGCATAATGGCACGTTTCTGACTACCGCCGCGCAGAAAGACGACCTCATCGGCTTCAAGCTCACCTGGCCTTTCATTCCCGATAATGGTGACTACAAGCAAAAGAAAGTCTACTACGGTGTCGATATCTGGGATACCACCAAGCGCACATGGACGTCATGGCTTGATAGAACGATGACCAGCCAGCAATCCGTCGAGGGCAAAAATGGTGCAAATATTTACCAACTTGTGGACGTGCAACTCAAGGCGCCGCAGCCCGGCGTCTATCGTTTCTGGGTCGGAAATGGCGGCAATCTTTCCTACCTGTACAGCCCCACTTTCGATCTGCAAACCGGCAGGTACACAAAGCGCATGCCATTTACTTACTTTACCGACGCGCAGGGCCTAACCCAGGCTGGCGTGTATATCTACATTCCCAAAGGCACGAAGAGCATCGACCTTGACGTTTGGGACACCAGCAACAGTAAATTTATCACGTTTTACACGGGTCTTCCAAGTACGGGGTTGAAGGTATCGCGCAGAGTGGACATCGCAGCCATGGGGGTACACACCATTCCACTGCAGCCCGGGGAAGATCGAACCGTCGCAATGATTGAACAAAGCAACTTTTTCTTCCCGTTCCTTTATTCAGTTCCAATGTTCTGGGCGAAATCTCCTGCTGCGCTTCTTGTTCCGCGTGCTATCGCGGAAGCAGATGGGCTTGGTATTATAGGCTTCTCTAAAAACAATAGCCGTCCGGTCAGCGGAAGTTCGAAAGCTAAACAATAGTAGTTTGTGAAATAACAAATACGGGAAATTTTAAATATGAAGATTTCAAATATAGAAATTCGTCTTTGCGCGCATAAGGAACCGCCCATGCGCGATCAGGAAATGCGTAGCGGAAAAAAATCAGAGATGGAATTTCTGGTTATTCGCTTCGAGACGGATGAAGGACTAACCGTCGATACTTTTGGCTTTGCTGGCAGTGGAGCCCGCCATGCCGGATATTTGGCTGCATCCGCTCTGAAGCCATTTTTTATGGGGAAAGACCCTGCCTTTCGCGAGAAGCATTGGCAGGACTTTCGTATGGTTGATCGATGGTGGCATCATGTGCCCATCTATTCCTACGGCCCGTTTGATATTTGCTGTTGGCTTCTGTGCGCAGAGGCCGCAGGTCAGCCACTTTACAAGTATCTTGGTGCCGTAAGAGACAGGGTGCCGATTTATGCGAGTTCCCTCACACTTTCATCCCCATCAGCCTATGCGGAGCAGGCTTTAGCCATTAAGGCCCGTGGCTGGGCGGGATACAAACTGCATCCTATCGGAGAGGAACGATTGGATATCGAGTCCTATCGATTGTGCCGCGAGGCAGTGGGGGCAGATTTCACTCTCATGGCCGATCCTGTAGCCTGTTACAATCACCAGCAGGCTCTGCGTATCGGGCGAGTGCTGGAGGGGCTGAAGTACCACTGGTTTGAAGAGCCGCTTTTCGATTGCGACCTGAATGGATTGCGTGAGCTGGCTCGTGTGCTGGACATTCCAATTTGTGCCGGTGAGGTGCTTCCCGGTAGCCATTATATGGCCGCAGAACTCATAGCGTCCCGTGCGGTAGACATCATCCGTACCGATGTTTCGTGGAAAGGCGGAATTACACCTGTAATAAAAACCGCGCATCTCGCCGAGAGCTTTGGTTTTCAATGCGAACTGCATTCGACCATTTACCATCCGCTCGAAATCATTAATTTGCATTGCTGTGCGGCGATAGCAAATTGCGAATTTTTTGAGGTGCTGGAACCAGTATCTTACTTCGATTTCGGTTTAAAGGAGAAGATTCGTATCGAGGACGGTTGCGCCATTTTGCCAGAAGGCTCTGGTCGTGGAATCGCTTTGGATTGGGATTTCATTGAAGATTCAACTTTTGAAATTCTATGAACTTTTTCTCATTGATACACGTTGGCATCTCTAAATCTGTCACTAATGTTCGCTTCTTCGCGCTTGGAGAGTATACAAACGCTTAAAGAATAAATATCTATTAATTTCCCATGAAAATACAAATACCGCTGTTTCTCATTTTCTCCGCCTGTGCTGCTTTCGGTGATGTCAAATTACCCGCGATTATTTCCGACCACATGGTTTTGTTAAAATCTGACAAGGCCCCGGTTTGGGGAACGGCCGCGCCCGGCGAGGAAGTGACGGTCACGCTCGATAAAGTTTCCGGCAAGGCCGTCGCAGGTCAGGATGGGAAGTGGAAGATCGTGTTGAATCTCGCGGATTCCGCCCCCGGTCCCTTCACGATGACCGTGCAGGGAAAGAATGCCTTGACGGTATCCGACGTGCTCGTTGGCGAGGTCTGGCTCTCTTCCGGACAGTCAAACATGGCCGCCATGCTCCAGCATTCGTTGGGCGGAAAAGAAGAAATCGCGGCGTCCGCGAATTCCATGATCCGGCACTTCTATGTCGCCCCTTTGAGGACGTCTGATGGGGAGACGCTGGCGGACGATGTCGCTGGGAAATGGGATATTTGCGCACCGGAGCGCGCACTCTATTTTTCCGCCGTTTCCTATTATTTCGGAAAAACCCTGCAGCGTGAACTGAAGACTCCCGTTGGCATCATCATGGATGCCTATTCAGGATCGATTTGCGAATCCTGGCTGAGCCCGGAAACCATTCAAAAAGTGCCTGCTGTCAAAGCGGCTCGGGAAGCTGCCGCACAATATCAGAAGGACTACCCTCCGCTTTTTGAAACTTATAAAAAAGATTACGCCGCGTGGTTGAAGCAGTCGGGTAGGGAAGACCACCTCACGCCTGATGTGAAAGCCTTTGCGGAGGGACCAGTTCCCGCCCAAGGTTGGGTTTCCGTTCCCATCGGCTCGATGAGTGTGCCGACACTTCCCGTGAATGGCGTAGTCTGGTTGCAAAAGGAAGTCGACATTCCCGCTACGCTTGCGAATAAGGCGATGACGCTCGGCATCAATCCGATCGAGGGTTTTGAAAGTGTTTACTGGAATGGCAAGCTCGTGCGCCAGAACACGATTGAAAAGTACCCTGGCAGCAACGATCCTGTTTATACGGCCATTCCTGCGGATCTGATGAAGGAAGGGAAAAACACGCTCGCATTCCGCATCTATGCGCCGGGAAAACCGATGATTTTCCCCAGTGGCACTGCGTTGGCCGGTCAGATTCCCGTACGCGGCGACTGGTCGGCACGTGCGGAGTACGTGCTTCCGATGCTCTCCGCCGAGCAGCTTGCAGCGCTTCCGAAATTACCGCCTATGGCCGTGGCTAAAGGCGGTCTCTCTGGGAGTCTATACAACGCGATGCTCCACCCTGTTAGTCCCTACGCCATCCGCGGTTTTCTTTGGTATCAGGGCGAGTCAAATGCCGGCAACGCATTTCAGTGTCGTGAGATATTGCCAGCGATGATCGAGGGCTGGCGCAAGCAATGGGACCGCGGCGATCTGCCATTCTATTTCTGCCAGCTCCCGAGGTATTATCCGAAAACCGCCGATGCCGGTGCCACGAATTACTGGACGGTGGAGCGGGAATCGCAGTCGCAGATGCTTCGCCTTCCAAATACCGCGCAGGCCACGCTCATTGATCTCGGTGAGTCGAATGACATCCACCCATGGGACAAAAAAGAAGTCGGCGAACGCCTCGCCCTCATTGCTCTCGCGAGGGATTACGGGAAAAAGATTCCCTACATTTCTCCGACGTATGAGTCGTCAAAATTTGAAAAAGGCGTGGCAGTCGTGAAGTTTGCACACACCGACGGCGGCCTCGTGGCAAAGCCCGTGCCCACGGTTGTCCCTATAAACCATTTGACGACGGCTCCCGTCGTGCGCAACAGCAGCCCTGACAGCCAGCTCGAAGGCTTCGCCCTTAGCGGCGCGGACAAGAAATGGTTCTGGGCCGACGCGAAAATCCAAAACGGCAACGAAGTCGTCGTCTGGTCCGACAAAGTTCCCGCACCCGTCGCCATCCGCTACGCGTGGACGACAGACCCCACCGTCAATCTCTACAACGGCGCCGGACTACCCGCTGCTCCATTCCGCACAGACGACTACCCCGTCGCCACCCAGCCCGCTCTCTGACATAGAGAAGAAGTCGGTAAGTAATAAGAAATTATATTCGAGTTACTTGACAGTCTTTACCTAAAGATTATTTCTTTCATATGCGTGGGCCCCCCCAAGAATGTTCGCCTTTGCCTACTCAGCAGGCTATTGCCGAGATGGTAGGGCTTTCCCAGGTCACTGTGTCGGATATCCTAAAAGGCTCTGTAAAAAAGAAATACAGCAAAGCCACGAGACGCCGTGTCATCGAAGCTGCAGCGAGCCTTAATTACCGGCCGAATCGTGCGGCTCAGACCATTCGTAAAGGCAAAAGCGGTCTGATCGGGTTTATCCATACTTCCACTTTTATGCAGGTTGCCGTTGAGCGCGCGTCTTACGCTTCTCAGGCAATTCAAAAAAACGGCTATCAGCTGATGAATAGCGAAATGGTGTGCTGCGATGAGGTAAATCTAGGCAAAGTCTGCGATACACTTCTCGATGCGCGAGTGGAAGGTATTATATTTGCGGCTAATTTGCCCCAATACGCACAGCCTTATCTTGAGCGTATTCAGGCTGCTGGCATTCCTATCGTGACCCTTAGTGGAAATCGGATTTATGGCGCTCCAAAAATTGGCTTGGATTTAAAGGAAAGTTCGCGGCGATTAACCCGTCATCTGATTGGTCTTGGCTATCGTCGTCTTACCATGGTGATGCCGGAAAGTAGACCGGAAAGTATCCATGGATTTTCGGAACGCATCCAGGCATTCGAGGAGGTTGTCGCCGAAGCTGACTTATCCGAAGCGGAAGTCGTTTATCAACCTATAAGCTCGAAGGCGGACAGTCTGAAAGACAGCCTGTTTGAGCCTGGGCGTGTGGCTACTCTTCAATTACTGAGTCGGAGCAAGCGCCCTGAAGCCATTCTGTGCTCCAATGATTATTGGGCGATGGGCGCACTCCGTGCGTGTGCCGAAAAAAAGGTGTGCGTGCCACAGGAAATCGCCATTACAGGATTCGACGATACCGATGTCGGTGAATATGCTCCAGTCTCATTGACCACCATAGCGCAGCCGACGGAAAAACTGGCGCAGAAGGCGGTTGCCTTGTTGACGTCTATTATTCGTGGCGAAAAGCCCCGGATCAGCGATGAAGTTTTCACCCTTCCGGGACGGCTCGTCGTGCGAGAGTCCTGCGGGGCTGCGCTGCGCACGAATATGATGAATTTTAATTAATTTAATCAAGAAACCCCAGAAGAACGAAAACGGTTTTTCCTAAGGTAAGATTTCTATCGGCGTGCCATCCGGCACTTGCCGGTAGATTTCATCGATTTCGCGGTTTGTCACCGCGATGCAACCGAGTGTCCAGTCTTTGGCGGTGTATTTTGAGTCTTCGGGATTTGCTTCATTTGGCAGGCCGTGAATCATGATGTCGCCACCGGCGGGGAGGTTTGCCTGCGCTGCATAAGCGGTATCTTTGGAGTCCGGATAGGAAATCCGAAGGGAGAGGTGATAGCTGCTTTTTGGGTTATGCTCCGAAATGAAATATTTTCCTTCGGGAGTCTTTCCATCGCCTTCGAAATGTTTTGCGCCGTTTGGCTCGAAGCCCAGCACGATGCGGTAGGTTTTTAGCGTCTCGCTATTTTTATAAAGTGTCATCTTTCTTTCCGCCTTCCAAATGACGATCCGATCCGCATGCGGGATGCCCTGACGTCTCACCCAGTAGCCGATAAGGAAGGCGCCCAGTAAAACGAGCAGAGAAATTACGATTTTCCAGACCACGGGTTAAAATTAGCCAAATTCGTATTTTTGGGCAGGATAATCTTGGCGTTGAGAGTTGCTTACAGCCGAGGGAAGCGTTAAAACGCAAGCCGCATGAAAATCGTGGTGGCTTACTCAGGTGGATTGGATACGTCGGTCATTCTTAAATGGCTACAGGAGACCTATCAGGCGGAGATGATCGCGTTTTGCGCGGATATCGGCCAGGAGGAGGAACTCGACGGTCTGGAGGAAAAAGCACTCAAGACGGGAGCTGTGAAATGCTTCGTCGACGATCTTCGTGAAGAGTTCGCCCGAGACTTTATTTACCCGATGATGCAGGCCAGTGCGATGTATGAAGGCCAGTATTATCTCGGCACCAGCATTGCCCGCCCACTTATTGCCAAGCGCATGGTGGAAATCGCCCAGCAGGAAAAAGCGGATGCGGTAGCGCATGGGGCCACGGGCAAGGGAAATGACCAGGTGCGTTTTGAGCTCACTACGGCCGCTCTGGCGCCCGAATTGGACACGATCGCTCCCTGGAGACAGGAACGCTTTCGTGAGGAGTTCCCGGGCCGTGCGGAGATGATCGCCTATGCGGAAAAGCATGGTATCTCCGTCGCCGCTACCGCCAAGAAATCCTATTCCATGGATCGGAATCTCCTTCATATCAGTTATGAAAGCGGCATCCTCGAAGATCCGTGGTTCGATGCGAGCACTCCAGACTGCGGACTCTTCACGCTGGCCGTGCCGGTGGAAAAAGCGCCGGATCATGCGGAGTATCTGGAGTTGGTATTCGATCAGGGGAATTGCGTGGGAATTCTTCACCCTGAGGTTTGGGAAATTCTTGCGGATCTCGGATATAATGAAAAATCCGACGCCACGCTGGCCCCCTACTGGATCATGCGAGTGCTGAATAAGCTGGGCGGCAAGCACGGGATTGGCCGTGTCGATATGGTGGAAAATCGTTTCGTCGGTATGAAGAGCCGTGGAGTTTACGAAACGCCCGGAGGAACGATCCTGCATTTCGCGCATCGTCAGATGGAATCCCTCACCATGGATCGCGAAGTGATGCATCTGCGCGACTCCCTCATCCCGAAATACAGCACTTTGGTTTATAACGGTTTCTGGTTCGCTCCAGAGCGTTACGCCTTGCAGGCGCTCATTACTGAGTCACAGAAGAATGTCAGCGGTTGTGTGCGTGTGAAGCTTTACAAGGGAAGTGTTACTGCTGCGGGTCGTAAAAGCCCTGTCAGTCTTTACAATCCTCATATCGCGACAATGGAGGCCGATCCTACAAAAGCGTATAACCAATCGGATGCGACGGGTTTCATCCGGCTTAATGCGCTTCGCCTACGTGTCGAAGCGGAAGTGGCTCGCGCTCACAAACGCTGAGCGCGGTTGCTGACGAATTAGTAGGTAATACGAACTGGCGTGCCCTGCGGCGTATTCGCCCAGAAGATTTCCGCCATTTTTTGTGGCATGCGGATGCAGCCATGAGAATCCGGCACGCCGGGCAAAAATCCCTGGTGCATTCCCACGCCGTTATGAATTCGCATGAAAAATGGCATCGGTGCTCCCACGAAAGTTGTTCCTGGGGGTTTCGGATCTTTGGTGACATCCACATTTTTCACAACGGCGGTTCCCGCTGCGTCGACATAATCTCCGTAGAGTGTCGATGCGTGGTGCAGATCCTTTTGGATAATTTTGAAACTTCCCGCTGGCGTTTGAAATCCTTCACGCCCCGTGGAGATCGCAGAAATTCCCACAAGCTTTCCGCCCTTGTAGTAAAATGCTTTTTGTTCCGACAAATTAATGACGATGCTCGGTGCTCCGCTCACGCCATCGCCATCCCAGTAAGAAACCGTATCCACAGGCGCACCCGATTTTTTAACAATCCCACCATTCGCGCCTATATACATCGTCGAATTATCGGAAAGACGCCGGTCATAACTGGAGCAGCCAATTACGCTTACGGTGAAAAGGCTGATCGCTAACAAGTTGCCAAAGGATATACGCATAGGAGACGGCGAAATAAAACGTCTCTTTACCCTGTTCGTCAAGTGGGGAAAGCCAATATTTGCTGGAAATAGTCAGGAATATGCATTTTATCGGCTTTTTGGGACGATAAAGAGTAGGAAACGATGCCGGTACTTGCGCCGTTGTCGCCGGATTTGATAAGAAACTCCTTTTCCTATGCCGACTTACGAATACGAATGCGCCAAATGTAAGAAACCTTTCGAGATTTTCCAATCTATGAAGGATGACGCCTTCAAAACATGCCCGCAGGAAAAATGTCGGATGAAAAAATGGGGCAAAGGAAAGGTCAAACGCCTCCTGGGCACAGGCGCGGGTCTTATTTTTAAAGGCTCGGGATTTTATATTACCGATTACCGCAGCGAAGGATACAAGCAGTCCGCCAATAAAGAAAAAAGCACGGGCGAATCCAAACCGTCTACTCCTGCGGCGACGGCGACCACTCCGAAAAAAACTGATGGTGGCAGCAAGCCTTCCACCTCCAAATCTTAAAAATTTATGGCTAATATCCTTTGTCAAAGTTGTGGGCACGAAAACGATCCTACGCGTACTTTCTGTCAGAATTGCGGCATTCGCCTTGAGGTGCCTGTTGCGACGATCCATGAACAAGCCGCGCCCCAAAGTCCGACTCCGCAACCCGAAAAGGAGAGCATACAAAAATCACGCAACCCTTCTGCCAATACCAATACCCAGGGGGGGGCAAAAGAGATTTCCATTTTTGGCTCAATAATCGTCGGAGTTTTTCGTCTCGTTGCCACATTCATCGAAGTCGGTCTCCTTGCGGCATTTTCTGCGGCATTAATTCAGGCATGGCGGGTTCCCCCTGATATGCCTGTGGCCGAAACCATGACGCATGTGGAAGCTCAACAATTTATTACCACGGTGCGTACTGCCGAAGAAACTCCCTATCCTCGAGAAGTGGAAATTACCCAGGAGCAGGTAAATAAATATCTCACGGAAAGCATTAAACTGGAAACTGCCGAAGGAATGCTTTCGGACTATATTAAGTTTAAGCGGGTTTTTGTTATATTTGGAAATCAGGAAATAGATACCGTCATTGATGAGCGTGGTCTCTCGCATCCTTTTTATATTTCAATCCGTTATAAAATCGTGAAACGAAATAATGGACAAAATGCGATTCCGATTGCCGCCTATATTGGCCATCTTCCCTTACATCCTCTCATAATCAGCTATCTGGAGCATATTCTGGATCCGATTTATTCGGCGATCTCAGGCGAACTTACTCTTCTTCAGGGGGCAAGCGGTATTACGATCACCCCGGATAAAGCGGTCATACACTTTACGGGTGCTCATAAAAAATAAAAACAGCTTCTAACATGGGTGGTCGTTGGCGGACGGTGGTATTGCTCGCCGTCTTTGTGCCGACGTTCGGTTTTTCTGCTCCGCATATTATCGATCGAACGATCAGCAGCTCCCGTCAGTTTATTGTTTTTGCCGCAAATCGCGATCATCGCAATGCGATCTCCAAGAAGGCTGAAGATATCAAGCGGAGCGTGCTTCACCTGTTGAGTGTCGAGGATCAATGGAAACATCCTATCATAATCCGGCTTATAGAGTCGGAAACTTATCGCAAGCCCATTGAGCCTTTTCAGCTCAGTATTCATGATGCCGTGGACGGCATGCTTCGCGTGCAGCTTGACGTAAACGCATCGAGGCCTGTCGATACATCCCTTCTTGAGCGTGAGTTGCTACGGGCTGTTTTATTGGAGATGATGTATCGCGACGAAGCGGGTATTGCGGGGAAGGTTTATCACTATCCGCCGAATTGGCTCATGGAGGCTTTGTCTTCCGAGATTCAAAATAAGGATGCGCCGATCGATGCTTTGCTGTTCGCTCAATTGATAAAAAAAGGAGGTGCTCCACGACTCGAAGCTTTTCTTCAGCAAAATCCCGCACGCCTGGATGCCACTTCCAGAGCGATCTATCAGGCGCAGGCGCTCGCTCTTTTGCGTGTTTGTATGGCTTCTCGTCTAGGCTCCCAGGAGTTATTGGGGTATCTGAAAAAAAACGCCTTTTCGGAGTCTGCGAAGGCAAACCTGCTTTCCAGTTTTTCTGTTACCAATGGTTCAGAAGAGCAGCTTCAACGTCTCTGGACGCTTGCCATTGCCCGTTATTCCGCCACCGATCGTCTTGATCCGCTTTCATTGGACGAAACAGATCAAGCTCTCTCAGAGATTTTGAATGCTCCTTTTCCTAATCGCCCTAAAAAATCAGCGGCTGCGCTTCCCCAGGGGCCCGCTACATTTCCGGTGTTGGCTCGCCGCAAGGATTCTAAAATCTTTTTCCAAACCATGGAGTCCGATCTTTTGCGACTCGATCTTCGCGCCCACCCTCTTTACCGACCCATTATTCAGCAATATATCGCTCTTATCCAGAAGCTGATCGCCAATAAGTTGATCCTTAGCAAAATCAGTGATGATGAAAAACATATCGCAGAAATCGAAGCAGCCCGGAAAATTATTCGCGAACGAATGACGAAAATCACGGACTACCTTAACTGGTATGAAGCCACGAAGATGAGCACCCGCAGTCATGAGTTTGATGTTATCCTTAAAAATGCCGCTCGCTACGACTCGGGAAAATCCCAAACCCCAAACCCTATCTCATCCTATCTGGATGACGTGGAGGATCGTTCCTGGTGATGCCCCCGCGCTTGCGCATTCCTCTAAATCGCTTATCGTTTAAAAAATGTTTCGCCTAACGCGTAAGGAACAAACAATAATCGCATTTCTCCTGCTTGCTTTTCTTCTTGGCATCGGCGTAAAGCATTATCGACAGTGCGCAAAACCTCAGGAATTTGCGACGCAGGCCATCACAAATAATCATGATTAGTTTTCACGAAGCGCTTAATCTTATTTCCCAGCATGATACGCGATATCACAGGGACGCGTATGCTTTCGTTAAAGAATCTCTTGAGACTTTAACGACAGTGAAACAGAAAAAAAAGGGCGTTCAGGAAGCTCCTCGCCACATTTCCGCAGCGGAGCTTCTTCAGGCTTTTAAACAATGCGCACTCAAGGAGTTTGGCCCCATGTCCATTACGGTGCTGGATCATTGGGGAATTAAAAGCACGGGAGATGTCGGCAGCATTGTGCTGAACCTTGTGAATGCGGGTATTTTTAGCAAAACCGAGGAAGATACGCTGGAAGCTTTTCAAAGCGGTTTTGATTTTCAGGACGCTTTTGTTAAACCCTTCCTTCCCACAGGATTCGGGATGCATGCCTCTGCTTCCAAGGAGTAATTCCTTATGAAAAAATCTACGCTTTTTATTTTTTGCGTTCTGACATCGGCAACTTTGCTTGCCTCTCAAGTTGAAAAGAAAAAAGCGGAAACTCCTGAAATACCGCTGACGAATGCGAAGGTCCGCACTTTTGAAAATGGGGCCACGGTTATCATTGAAGAGGATCATAGCGCTCCCGTCGCCAGTGTGCAGGCATGGTGTAATACCGGCAGCATTGATGAAGGAGACAGGATGGGGGCGGGATTGTCTCACATTCTTGAGCACATGCTTTTCAAAGGTACGGAGAAGCGCAGTGTAGGGGAAATCGCGCTCCAGATTCAAAACCAGGGCGGATATATTAATGCTTACACCTCATATGATCGCACGGTTTTTTGGATCGATGTTCCTAGCTCGGGCGCAGCAGATGCAGCGGCGATTCTTGCCGATGCGATGATGAACTCAACCCTTCCTAAAGACGAATATGACAGGGAGCAGGAAGTCATTCGCAGGGAATTCGCCATGGGATTTGATGATCCTGCGCGCATGAGCCAGCTTCTGAGTTTTTCGACGGTCTTCCGAGAAAGCCCGTATCGCCACCCGGTCATCGGCTATCTCGATGTTTATAACAAGCTGACGCGTGAAGACGTGATGAAGTATTACAAAGAGCGCTATGTTCCGAATAATCTGACCTTCGTCATCGTTGGAGATGTCGATGCCGATAAGATTTTTTCGCAACTTGAGGAGTTCTTTAGCAACTATCCTCGAAAGGCGCTCAAGCCGGTTTATATTCCTGATGAGCCACAGCAACTGGGGCGGCGTGAAATGCATAAGGAGTTTCCCACCGATCTTACACGCCTCGATATCGCATGGAAAATTCCTGGCATTTCCCATCCTGATACTCCGGCACTTGATCTGCTGGCACGCGTTCTGGGTGGTGGACGCAGCACGCCTCTTTACCGCGAGATTCGCGAAAACAAGGGAATCGCCTATCAAATATCGTGTGAAGCCTACACGCCTGCGAAAGCTGGTGTCTTTTCCGTGGACGCCATCACCGATCCTCAAAACCGTAAGAACGTGGAGAATGTCGTTCTCGAGATCATTCAGCGTATAAAGGACAAGCCGGTGACTGCTGAGGAATTGGCGAAGGCAAAGAAGGCCATGCTTTCAGAACAGCTTGAAGAGTGGACGACCGTTCGTGGCAAGGCCTCGGATCTCGGCTCAAACTGGCTACTCACCGGAAATCTCAATTTCAGCCGCGATTACCTCGCTGCAATAAATAAAGTGACTCCGGAGGACTTGAAACGTGTCGCCCGCGCTTATCTCACGGAGGAAAATATTTCAGTCACTTCCTTGAATCCCATCGGTTCGCTTGCGCAAAAGCAATCAGCCGAAAAAGAAAAAGCTGCGGGAGATATCCAGCAGTTTGAGCTTTCCAATGGCCTCCGGCTTCTCGTGCGTGAAGATTCGCGTATTCCGAAGGTTTCCATGGTGGCAGTATTCCGGGGAGGGGTTCTCGCTGAGACACCTGCGGATAATGGCGTCACGGCGCTCATGGCGAATACTCTTCTCAAAGGGACATCCACACGGAGTGCGGCACAAATTGCAGAACAGATTGAATCCGTCGGAGGCAGCATCGCCAGCACTTCGGGAAGTAATACCTTCAGTGTCGCGGTGGAAACCATGAAGACGGATACCCGACTGGGAATGGATATCCTCGCGGATGTTCTCCAAAATCCCACTTTTCCGGACGCCGAGGTAAATCGCGAAAAACAGGCGCAGCTAGCCGCGATCAAGGAAGAGGACGACAAGATCACCTCCGTTGCACAGAATTATCTCCGGCAAAAATTATTCGCAAATCATGCCTACGCCTTGCGCACGAATGGCAGCGCGGAATCTGTTGCCACGCTGACGGGTAAAGACCTCAAGACCTTTCATGATCAATTTGCCGTCGCCAAAAACGGAGTCATTGCGGTTTTTGGAGATGTGAAAGCAGCTGAGGTTAAGGAGATGGCGGAAAAAACGCTCGCAAAGATGAAGTCCGGTAATCTCGGGCTACAAAATGTTCCGGCTCCGCAACCGCTTTTGGCTCCCGTGGAACTTACGAAAAACCGTAATAAACAACAGGCGGTCGTCATGTTTGGATTTCAAACCGCGGATATACGGAGCAAGGATCTTCCTGCGTTGCAATTGATCGAGGACGCGTCCAGTGATCTCGGCTCCCGCTTTTTTGTCCGCATCCGCGAAAAACAGGCGCTGGCTTATTTTGTGGGTGCCAAACAATTGGTCGGCATTGCGCCAGGGGCCATGATTTTTTATCTGGGTGCAGATCCGAAAAAAGCGGTCAAAGCTACGGCGGAGTTTTCTGATGAAATCAGAAAACTGGCAAATGACGGGCTTGGCGAAGATGAACTCCTCCGCGCCAAAAAGAAGTTCCTCGGGGCGGAAGCCATTCGTAATCAAAGTAATTCAGCCTTTGCACAAGCCGCTGCGGTTAATGAGCTTTTGGGTTTGGGCTACGATTACTATAAAAAGGAAACCGATCTCATCAATGCCGTTACGGTCGACAAGGCCCGCGAGGTGGCGAAAAAGTATCTTGGCGCTCCCGGCTTTGTAGAAGTGATTGTAGAACCACCGCAAAAAGGTCAGACTGATCCTAACAAAAAATAAAACTTATGGCAGAAGTACAGCAAAATACGAATATCGGAGAAATGACAAAACGCTTCATCGAGTTTGTCATGATGCAGGCACAGCAGATTTCCTTGTTTCTTGGGAAATTGAAGCATCCTCAGGGGGAAACCATGGAGCCGAATCTTGAACTGGCGAAGCTCTTCATTGATCAACTTGAGATGATCCGTGAAAAGACGCGTGGTAATCTTAGCAAGGAAGAGGATCAGATTCTTAACAACATCCTGTCCGACTTGCAGTTGGCGTATGTTGAGGTTGCAAAGGAACTCGGCGCACCCGTTGCTGCCGCTCCTGCTGAAGTTGCAGATCAGAGCAAGCCTGAAGCGCCTTCCGCATCCGAAGAAGAAGAAGCCAAAAAGCGCTTTACCAAAAGCTACGGCTAAAAGCTAAAGTGTCAGCCATTTGCCGGGTTCGGGAATAATAGCTTCCGTGCCCGGGAGGGCTTTCGCGAGGGAGGCTTTCATCCATTCCACGGCGAGAGGATCGCCATGTGTGAGAAGAATTTTCTTCGGCTTGAGCTGCGTCGCATACGAAAGCAGCGATTCCCGCGAGGAATGGGCGCTGAATTGAAATGCCTCTACCCGACAGCGGCGAGTTACCGGTGGCAGTTTTGAATTAAGAGAAACTCCTTCTCCATCTTTCGCGGCTCGCACTCTTCCTGCTGGCGATTCCGGATCGGAGTAGCCTACAAAGAAAATGGAACTATCGGGATCAGGCAATACTTGGCGTGCAAAAATATTGGATAAGGTATTCTCCGTCATCATCCCGCTGGAGAGGAGATAAATTCCTTCATTGCGCAATGGATGGCTTGCTGCGTCCGATCCTGCCAGGACATACGGCGACATTTCTTCAAAGAGACGCAATTCCGGATAATGCCGATGGCAGTTATTGCGGAAGTCATCATAGATGCCTGTGATTTTCGCGCTTAGACCGCCGATATAGATGGGGAGTTGGGGGATTAATCCCTCCTGACGGAATTTCCATAGCATTCCGAGAATCTCCTGCGTTTTTCCCAATGCAAAAACCGGGATCAGTAAAATTCCTTTCGACTGAATCGCTTCGGTGAGCGCTTTGGCAAATCGTTTCTCTTCTGCCGCTCGCGTGAATCCTTCGGGTACCGGTGCATCGCCCCGGGTGCTCTCCAGCAGTAGAATATCAGGAGGCTCCTGTGGGAAAAGCGCGCCTTTCAAAAGCGTCTGATCGTCGAAGTTTACATCGCCGGTATAGAAAAAGGTTTTCCCCTCGGCGCTTAATAATACACCTGTTGATCCGAGAATATGCCCGGCGTCAAAAAGTTCAAAATACGGTTCTCCCTGCTCTGCTTCCTTGCGAGAAATTCTTTCTCCATCGAAGGAGACTGGATGATTGACCGGACAGATCCTCCATTGCTTTTCGCACAGATCAGCGCCGCGATGCGTAAATAGCGGATATCCTTCGGCGACCAGATTCATTTCATCGCGTTGGCGAAGCATCACATTTACCGAGTTATGCAGCATGATTTCCGCGATGCTCGAGGTCGCCGCCGTCATGAAGACAGGGGTCTCTGGAGCAGTTTGAGTAAAGACCGGTAGCGACCCCACATGGTCCTGGTGTGCATGGGTCAAAATCGCCCCATCGAAGGATATTCCGGCCACTGCGGCGAAGTTTGGCTGGGCCTCCGTGCCGGTTCTGGTGGGGTGCATGCCTGCATCCAGTAAAAAACACTTTCCGGAAGCCTTTAAGGCATAGCAGTTAGCGCCAATTTCGACATTCCGTGTCAGGTTTATGAATTCCATCGCATTGGGAGTCTATTCACCTCTTTAAAGAAGCAAAGAATCTTTGCAACATCTTCCCGTTTTTCAGGTTAAATTAGATGATGTTAGATTCCCTCTCAGCATCATCGTGGTCGCTCCATCATGCTGCACATCTTCTGAATCGTGCGGGTTTTGGCGGCTCGCCGGATGAGGTGCAGGCTTTTCACGCGAAGGGATTGGAAACAGCGGTGAAATCTTTGATCGAGGGAAAGGATGACGACACTCTTTTTCCAGCACCCGATTGGGCAAAGTCAAGGGACATGACGGAAACCCGGACGGAGCTTGTTTCGCTTCCCGAGGATCAGCGTAAAAAAATCCAGCAACAGTTGCGTATGAACGGGCGCGATGAAATGCTTGCCCTGCGGGAATGGTGGATGACCCGCATGCGCTATACGGAGTGGCCCTTGCGTGAAAAAATGGCGCTCTTCTGGCATGGTCATTTTGCCACCAGTATCGAAAAAGTACATGAGACATACTGGATGTATCTTCAGAACCAGACGTTTCGCACTCATGGACTTGGATCTTTCCAGGGATTGGTAAAATGGATGACCCGTGATCCTGCGATGATTCGCTGGCTCGATCTTCAGCAAAGCAATCTTCGGCATCCCAATGAAAATTTTGCGAGAGAGGTGATGGAGCTTTTTACGCTGGGGGAGGGGCATTACACCGAAAAGGATATTCGCGAGTCCGCCCGTGCCTTCACGGGGTATCGCTTCGATCCCAAAACCCAGCAATTCGCCTTTGCTGCGAATCAGCATGACGAAGGACAGAAAACCTTCATGAGCAAAACTGGAAACTTTGATGGCGATGGCATTGTAGATATTATTTTTGAACAGCCGCAGTGCGCCCGCTTTATGGCAAAAAAGATATGGAGTTTCTTTGCTTATGAAAACCCGCCGCAGGATATTGTCGATATTCTTGCCGAAGAATTCCGTGCGAAGAATTATAATGTTGGTGGTTTTCTATCCTCCATTTTTCAAAGTTCGGAGTTTTATTCTAAGACTGCTTATCGAACCCAGATCAAAAGCCCCGCGCAATGGATTGTGGAGACCTCGAAAACGCTTGAAACCAAGATACCCGACACTCTGGCGACCGAGAATGCCATGCGGCAGATGGGGCAGGTGCTTTTTGCGCCTCCAAATGTGAAGGGGTGGGTGGGCAATCGCGCGTGGATCAGTACTTCCACGCTTTTTTTTCGTTATAATATGGCCGCTTATTTTGTCACTGAGAGGATCTCAAAAGGCCAGGAAATGCAGGGCCGGATTCCTATCCAGCTTTCCATGGAGAAAGTTGCGCCTGCAGCCATTCGTAATGATGAGGAAGCTCTTGTCAGCTCTCTTGAGTTTCGTCTGATGAATGCGCCACTTCCCGCCCGCGAAAGGGCGGCCGCTTTGATTTATGCGCAGCGGTATCACGGGGATATGACGGATGCACGTATTCGAGATTTACTTTTGATGATGATGAGTACACCAGAATTTCAACTCACTTAAGACTATGAATGAACCGACTTCCAGATCCCTTCACACGCGCCGCGAATTTCTTCGCACCACGCTTCTCGGAGGAGCGTTCTCCTTGACGGTTCCCTTTTTTCTCGAACAGACCTTCATGACGATGGATGCGCTTGCTGCGGATTCCGCTATCCAGACGACGACGGGAAAGAACGGCACCATTCTGATTTTATTGCAATTGGCGGGAGGAAACGACGGGCTTAATACCGTTATCCCTTATGCCGATGATGCCTACTACCGTGCACGTCCCAAAATCGGTTTAAAACCGAATCAATGTTTGAAATTAAATAGTTACTGTGGGCTGAACCCTCGTCTTGTCGGCTTGAAGTCACTCTACGATCAGGGGCATATGGGGCTTATACAGGGTGTTGGTTATCCAAATCCCAATCGCTCGCACTTTCGTTCCACGGAAATCTGGGCTACGGGCAGCGATGCGAATGACGCTGAGGCGCAAGGGTGGATCGGCCGATATTTTGATAATTGCTGCAAGGGCTCTGACCCCTCGGTAGGTATCAGCATTAGTCGTGAGGTGCCTCAGACCTTTGCTGCGAACGAACCCAGGGGCATCTCGTTTATGCAACCGGAGCAGTTTCGTTATAAAAAGGAATCCGCATCCGATCCCACGTCGGTGGATTCTTTTTATCGTGTATTACAGCAACCGGGAGGCGATGCGGGAGGTGTTGGGAGCAATGAGGGTGGCTCCATCGGCGCTATTTCCGGAAGCGCTCCAGCGGATGGAAGCTCGCTGGATTATCTTCGCCGCACGGCTCTCGATGCGCAGGTAAGTTCGGACCGTATTCTGGAAATTTCTCGCAAACAAAAAAGTCTCGTGGACTATCCGAAGTCGCAGCTGGCAAATAATTTCAATCTCATCGGCAGACTGATTGCAGGGGGCATGCCCACGCGTGTCTACTACCTCAGTCAGGGGGGCTACGATACGCACTCCGGCCAGCAGGGTACGCACGATCGTCTCATGGGAGATTTGGATGGCGCGCTTTGCGCTTTCGTTGAGGATTTGAAAAAGCAGGGGAATCTCGGACGAGTGGTCATCATGACCTTTAGCGAGTTCGGTCGCCGCATGGAGGAAAATGCCAGCGGTGGAACGGACCATGGCGCGGCCGCTCCGCTATTTGTTCTCGGTGGAGGAGTGCATCCCGGCTTGTATGGACGCTACCCCAGCCTCACCCAGCTACAGGATGGCGATCTCGTTTTTAATACGGACTTTCGTTCGCTTTACGCCACGTTACTTGAAAAGTGGCTTAATGTTCCCAGTGACAAAGTGCTGAAGAGGAAATTTCCTCTCATGCCGTTTTTGACTTAGCAGCGTCCGCTTACTTTCCCGTATGCACACCGGCACTATTCGCCCCCGTTACGGGATGCGTAGGCACGGGAGCCACCGGACTGGGATTAACGTTTGCCGGACCGGTTATAGAACCATTGGGAATATTATTTCCAGGAACCGGTACCACGGGAGAAGGGGCAGGGATCGGTGTGGGTGCGGGAATCGGGCTGATTCCCGGTGAGGGCGATACGGTGGCACTTGGAAAAGGCGTGACGAGACCACCGGCACTTGATGCGGGCGTCTGGGCAAAAGCCGACACCGACAGGAGGCTGCATATACTTCCCGTAAGGAATAATAGGGTATTCTTTTTCATATAAAGAGTTCGCAGATCCCTTGGGAAAAAGATTCAGGGAGAACTCTTATTGATAGATCAGGAAAAGAGACGAGGCCTTCCGACGGATGCCGGAAGACCTCGCTTTTTCGATAGCTGTAAGCCGGATTCTGTGTAGCCGGAAGTTTCCTTCCAGCCTGACAGTCATTTCTCTCACCTTCTTGCGAAGGCGTCCGCTCCGCCGTTTTCACGGCTTCGCGAGATGCGACTAATACCCGAGGTTTTCCCCCGCTTTCGCGAGGATCGGACAGGCGGCCCATCCCTCTGTTTTGTCTTGCACCGCGTGGGGTTTTTCAGGCTCCAAACATTACTGCGTGGACGGTGGGCTCTTACCCCGCCTTTTCACCCTTACCCGGAATTACCTTTCGGTTCTCCCGGGCGGTCTATTTTCTGTGACACTTTCCGTGACTCATAGCTTTCGCCACAAGCCCCCGCGCATTTTACTCGGCACGCTGCCTTACGGTGTCCGGACTTTCCTCTCCCTTTGCTTGCGCAAAGACAGCGACTGTCCGCTATCTGCGGCCGAATATAGCATATTGACCCCCGGCGGCACGAAAAACTTTGCTTTCCAGGAGGAAGCCATGCGCATTAAGAGATAAAGGACGCTATCGAATGAAACACCATCCCAGCCCGGAAACCATTTTGGCCATTGAGTCCTCCTGTGACGAAACCGCCGTGGCTATCCTCCGTAACGGGAAGGATTTACTCGCAAGTCTGGTTTCCTCTCAGATGGAACTTCATGCCCGCTTTGGCGGGGTGGTTCCAGAGCTGGCTTCGCGCAATCACCTCGTTACCGCGCCTGCTTTGGTGGAACAAGCCCTGCAACAGTCTTCCCTGGACGTTCAGTCAGTGGATGCCTTTGCCGCGACTACCGGGCCGGGTCTCGCCTCGGCGCTGATGATCGGAGTTGCTCTCGCAAAGGGCCTCGCTTTGGCAACGGGGAAACCTTTTCTCGCCATTAATCACATGGAGGGGCACCTCCTTTCGCCTTTTTTTGGGGATAGCGAAATCCCCCCGCACCTTGCTTTGGTCGTCAGTGGAGGGCACACCCTGCTGGTGGATGTCCGCGCGGTGGGCGATTATAATATCGTTGGCAGGACATTAGACGATGCCGCAGGAGAGGCCTTTGATAAAGTTGCGAAACTTATGGGGCTTGGTTACCCCGGAGGCCCCTTGATCGATAAGACGGGCCGGGGAGGAAATCCTGCGCGGTATGATCTTCCCCGTGGTATGCGCGCTTCCGGCGATCTGGATTTCAGCTTCAGCGGGCTCAAAACCGCCGTTCGTTATTTATTGGAGAAGGAACAAAACATTTCGCTTCCCGATCTTTGCGCATCTTTTCAAGAGGCTGTGGTGGACGTGCTTGTGGAAAAATCCTTCTCGGCCGCAAAAAAACTCGGGCATCACACGGTTGCTCTCAGCGGAGGTGTCAGCGGCAACACCCGGTTGCGCGAAAAAATGACCAATGCCTGCCAAACTCATGGGCTCGAAGCCTGCTTCGCCGAAGGCTGGCTCTCGACTGATAATGCGGCGATGATCGCCTTTGCAGCAGCCTCTCGACCGCTGGCGGCGGCCTCTGCTTTTGACCGTGATATCGAACCCAATTTCTCGAAATTCTGGTAGCTCCAAAAGCCGTAATCGATTGAGGAAAAATACTTGTCGTTTATAAGTCAGACTGCCAGTATGCCCCGTTCTCCGAGCGCGTCCGGAAGCGGATGGTTCGGTTTTTTTATGGAGAGATACGGAGACCGCTAAAAATGCCCAATACGATTCTTGTCGGAGCCCAATGGGGTGACGAAGGTAAAGGAAAAATCATCGATTTTTTGACCGACGCCGCCGATGTGGTAGTGCGTACCCAGGGAGGAAACAATGCGGGTCATACCATTGTCCTCGGTGGGGAAAAATATGTGCTGCATCTGATTCCTTCGGGAATTTTACGCCGCGGGAAATTATGCGTGATCGGAAATGGCGTGGTCATTGACCCTGTTTCCCTCGTCTCTGAAATCGAAGGTCTTCGTAAGCGTGGCGTGAATGTCGGAAAAAACCTTTTCATCAGCGAAAATGCCCATCTCGTATTGCCTTACCATCGCGCACTCGATGAGCAGCGCGAACTCCGTAAGGGAAAAAACAAGATCGGCACCACGAAGCGCGGTATTGGTCCTGCTTATGCGGACAAGGCAGAACGCACGGGATTGCGCATGCTGGACCTCACTCGCCGTGAAGTATTTTCCACCAAGCTTGCCGCACGTATTCGCGATAATAATGCCGTTTTGAAAAGCTTCGGCGCGAAACCTGTTAGCCTCGCCAAGGTGAAGAAAGATTATCTCAAAGCGGCGGAGGTGCTGCGTCCTTTCGTGGTGAATACCACGGTGGTATTGCATAAGGCTTTGCTGGCTAAGAAGAGCCTCCTCTTTGAAGGTGCACAGGGCACGTTCCTCGATATCGATCATGGCACTTATCCGTTTGTGACAAGTTCCACTACAACCGCAGGCGGCGCTTGTACGGGGAGCGGTATTCCTCCGCACCGCATCGATCGCGTCATTGGAGTGATGAAAGCTTACACCACACGCGTCGGTGAAGGGCCATTCCCGACTGAAAACACAGAAATTTCTGACATGCTTCACAACATGGGGCGTGAGTTTGGAGCCACCACGGGCCGTGCGCGGCGTTGTGGATGGTTTGATGCCGTTGCTACCCGCTATGCGCAGATCGTGAATGGGATTGATGAACTCGCCATTACGAATCTCGACGGGCTCGACGGCATGAAAAAAATTCGAATTTGTGTCGCTTATCGACTCGATGGCAAAAAACTCGAAGTTCCGCCGTCGGATGTCAGCGATCTCGAGCGGTGCGAACCTGTTTACATCGAAATGCCGGGATGGAATGAACCGACCGATAAGGCCAAGATCTATCGTCAGCTTCCTGCTAAGGCGCGTGCGTATGTCGAAAAGATTTCCTCTCTTACCGGAGCCAAGACTTCCATTGTCAGCGTAGGCGCAAGCCGCGCACAGACGATTCGACTATAGCAATGCAGGAACCCACGCTCAATAAGCCTCCCAGACATATTGCGGTCATTATGGATGGAAATGGCCGTTGGGCGAAGCAGCGTGGCCTACCGCGCCTGGAGGGGCATCATCAGGGTGCCAAGTCGGTACGCCAGATTCTCGAAGGGTGTATCGATGAGGGTGTGGAGTATCTTACGCTTTACGCATTTTCCACGGAAAACTGGAAGCGTCCTGCTGGCGAAATTGAAGGCCTCATGGAATTGCTTCAAATCTTTTTGAAGCAGGAGACTGAGGAAATGATCCGCGAGGGAATTCGCCTTCAAACGATTGGGAGAATCAGCGATCTTCCCGAAGCCTGCCAAAAACAAATCCAGATTACGAAAGACGAAACGGAGGGAGGGAAACGCATCACGCTTATTCTTGCTCTGAACTACAGCGGTCGGTCGGAAATTGTGGATGCGGTTCGCGGGATTGCCAAGGATGCAAGAGACGGAAAAATCCGCGAAGAGGAAATCACCGAGGAGTTTGTCAGTTCGCGTTTATATACCAGTGGGTTTCCTGATCCTGATCTTTTGATTCGGACTTCGGGTGAAATGCGGCTGTCGAATTTTTTGCTTTGGCAGTTAAGTTATACCGAACTGCACGTCACCTCGAAACTCTGGCCGGATTTTGGGAAACAGGATTTGAGGGAAGCGATTCAGGATTATCAGGCCAGACATCGGCGTTTTGGGGGCGTGTAATACGGCAATGCTATGCAAAGCGTCCTGATTGTTGATCGTGAAACGGACTTTTTGGAATGGTGCAATCATCAGCTCCAGACGCCAACCCGTCGTGTCCTCACTACGGATAGTGCGGAGAAGGCTTTTCAGATTTTTTGCCTTGAGAAACCCGATGTCGTAATCGCGGAAATGAATCTCCACCCATTCAGTGGGCTGGAGTTGCTTGCACGTATTCGCAAGGAGTCTCCAAGCGCACTTGTTATCATGGTAAGTGCATTCGGCACGACGCAAGCGGTGATCGAATCCATGAAACTCGGGGCTTTTGATTTTGTTCGCAAGGAATCCCTGCCTTTTAATTTAAAGGTAGTCGTTGAGTCGGCGCTCAAAGCGCATGAGGAGCTTGCATCCGCGCAGGCTTTTCATCCTCGTCTCACAGTCGAGCAGTATCAGGATGATATCGTGGGCCAGTCAGAACCGATGCAGCAGGTTTTTAAGATGATTGGTCGTGCGGCTCCCAGTGATGCACCGGTAATGATCACCGGAGAAAGCGGGTCGGGGAAGGAACTCGTGGCACGTGCGATTCACCACTACAGCAATCGCAGTCGCAGCGGGTTTCTCGCGATCAACTGTGCGGCGATTCCTGAAAACCTTCTCGAGAGCGAACTTTTCGGTCACGAAAAAGGCTCCTTTACGGGTGCCATGGCGCAGCGAATCGGACGGTTTGAGCAAGCGGATGGTGGCACGCTTTTTCTCGATGAAATCGGCGACATGCCGCTTCCCGTTCAAAGCAAACTTCTGCGCGTATTGCAGGAGGGAGAGTACTCTCGTGTCGGTGGTAATAAAACTTTAAAGACCGATGTCCGTATTGTTGCTGCGACCAATCAAAAGCTGGAGTCGGAAATTTCAAAGAAGCGTTTCCGCGAAGATCTTTTCTATCGCCTCAATGTGGTGCGCATTCACCTCCCGCCTTTGCGTGAACGGGTGCAGGACATCCGCCTCCTCGCGGAGTATTTTTTGAGAAAAATCGCCGCACAGCGTCACAAGCCTTTGCTCAAACTTTCCGAGCAAGGAATCCGCCATCTTGAAGGTTATTCGTGGCCGGGCAACGTGCGGGAATTGGAAAACACGCTTCAGCGTGCCGTGGTGCTTGCGACCTCGGCGGTTCTGTTGCCGAAAAACATTCCGCTGGGAATGACGAATGAAATTGTCGCGGAACATTCATCCGCAAACTCCAGTGTGGCGCCGACGGATATTGACGGTGCAATGGAAATTTTATTTTCCGCGGGTCTTGAAAATACCGAACTGGGATTGCTTCCATGGGTGGAGCGCGAACTTACTTTGCGAGCAATGAAAAAGACCTCGAATAATCAGGTGAAGGCCTCAAAGCTTCTGGGAATCACGAGACCCACATTGCGTAAACGACTTGAGCAACTCGGCATTCTTTCTGAAAACTCCCGTTCCACCCGCAATGAATAACAGCAACTGGCTCGGCTGGCGTTTTGAAAACGGACTCTGGCGTGAAGAGCGAAGCGTCTCAATGGCAGATCGTGGGTTTCGCTATGGTATGTCGCTTTTTGAAACCGTCGCGATACGTAACGGTAAGGCGCTTTTTTTGGAGCCGCATTTGTCGCGGCTTTTTTCTTCTGCACAAAAAGTGGATTGGAGTATTCCTGAATCCTGGAGGCAGGATATTGCTTGTTTTTTTCTGTCCGAAAAATGGAGCGATGGTGTTGTCCGCATTTTTATCACGGCGGGGGAAGGTAGCCCGCTCGATGCTCCGACAGGATTTAATCTATATGTAATGTGGGAAGACGTTCCGTTTCCTGATCAAAACGCGATAGCGCGGGGAATAAAAGTCTCCTTAGTGAAATCAAAAGGATTGCCGTTTGCGGGATTGAAGACTGGAAACTATTGGAGTCCGGTTCAAACCTTACAGGAAGCTCGCAAAGGCGGTGCGGATGAAGCCTTGATTTTTGATGCTGACGATTCCCTGATCAGCGCGGCGATGGCGAATGTATTTGTTTATCTCAATGACAAGTGGATCACGCCTTCTTTGGCTTCGGGTGCGCGGGATGGGGTCGTGCGCGATTGGATTTTACGCCGAAGTGATGCCGTGGAGAGAAATGTCAGGCTTGATGAGATAAAGGCCGTGGAGGAGATTATTCTCATGAATAGTCGAATTGGCATCATGCCGGTCAGCGCCGTAGATGGGGTGGTGATTTCCGAAAGATCGCGAAGCCTCCACCTTGCCGAAGAGTATTTGAATACCGTCATCAATGCGTGATGCAGAATCGATAAACCGGATTGTCGAAGGTATACGAAAGGCATCCGTTGTTTCCACTCGCCTGAAAAAAGCGGCTGCGGGTGAAAGTGTCACGCTTCAACCTGTCGATGAAAATGCCTTTGCGTTTGTCGCAGGCATCGCCTCGCAGATTTCCAAAAGGAACACATGGATTGTTTGTAAAGATGTGCGCTCACAGGAGGATCTCGCTGCGGAACTGGCCGCATGGCATGACCGTGTTTTGCTTTTTCCTGAAATGCAGGTGGCCAAAAATGCACTTCCTGATGCCGAGACGGATTCGGAGCGCATCGCACTTCTTCATCAATTGGCGTCTCAGGATTTTTCCGAGAATCTTATCGTAGTGACCGTTCATCAGTTGGACGAGCTGGTCGCAAGTCCGAAGTCCTTGAAATCCCATACGAGAAAACTCGTAGTGGGAGAAATGTGTGTGCCGTCTCAGCTGATGACGAAATTGTCGGATGCGGGGTACGATCCACAACCACAGATCACTTCCCGTGGGCAGTTTTCCATTCGAGGTGGTATCCTTGATGTTTTTTCCTGGCAGCATGCACTGCCAGTGCGAATCGAGTTTTTTGGTGATGAGATCGAATCACTTCGCGAGTTTGATCTCGATAATCAGATATCCGTTCGCGCCTGCGAATCCGTCGAGCTTGTTCTCGGCGATATGGAGAATGCACGGGTTTCTTTAAAATCCTATCAGCATAAAAATGATCTCATTGTTGCACTGGACGTGGAGCTTCCCGACGCGAGAGTAACGATTTCCCAGGAGCACCCGCCGGAGGAAAGTGACGCAGTGACATTTTTCTCTTCTGGATTTTCAGCCTTTGGAGCGGGGGATTTTGTATTGGATACTGCCCGTCGCGAGCGGTTGCTCGATCAGCTTCGCGAGTGGGTGAAGGCAAAATGGAGCGTTACCATTTTTTGTAATAATGAAGGTGAGTCGGAGCGTCTTCGTGAAATTCTGGAAGGTGACGATATTCCTTTGGATGATCTGACGCTGACGCTCGGGGGTGTCACTCGAGGTTTTCTTTTTCCTGAAAAGCGAATCGCTGTGCTGAGTGATGCGGAGATTTTCGGTCGTGCAGCCAGCCAGCG
>JBDTJR010000085.1:0-16543 GCA_039935735.1 Chthoniobacterales bacterium | reverse complement strand
ATGGCTTCCTTCGACTTGCCGCTCCGGGCATAGCAGAGCGCGAGACTTTCAAGCGTAAGCGTACCGGAGAAATCGGGATCACTGGAAAGCACGCGTTGGTAGAGAGGGATCGCACGTTCGCACTGCTTAGTCAGCGTGAAAAAATCCGCCACGTGGTTTGTGATACCAAGATCACCGTTCGCATACTCCAAAGCTTTTTCAAAAAAAGGACTCACCTTCGGGAAATCCTCGGGTTTAAGATCCCCGTTTTCCGAGATGTAGCTCTGTCCCGCCAGCTTGCCGAGTTGAAGCCAGAAAGAGGAAGAGGTGCTCTTACTTTTCGCCGCGCGCTCCAGAATCTGACGAGCGCGGCCTTTTTGATTTTCCGACTGGTAGATTTCCCAAAAAGCCTCGTAAGGGGCAAACTCCTCCCCGTTGATATCCAGCGCACGCTGGGCGTACTGCAATGCAATATCCGGTTTATGAAGCTGCCGAAGATAGATCGATGAGAGACCCAGACACAAATTCATATCCCTGGGTTTGTTTTTAAGAGCATCCTTGAGCACACCGATTGCTTCTGCGGACTCTCCGCGCCTCAGATGCTCATGCGCAATATAGATCGCGAGTTCTGAAAATCCCGGCTCCAGATCCAGTACATGCCGGTAGTTTTCAAATGCTTTTTCAGGGCCGGATGATTCTTCATCCAGAATTCCCTGCATGTAATAGATAATCGCCTGCGCTTTTTTTTCGCCCTCGGCATTCAGTGTCGAGAGAGCGGGCGCGTGGATTTCCTCATCGAGAATTGCGTCCGACGTGGCGGCACGCAGAAGCGCACAGGTACCTCCCGTGATCGCACATGTTAATAGATGGCATGACACAAGACCGCCCGCGAATAAATCGCGGGCGCCCTGTGGAATTTTCATGCGTCAAATCTAACGATTATGACTTGTAACGCAAACGCTTCTTGTGACGGTTCGCTTTCATGCGCTTCCGTCGCTTATGCTTTGCAATTTTTGCTTTTCTTTTCTTTTTTAACGATCCCATGCAATAAATACTTCTTTAATAAACTACTTTGTTTAGGGGATATTCTATAATCCCCTCTGCCCCAAGAACTTTCAGCTGAGGAATGATCTCACGAACAATCTTTTCATCAATCACGGTCTCCACCGCAATCCATCCAGTCTGCGCCAAGGGCGAAACGGTAGGATTTCTGAGAGAGGGCAGTGTCTCAAGCAAATTCTGAAGATTTTCTTTAGGAAGGTTCATTTTCAGGCCAACTTTGGCCCGCGCGGCAAGCGCTCCCTGAAGCAAAATACACAGCTTTTGCATTTTTTCGCCCTTCCATGCATCCGCTTTCGCGGCGTGATTTGCGATGAAAACGGGGTAAGACTCCATGATAGTCTCTAAAATCCGGAGCTTGTTCGCACGTAGCGAAGAGCCGGTTTCGGTAATATCCACGATGGCGTCGACAAGATCGGGAACTTTTACTTCCGTGGCTCCCCAGGAAAACTCGATCTCCACCTTCACACCCTTGGATTCAAAAAAGCGTTTGGTGAGGCCTACCGCTTCCGTAGCCACGCGTTTACCCTGAAGATCCTCAACGGTTTTAAAATCGGAATTTTCCGGCACTACGAGCACCCAGCGCGTAGGAGCAGAAGTCGCCTTGCTATAGGGCAGCTCGCAAAGTTTTTCGACATCTGAATTATTTTCCGCGACCCAGTCCTGCCCGGTGATCCCGCAGTCGAGATATCCGTGCTCCACATAGCGGCTGATTTCCTGCGCACGTAGAAGGCGCACTTCGATTTCAGGGTCATCAATCGGGGGACGGTACGATCTTCCCGAGCCCGAAATGGTGAAGCCCGCCTTGGAAAACAAGGCGATCGTCGAGTCCATTAGGCTGCCGGAGGGCAATCCGATTCTGAGTTTTTCCGAGCTCATTGAGCGGGCAGTGATAGCGGGTGATTTCGGTGCGGTCAATCCTGCTTGATATCTCGTTCGTCTACTTTATGCCGTGCTCTCTGTCGCGAGGTCAGGATTCCCAGGGTTATTCCATAGCTTATAAAAGCGGATGGCAGGCCCAGAACAAGAGAACCAAGGCAAAGAGGCAGCCCTATTTTGGTAAAAGTAACCCACCAGCGGGAACTCAACGGATGATAGAAGATGTAGATGATCTCTGTTAAGGTGATATGGTGGGCTTTTAAATTAATAGGTGGCGCCAAATGATGATGCATAAGCCAGAATCCTATCTGGAATTCAAATCTCAAAATAAATGGCCAAAGCGGAACAATAATATCGTGGAGAGATACTGCGACGATGGCCGCGATGATATTGACTCCAAAAAGCCATGCAAATCCCATGGATAAGAGGGTTTTCAACCCAAAAAGCGGGGTAAACCCGAAAAACATCCCGATCGCGACCCCTCCGGCCACGGCATGCTGAGTGTCTTTAAGCTCGAGAACTTTATGGATCTCCTTCTTAAAAAATTCGACGACCCAATGAAAAAGTTTGGTGATCTTCACGCTACAGGACAGAAAATTGATCGGCACCATGTCAGATTCGAATAAAGATGACAATCAGGCATATCAGGTCAAATTTCCTGTCTCCTCCAGCATTGAAATAAGAGAAAACGAAGTTACGATATCCCTGTGGCACCTCTCGTAAATCGGCGTAAGACACTCCCCCGCCATACCTCAAGCATGGAACGCTGGATTATTCCCGCGCTACTTATCTCTCTCGGTTTGCATATCGCATTCACTTTTCTGGCAAAGCACGTTCATTTTACCCAGTCGCTTCCGGAAAAAATCACTCTTACGGAGGAACCCTCCTTTCAGGTTGAGGATGTCATCGTAAATCCAAAAACTTCCGAGCCGGAGAAGGAGTCCCATATCGCATCCCTTCCGCAGCCAGTCAATCTCCCGACGGAAAAACCCGAGATGGGAAAACGGCAGGCTGATTTACCGGGGCCCGAGGGAGCGCCACTTGTCAGTAAACAATTACTTTCCGAGAAGCCAGAAGTCTCCGATCTCGCAAGAAATGCCATTCCTGTTTTTCCCGCCGTGGAGCAACGTGCGAACTCTCTGGAAAAAGAATTGATTAAGCAAAAACCCGATGTCGCTTCCCAAGGCAATCAGGGAGATATTACAGCTCTTCAAGCGGAAGCCGTCACCCGCCAGCAAAGTGCAACGGGGGGCAAGGTACCGGGATTCAGTAATCTCGATGACCTTCTGGCACAGACTGGCCCTCTCCAATCGCAAACCGCCCCCATTCTCATGCCGACCGATGTGCTTTTTGATTATGACAAAGACATGCTCCGCGATGTAGCGGTAGGAAGCATGCAAAAACTGGGCGCGCTGATTCAACGCAACCCAAAAGCGACGTTCCTCATCGAAGGGCATACAGACTCCTATGGCAGTGACGAATACAATAAGGAACTCAGTCGTCGTCGTGCCGAATCCGTGAAAGCGTGGCTGGTTAAAACGATGAGTATCGATCCGAATCGCATTGAAACTCGCGGTTTCGGAAAATCTCGCCTCATCGCTCCCGCCTCGGGCACTGTCGAAATGCAGCAGATCAATCGCCGCGTCGAAATCGTCATTCATGCGAATTAGTTTCGCCACTCCGACCGCTCATGCCTCCCGATAAAGAACGCGCGCTCAAGGAAGTGTCCGAGCAACTTGCCGAAAAACTTCAACGCAAGCCGAAGGATATCGTCGATATACTTCGCCGCTTTCGCAAGATGGAGGAGCATCGTCTCCGGATTTGGCACCATGGCGGCGGCGGCGGACGCGAGACCTGCAAACAACGGGCCGAAATGGTGGATACGCTTTTTCGCCGTTTGTTCGAAGCGGTCATCACTTCCGAAGGTCGTGAAAAAGAAGCGAAATCCTTCGTAGCGGTCGCTTTTGGCGGTTACGGACGTAAAGAGCTGAATCCCGCAAGTGACGTGGATATCATGTTTATTCACCCGGCAAAACAGCCTACAGCGGGCCAGGAGGAAATTATCCGCACGATTACCACGATCCTCTGGGATGTGGGGTTTAAGGTCAGTCATTCCACGCGCTCCATCTCGCAATCCATCAAGCTGGCAAATGAGGATATGGTCACCAAAACCTCCATGCTCGAATGCCGTTATCTGGCAGGAGAAAAAGAGGTATTTACCACGTTTAAAGCCCGTTTTGAAAAGGAATGCATTCGCGGAAAGGAAGCGGACTACATTGCTGCGCGACTGGCGAATCAGGCGGAACTCCGTATCAAATATGGCACCAGTGTTTTCCTGCAGGAACCCAATATCAAAAACGGGTGCGGCGGAATGCGTGATTATCAGAACCTGCTCTGGCTTGCCTATTTGAAACAACGGATCACTACGTTTCCCAAGATGGTGGAACAAAAACTCCTTCGTGAGCAGGAGCGTGCGACACTGGAAAAAGCCTACGACTTCCTTCTCCGCGTTCGCACGGAAACAAATTATATCAACGGCCGAAATTCCGATCAACTCACTCTGCAACTTCAGGGAAAAGTCGCGACAAATCTCGGCTATCCTCAAAAGAGCGTCCTCGCACGCTGCGAGGAATTCATGCGGGACTACTACCGCCACACGCAGGATATTCACCAGATCACGGATACCGCTTGTGAACGGCTGGAATTAAAAAAAGAAACCGCGTCTGGCTTTATCGCCTTCTTTACCGGCAAACGGCCTCAAATCGAACGTTTTGACGGATTCTATTCCAAGGCGGGTCTTATTTACCCGGACACGAGTAATATTTTTTCGGAAGACCCGTTGCGATTGCTGAAAGTATTTCAATACGCGCAGGAGAAAAAGCTCGGCGTCAGTACCGAACTGCGCTCGCTGATACAGCGACGCCTGAAGTACATCAACCGGGAGTTTCAATACTCCAAGGCAACACGGGAAATTTTTCTTACCATTCTCTCACGAAAAGGCGAAGCCGCACGCATCCTGCGCATGATGCATGAAGCGGGGGTGCTCGGCCGTTATATTCCCGAATTCGGAGCACTGACCTGCCTGGTTCAACACGAATTTTTTCATCGCTACTCGGCCGATGAACATACGCTCGTATGCCTCGAAAAACTCGACGATGTTTTCAGCGAAAAAAATCCCAAGCTGGCGAACTACCTCTCCATTTTTCAGTTGCTGGAGGACCCGGCGACGCTATATCTCGCCCTGCTACTCCATGACACAGGGAAGGCTGCAAATCGTCGCCATCATGAAGAGCAAAGCGCAATCCTTGCGCAGCGGGTAGGTAGACGCCTCCAACTCACCAGCGAGTGCCGTAAATCGCTCATCCTGCTCGTTGACTCTCACATCACTCTTTCGACAACGGCACAAACCCGAAACCTTGATGATCCGGCTACCATCCTCCAGTTCGCAAATATTGTAAAAACGCGCGCTAATCTTAATTCGCTCATGCTGCTTACGCTGGCTGATGGCATGGGGACAACGGATCAGAACTGGTCGGACTGGAAGGAAAATCTTGTCTGGCAGCTTTACCGTGAAACATGCCTCTATCTGGAGTCGGGGCCGGAGTACTTCGAGCAGCAGAAACGCGACCGGTTGTCGATACGCGGCGAAGTGGAAAAGCTTTTTACCTCCGACTACAGCGAAGAAGTCGACGCACATTTTCAATTCATGCCGGAACGTTATTTTTCGACGTTCCAACCGGAACAAATCGCCAGTCATATCAAGGATTTCCGGCAATTTTTCCAATGGATGCTGAACAATCAAGGCCCCGCACTTGCGCCCTATATCAACTGGACCTCACATACCGATAAGGGGCACAGCGAAGTTTGCATCTGCGGCTGGGATCGAGCCGGTCTACTGACTCGCATCGCCGGGGCCTTTCTTTCCGCAGAGATAAACATTCTCGGGGCGGACGCCTTTACGAGAGAGGACAATCTGGCGATCGATATTTTCCGTGTTTGTGATAGGGATCATGCGCCTATCACCTCAAAACGGAAGATTGCGCGCATGGAAGCCACACTTTCGGAATCTCTTCTACATGAGTCATTCGATTTTCGCCCACTCCTTCACAAACCGAGCTTGATTCAGTCCTACCGCCTCTCCGAGGAAGTCGAAATCCCCATACGAATCGTCATCGAAAATGAATCGCATCCTGTCTATACAATTATCGATATCCAGACACCGGATCGACTGGGTTTGCTCTACGATTTGCTGCGGTGTCTTAACGACTCGGGAATCGAGATCGAATTTTCACGCATCGTCACGGAAAAAGATATCGCCATGGATACTTTTTATGTGACGGAGAAACAGGGCGGAAAAATTTCCGATGTCGGTACGATTAATCGCCTGCAAAAGCAACTCCACAAAGCGGCCACAGGAAATTATTAACCCGTCGTCTGCGAGAGGGCTCGTGTCTCGCAAATCCACATGGTATCCCCAAATTCTGCTTTCACTTTTTGGGAAAGCGCCGCTCCTGCCGCAGGGTCCGATATCACGGCGTAGACCACCGAACCGGAGCCGGATAGCAACGCGACATCGACCTCAGACTGTTCCAGCAGCCATTGCTTAAGTGCTGCGAGGAAAAGATGCTTTCCAAGGACAGGTCGCTCAAGATCATTTTCAAAAATGACTTCGCTCACTTCCTGCCGTTCAGAAATTTTCCCACTGTACGCTTCCTTCCATTTTTTATAGGCCCATGCTGTTTCAACGCCAAAAGGCGGCTTGATAAGCAAAAGCGGGAGGTCGATATTTTTTAGGTACGGTTCGATGATCTCGCCTCGTCCACGGCATATCGCGGCTTTTCCACGAATAAAAAATGCGGTGTCCGATCCCGTCCTTGCGGCGATTTTTTCAAGCGCTTCGAACGGAAGTTTTGTTTTCAATAAATCATTCAGAAGCAGAATGACGGTCGCCGCATCACTGCTTCCGCCACCAAGCCCTGCACCACTAGGGATTTTTTTTTCGATATGAATGAAAATCGATTCCCGTCGCCCGATCGTTTCAAAAAATGCTTCGGCGGCCTTCCATCCGAGATTCGACGCATCGCAGGGCAGCGTGGAATCGCTGCAACTCAGCGTAATACCGGGGGATTCGGAAAGATCGACCGTTACTTCATCGCATAGCGAAATGGGAGCCATGAGGGTCTCGATTTCGTGAAACCCATCAGGCCGAAGGCCGGAAATTTTAAGAGAAAGATTGATCTTCGCGGGCGCGGGCCGTTTCATTCGTGGAGGATGGTGTGGAAATTAGAATGAACACGAAAGCAAAAATCATCGTCGCGCTGGATTTCGACTCTACAACAGAGGCCGAAAGCCTGCTGACTTCACTGGAGGGAATGCCCATTCTCTGTAAGGTAGGGCTCCAACTTTATACCAGGGAGGGAGCCGCTTTCATTAAAAAGCTCCAGCAACGGAACCTTGGAGTCTTTCTGGATCTTAAACTTCATGACATCCCGAACACCGTACGTCATGCCATCAAGGTAATCCGTGATCTGGAAGTAGACATGACCACCGTGCATACCTCCGGAGGGCCGGAAATGCTGGAGGCTGCGGCTGCGGAAGCTAAAGGCAGCAATCTATTGATTCTCGGCGTGACCGTGCTTACGAGCAGCAACGACGCCACACTTCACGCCACGGGAGTTCCCGATACAGCCGCCTCTCAAGTCCTGCGCCTCGCAGCTCTGGCCGCGAATGCGGGAATCGGCGGTGTGGTGGCAAGCCCACAAGAAATTACCAAAATTAGAGAGCATCATGCGAGCCACCTGAAAATTGTCACACCCGGCGTTCGGCCTACATGGGCAGAGGCAAATGATCAAAAACGTATCATGACGCCGCGCGAAGCGGTAAAAGCTGGGGCTGACTGGCTGGTGATCGGGCGCCCGATTACCGCGGCCGCCGATCCCCGCGAGGCTTTGCAGAAGATTTTGGCGGAGATTTCCTGACCGGCTTCCCGGAGCGGGTCACGGGCTTCGTCTTCTGGAGAGGAACGACCTCAGCCTTTGTAAGAAGCGTCCACTGCCCCGGCCTCATCGTTTCGATACGCAGTGGGCCGATGCGGATGCGCACCAGCTTCTTTACTTCGTATCCGAGGCGATAAAACATTTTGCGAATCTGCCTGTTGATTCCCTGACGCAGCACCACTTTCAATTTCGCCGGTGCGAGATGGTGGACGGACTCCATTTTTCCCCAGCCGCCTTCGATTTGAAATCCTCGAATCAGTTTAGCGACGAGAAGTTTATCAAACGGCTTATCGAGCAATACTTCGTACTCCTTATCCACCTGGTGGGAAGGATGCGTCATCGCGAGGGTCAATTCCCCGTTGTTTGTAAGAAGGAGTAATCCGGCGCTGTCTTTATCCAGGCGGCCCACATGGGCAAGGTCGTGAAAATGCTCGGGAAGAAGATCGTAAATGGTGCGATCGGCATGCGGATCGTTGCGCGTGCAGACAAATCCCGTAGGCTTGTAGAGAAGAAGATACGTCAGCGGTTTCGTCTGAACAACTTTGCCGCGAACGCGGACTTCATTATTCTCTTCCACTTCCGTGGCGAGCTTGGTGCAAAGATGTCCGTCAATCGTGACGTAGCCGTTACGAATAAGTTCCTCACAGGAACGACGCGATCCCAAGCCTGCGGATGCCAGAAAACGGTTCAGCCGCATGGCGGAAAGAGGATTTTATTCCTCGGGCTTTGTCTTTGGCAAACCGATGACGCTGCCTCCAGCTTTGAACTGGCCGCGTTTTTTCATCAATTCCACGCGTTCAAAACGCTTGAGGACATTGCGCTTTGCCGTAATCGACCCTTTGCCCTTTAAACTGCGGTGTTGACTCATAAGGGGGAGGAAATTGGACTTCCTTCGAAAGAAAATCAACCCTTTTCTTGGGCTATCCGCCCTAAAAAGCTGAGGAAGCCATTTTACGCTCTTTTCATAAGAGAAACCCTTTGCAGATTGGCAGCGCTGAAATATCCTGTCGCCAATGAATGATTACGAGTGGAGCGCCGAGTTTTTGAAGATCTACGAAAACGCAGTAAAGCGTTATCGTGAAGGAGCTAAGGCACCAGAAACCGTATTAATTACTGAAGAAATCAAGTGGCTGGCCCTGATCGGGTGCCGTCCACGGGAGTTCTTTGATTTTGTAGAGGATTATGCCAGAGGCGGAGAGCCCGACCCCGGTACCGCACTTCTGTTGGCGGCGCAGCGCCGGAGCTATTTTCTCGAAATCCAAAATGGCCGATGGGAGAAATCCCTGCCCTCTTCCACCCTGCCGCCGAAATCCGAGGAAGTGCGCGGAATTCGCTGGCTGCCACGTCTTATTGAAAAGGCGAAACGCAAGCTTCGCGGGCAAATGGACGACGACCTTATGTACGGCTGCGGCGGAGATCGGGGATTTTGTCGTCAATTCCATATTCATCTCTCCGATTTTCTTAAGCGCGTGGAAGAAGCCAATGGCGACGATGCCCAGGTCATCGACTTCATGGTTAAACGCGGCGAACGCGTGAAAAGCTCCTAGCCTTCCTTTTAAAATTCGCTTCAATACCGCCATGTCAAACTCCACACCGCTCGATCACTCGCAACAGGACGCGGAAGGCGTGCGTAATTTTTTCGACCAATGGCATATTTATCGAAAGGTCGTGGATCTCAATTATCTGCATCACCGCGAAACCGCCGAGGCCATCGGAAAGGTAATATCCAAAATCACAAAACCCTTTTCCTTCATCGATCTCGGCGCTGGAGATGCGGAGGGCACATCGCGTGTGCTGGCTGGGAGCCCCATAAAAAGTTATGAAGCGGTTGATCTCTCTTCCATTGCACTCGGTTATGCGGAAAAAAATCTCGCCGCACTGGATTGTCCGAAAAAATTTACCCAGGCGAATTTTTTTGAATACGTAACCGAAACGAGATCCCAATACGATATCGCTTTTATCGGCCTCTCCTTCCACCACTTGCAGCGCGAGGAAAAGCGCCGCTTCTACGCCAAAATGCGCCGCATCCTTCCATCCGGCGGGAAGTATTTGTTTTATGAGCCTATTTGCCGATCCGGCGAGGCGCGCGACGTCTTTATGAAGCGCTGGTGGGATGAAACCTTTTCCAAATGGGACAAGATGACACCTGATGAACTTCAAAAAATCTGGGCCCATGTTTCCGAGAATGATTACCCCGAGCCCATCGAGGTCTATACGGAGATGGCGCTCGAAAACGGATTTAAGGAAGCCAACGTGCTCTTTGTCACAGATGACAAGTTTTACGCGGCCTTTGAGTGCATCGCTGATTGAGGAATTGGATTTTTTGTGCTGAAATTACGCACTACCCCCCCATTCTATGCACCATCTCTGCAAACAAAATAACCGTGCCCTCAACATTGTAGTTTCCATCCTCTTGTTGACTGTTGCCTTTTTACAAATCAGAGGAGCAGAGACTTCGGAATCGGATCTGAAAAAAGAAGCTCTTGCCGCTACATTGCCTTGGCTTCAAGGGATAGACCATGGCAGCTATGCACAAAGCTATAAAGATGCTTCCCAGCTTTTTAAGAGGGCGATCACCGAAGAAAAATGGGTGCAAGCACTCACCAGCGTAAGAAAACCACTCGGAAAATGCCTTTCCCGTAAAGTTGAGACTCAAAGTTACCAGTCAGAGGTCCCGTTACCAACTGGATCGCTTAAAGGAGACTTTGTCATCACTCAATTTGACAGCTCCTTTGAAAATCTGAATTACGCACGGGAAACCGTGACCTTTGAAAAAGAGGTAGATGGCACCTGGCGTTCTTCGGGATATTTCATCAAGCCTCGATAAGAGAATGAAATCCCTGATCTTAAAAAATATTGGTATTGCGGTCCTGCTTATTGGCATCAGCATTCCGCTGATTATACAAAAAATCCCAATGAACAATTTCTATGGGATACGGTTTTCTCAATCCTTTAAATCGGAGAAGAACTGGTATGAAATCAATAAAGCCGGAGGAAAAGCATTTTTGGGATGGTCCCTCCCGCTTCTTGTCTGGGGAATCACTGGAGTTTTTCTTTCGGGAAAACTGCTGACCACTTACTCGCGCTGGAGCACTACCATAATGGTAGTCTGTGTCGTAGCCGCCTGTATTCAGAGCTATCTCCTTGCGAGGAAAATCGACAAAAGAAATTACCCTCAACCCGAGATTAAAGCCGGAAGCGGATAGAAAATTCTGAAAGTTTTTCCCTTGGGGGACATTGCAGGACTGGTATATAGATAAAACCTTCTTACGTTTTCTCTAATACGAATACCTTATGTCCAACTCCGGATTATTGACTGCGCAAAATCGTCCCACCGGTAAACGGGTGATGATGATGGCAACCTGTCTTTGCGATGCGTTTTTTGATGATGTGGCGAAGGCTTCCGTGGAGGTTCTGGAATATCTCGGGTGCGAAGTGCTTTTTCCCGAAGGGCAGACCTGTTGCGGGCAACCGGCGTTTAATAGCGGCGACTGGGATTCCTCTCGCAAGGTCGTAAGGCACACGGAGCGCGTTTTTTCGGGTGCCGAGCCGGTGATCGTTCCTTCGGGCTCGTGCGCGGCGATGTTGTTTCACGGTGCACCGCTGGAATTTGAAAAATGCTCCGATGCAAAGAAAGTCGACGCCCTGGCAAATCGCACGTGGGAGATCATCGACTTCATCGTGAATGGCCTCGGCGTGAAGGAGTGGCCGGGCACGCTGAATGAACGGGTCGTTTTTCATGAATCCTGTCACAGCCGTGGGACAAAAAGCGGAGAAGCGATCCGCACGCTTCTGGGAAGTATTGCAGGATTGAAAGTATCACCCATCGGTGAGAGTGAGCAGTGCTGCGGCTTCGGAGGAACATTCTCCGTCAGCTTTCCGAATATTTCCACCGCCATGGGAGACTTGAAAATTGAGCATGTCCTTGAAGCAAACCCCGATTGGCTGGTTTCCGGAGATATGAGTTGCATGATGCATCTTCGTGGGCTTGCGGAAAAAGAGGGTCGTCAACTTCGTGTCCGCCATGTGATTCAAATTCTTCGCGATGCCCTGGCTTCCGCGCATTTGCTGCCATGAAAACCCAGCCCATCGATCAATTTGCGGCGCATCTCTCGCACGAAGTGCACACTTCAGTGCGCGATAGCAGCGTCAAGCGTACGGCTCAGCGCAAAGATGCGTTGTGGAAAGATTTCGAAGATCCGAATGCGTTGCGACGCCTTGCGGGGCAGATCAAGCAGCACACACTGGATCATCTGGATACCTATATCGAGAAAGCGGAGTCCGCTCTCAAGGCGAATGGCGCGCAGGTGCATTTCGCAGCGGATGCCGAACATGCGCAAAAACTGATTCTTGAACTTCTTCACAAACGCAATGCAACGCGCGTGGTGAAAACCAAGAGCATGGCGACGGAGGAAATTCATCTCGGCCCGTTTCTGGAGAAAAATGGAGTGGAATCCTTCGAGACCGATCTCGGTGAATTCATCGTACAGATTGATAATGACCACCCCAGTCACATCGTAACTCCGATCATTCATAAAAATCGCAAACAGATTGCGCGGAGTTTCGAAAAGTTTGGCATTCCTCTACCGAATGATGATCCCGAATCGATCACAAAGGCCGCGCGAATTTTCATGCGCCAAAAATATTTGGATGCGGATGTCGCAATCACCGGCGCAAATTTTCTCTCCGCAGAATCCGGCAAAATCGTCCTCGTGACGAATGAAGGAAATGCGCGATTTTGTCTCGCGGGAGGTTCGATGCATATTGCCCTCGTTGGTATTGAGAAGGTCGTGCCGAAGGATCGAGATCTCACGGTCTTTCTGAATCTTCTCGCACGTTCTGCTACCGGCCAGCAACTCACGGTTTACACCGAATTTATCGGCGGCCCCAAAGGCGCGACACAACCCGATGGCCCGCAGGAAATGCATGTCATTTTTCTCGATAACGGACGGACCGAAGTTTTGGAATCGGATTGCCGGGAAATTCTGCGCTGTATCCGCTGCGGTGCGTGCCTGAATGTATGTCCTGTATATCGACAAGCTTCGGGGCATGCGTATCGCAGTGTTTATCCCGGCCCACTGGGTGCGGTGTTATCTCCCGCATTGGCCGGAAGTCACTTTGCAGCGCTGGCGGATCTACCGAAAGCTTCTTCGCTTTGCGGCGCATGCAATGAAGTTTGTCCCGTCGATATTCCAATCCCCGATTTGCTTTTGCGACTTCGCAATCGCGCAAAAGAAGAGCGCCTGCCCTCACCCGGCACGCCTCCGCTGGGAGGATGGGCGCTTCTCGCCACACGTCCTTTCGTCTGGAGAATGGCGATGCTTTCCACCCAACTGCTTAACCTGCTGCCCCTGCATCATTTGCCGCTGCCGGGTTTGAAAAGCTGGACGGATCGCCGCACGTTGCCGGAATGGCGCGGTGGAGAATTCCGAAAATGGATGAAAGCACGGAAGGGGAAATCCAATGACTGATTCCTCCTCCGATACACGTAAAGCGATCCTTGAGCGGGTGCGTAAATCCACCAGTCTTCTACCGGAAAAGACACCGTACCCGGATTATCCGAATGATGTCGCTCGCTCCGCCCCCCATCTACAGGAGGAAAACCCACTGGAGAACTTTCGTAAAAATTTCGAAACCGCGCATGGCATATTTTTTGACACCGTCTCGAAGCTGAAAGAATATCTGCTTAAGGAAAACTTCCGCGTCGGTTTTTGTGATCCTGCGCTTTTAGACATTTTTCACTCTGCGCTCGCTCCGGAAATCGAACTGACGACCACCTTCGATCGATCTCGGATTGACGTCTGCGCATTTGGAATCACACGGGCAGCGGGTGCTATAGCCGAAACAGGAACGATCATCCTGAATGATGAAACAACCTGCACGCGACTGGGTGCCCTTGCTCCCTGGGTGCATGTGGCGATCATTTCTCCGAAGCTTATTCATGAGACAATCGGTGACGCGATTTCCGCTCTTGGAAAAGATCCGAATACAATTTGGGCAACCGGACCATCGAAGACCGCGGACGTCGAAGGAATCCTCATCGAAGGCGTTCATGGCCCCGGAGTACAGGCCTGTTTGTTTATCTAAACCGGCCAATAAATTGTCTTTTGATAGTCCCTGTGCTTTGACAGACTCGCGGGAACCCAGAACCTGCGATGTTTGAAAAGAACACCTTTGCGTGGGGAGTCTCCACGAGCAGCTATCAATGCGAAGATCCCGCAGTGACGCCGGGAAGTCCCGACTACTTTGAAACAGACTGGGATGTCGCGCTTATCAAGCACGGTAAAGCGCCACCAAAAGGAAATGCCCTCTATGGATGGTCCCATCCCGAAAAAGCCCTGAAAGCACTCACCACGATTGGCGTGAGCCATTACCGCTTCAGCGTGGAATGGGCGCGAGTCGAGCCAAGACCGGGAGTTTATAATGAGGCCGTCATTGCGCGGTATGCGCTCGCTGCGAAAGCACTAAAAGCGGCAGGAATCGAGCCCATCGTCTGCCTCTGGCACTTTACTTTTCCATCGTGGCTCTATGACGAAAAGCGCCCGAATCTCTCAAACTGGCTGCATCCCGACGCACGGAAGCGCTGGCAGGCCTTTGTAAAAAAAATCGTCACCGCTCTCGCGCCGCATGTGCAGGCCTATGCACCTCAAAACGAGCCGAATGGCCAACTCGCCACCGCCTACCTCGCCGCGATGTGGCCGCCAGCGAAGCATCTTGAGTTTCATACCTACAAAAAAGCGCTGGCAGAATGCATCGCCCATTTCCGCGACGCCGCAAAGATCGTTAAAAGCATTCGCAAGGATGCCCTGATCGTCGGCGTGCACGCGCTACCGTGGTGGAAGGATGGCGAACTGGATGTTGCGCACGTGCTTTATCGCGAACTGGAAAAAACAGACTACGCGCACATGGATGGCGTCGCAGATGTCTGCGATCTGCTCGGAATTAATTATTATTATTCCCAAGTCGTCAGTCCATTAAGCTATTTTACGATCGGCACCCATCGCGGGCCAAACTACAGCGTCATGGGATGGCGAATCGATCCCGACGGGCTTTACCAGCAGATCAAATTTGTCGCGAATCGCTACAAGAGGCCAATGATGATCACAGAAAACGGCATCGCCACCACGCATGATACGAAGCGGGTTCGCTATATGCAGGATCATCTCAGAGTGATGAAAAAAGCGATGGATGAAGGTTACGATGTGCGCGGCTACTTCGTGTGGTCGCTCGCGGATAATTATGAGTGGCATTACGGCTATAAGGCTTGTTTTGGGCTGAGTAAGCTGAATCCCAAAACCTTTGAACGCGAACTGCGCCCCTCTGCCCTGCTCTATCGGGACATTATCAAAAAAGGTATTTCTGCCCTTTCCTCTAAAAAGTCGTAATATCGAACTAGACAATGCATCCTCCTCCGCATTAAATTTTAACCCAATTACTTATCACTATGTGCGATCAACACCATTCCTCCGAACAGACCGGACTTTCCCGGCGTAACTTCCTCAAACTCACCTCCCTCACCACCGCCGCGATTGCCGGTGCTGCACTCGCGGGACTTTCCTCCGCTTATGGAAAAACAGCCTTTGTCCCCAAGCCACAGAACGTCCTGACTCCCGACCAGGCTATTAACCGTCTGGTAAAGGGCAATGCCCGTTATATAAACGGCCAGGCAAAACCTCAGGATTTCATTTCTGAAAGACCCGCTCTTGTTAAGGGACAAAATCCTTTTGCCGGAGTATTAAGCTGCGCCGATTCCCGTGTCGCACCGGAATATGCTTTCGATACAGGTCGCGGAGATCTCTTTGTCGTCCGCCTCGCGGGAAATTTCCTGGATAAAGAAGGACTCGCAAGTTTTGAATTCGGAGTTGCCGTGCTGAATGTTCCCTTGATTGTCGTGCTCGGCCATGAAAGCTGCGGAGCTGTAGATTCCACGATCGATGCTGTCACAAAAGGCGCGACCTTCCCCGGCCACATTCCTGAGTTGGTCAAAGCTCTTAAACCAGCGGTCTTAAAAGCTCAGAAAATGCCCGGCAACCTTTTGGAAAATGCGACTCAGGAAAATGTTGTCCTGAACGTCCAAAAACTTCGCAATGCTTCGCCGATTATCAGCAAGTTTGTAAAGGACGGAAAAGTAAAGATCGTCGGCGGCGTGTATCATCTCGCCACCGGAAAAGTGCAGTGGGTAGCGTAAGCTACTTCGCCGCAAGGAACGGCCTTAAATTCAATGGCGCATCCGCAGCAAGCGGATGCGCTGTGAATTCCGCACACATTTCCAGATAACGCTGAACGAGATAATCGTTCGGGTCGATAGCCGCACATTTTTCGAAAGCCTTCACGGCATTCGAAAAGTCGCGAGCGCGGAAAAGCTTCACTCCGGCTTTATAATCCTCAACCCACGCAGGGGTAAAAAATTCATGCTTTTCATTGAGAAGCGGCGTGAAAATATCCAACTCCGTGGTTCTTCCCGTCACCGCGATGCGATCCACATAGCGAAGTGGAATCACATCGCTTGCAATCTTCTCAACGGATTCCCCGACGAGAATCGGAACATGATAAAATTTCGTAAGACTTTCAATGCGGGATGCAAGATTCACGGAGTCTCCGATGACCGTAAGATCGCTTTTTTCCTCCGA
>JBDTJR010000084.1:0-3776 GCA_039935735.1 Chthoniobacterales bacterium | reverse complement strand
ACTGGTGGGACGCCGCCACGCTTCGCCAATCCACGCTCGCCGGACATGAGTTTTGGTACAGCTTCGGAGAAAATGTTTCCACGGATTTCGATACCACCATCACGCCCGCAAAACTTGCGAGAGTTCTGGACTATATGTTGGAGAGCGGCGGCATGGATATTCCACCCGAGCACAGCGAGCAACATCTAAAAGGTATCAGCGGAGCCTTCAAATGAAGAATCTCATTCTCACGACATCGTTCGGCTATAAGTACGAGCAGTTGTCGCTCTTTCTCCGTTCGTTGAAGAAAACGGGATTCGATGGCGATCTTGTCATCTTTGTCTCCAACACAGACGCGAGAACGATAGCGAAGTTGAAAAACGACGGCGTTATCGTGAAGAAATTTTTCTATCCTTATCGCCGCTGCTATAAATTGCGCAATCCACTCGCGCGTTTCTGGCCGCTGGTAAGACTTCTCATCGAGCGCATGCAGAACTGCGACCTTATTCAGTATTTTTGCATACCGGTCGCAAATCTCATGCTTCTGCGCAATTTACTCTACCGGCGCTTTCTCCAGACATCTGCCGGAAAATATGAGTATGTTTTTCTGACGGATCTCCGCGATGTCTACTTTCAGGGAAATCCCTTTCAGCGCGTTTCCAAAGGCGAACTCCGTGTTTTTCTCGAAGAGCCGAATCCCACTCTTGAAAAGTGTCCAAACAATTCACGATGGCTGCGGGAACTTTATGGCGAAACAATATTGAACGAAGTAACAGGCAAAACTATCGCATGCGCAGGCACGATCCTTGGCGACTGCGCAACGGTTCTCGGGTATCTCGACGATATGCTACTTGCTCTGCGTGATGCGCAGAGCGTCACGCGCATGGGAGTGGATCAGGGAATTTATAATTATCTCGTGCATACCGGTCGGACGAAAAATGTGACATTTCTTCCAAACCGCGATGCGGAAATTTTGACCATGGGGCTGATGCCGAAAAACGAAGTCTTTCAACGCGATGCCAATGGCAAACTCGTGGATCGAAATGGCACTCCCTATGCGCTCCTTCATCAATTTGATCGACAAGCCGAGGTGGCAAAAAATGCCATGGCAACTTTTCAGTTAAGCGACCCGGTTTCTCACTAACACAGTCAATATAACTTATGGCAATTATTCACGAAGGCGGACCGGGTGGCAAAGGCGGCCGCTCCACACGAGCACTCTCCATCACGAGCCTGTTGGACATCAAAGGCTTTTCCACCATCGATCTCGGATCGAAGGAGGGTTACAACAGCTTCGACATTCACGAGTGCACAAATGCTCCTGTATTGGGCATCGAAATTCGCGACAGCTTCCTCGAAGAAGCGAACCAGGAGCGGGAGAAGCTGGGCTTCCAAACGGTCACCTTCCAAAAAGCCGACGTGCGCGAAATCGACGAGTTGGATCTTGGCCATTTCGATCTCTGCCTGTGCTCCGGTTTGCTTTACCACATGCAGAACCCTTTCAATCTGCTCAAGCGAATTCGAAACATTTGCCGGTATGTTGCGTTGGAAACCCATGTCGCGCCGTCGTTTATAAATTTTCCTTTCACCGGAAAAAAGTACCGCGAAAATCTGCAATGGCGGCAGCGCACGGTAATCCTCGACGGTGTCCCTTTCGAAGGGCGACTGAATATATTTCCAGCATCGCGGGATATGAAGGCGACGAGCGGCTCCGTCGCATCGCATGCCACCTTCTGGCTTTCGTATCCTGCGCTGGTGAGAGCATTTGATCTTGCGGGATTCGATCTGGAGTTTTCCTACTTCGCAGAAAATACCGAGGGCAAACCAAAGATTCTGATCGACCACGGAATCAAGCGGACGAAAGTATTTATGATTGCGAAAGTTCGCGAACCCGAGACACATATTTCCGCGGGTGCATCACGTATCGAGCAGGCTCCCGAATTGTTGGCTTCCTAAAGCGAAATGGCATCTCAACTTCCCATCGCGATGGTGACCCCATCGTATAATCAAGCGACTTATTTGGAGGCCGCCCTTCAATCGGTGCTTTCGCAGGATTACTCTCCTCTGCAATACGTTGTCATGGATGGTGGCTCGACAGACGGATCGGCAGAGATCATTGAGCGGTACCGTAATCGCTTCCATCACGTTTCATTTGGGCCGGACGGCGGACAATATCAGGCAATCAGCTCTGGTTTTGCGAAGACGGACGCGCCGATTATGGGTTGGTTAAACTCCGATGATCTACACACTCCATGGACGCTCTCCATTGTTGGAGAAATTTTCGCGAACGTTCCCGAAGTGCAATGGCTCACGACATTATTCCCTCTGCGATGGGATGCGGCAGGGAGGGCGGTATCCTGTCGTGAGCAAAAAGGATTTTCGAAGGAAGGGTTTTTGCGCGGATATTATCTACCGGGTTCGCGCGGATTTTTTGGCGGCATGATCCAGCAGGAATCCACTTTCTGGAGACGCAGCCTCTGGGAAAAATGCGGCGCCGCATTTGATGCCAATTTTTCAGACGCAGGAGATTTTGATCTGTGGATGCGATTTTCAAAAGAAACACCGCTCTACGGCATCGCTACTTCACTCGCCGGATTCCGTATGCATGGCGAACAAAAAACCAGCCAGTTGCTTAAGGAATACCAAAAGCAGGCGGAAAATTCCTGGCGTCAGCACGGAGGTAGTTACGCTTCTGTCCCTACACCGGTGGAAAATGCATTACGCGATCGACTGCCTACCGGCCTGCAACCCATGGCAAACTCACTCGGGCTTCTACACCCCGCCAAGGTCATCCGCAGAAGTCGCGACAACACCAAGTGGAACGTCGAAGACGTCATGGTGTGATAATTAATTTTTAAGATGAGCACAAAAAACCCATCAGGATCGGTCCTCGTTACCGGTGCCACCGGATTTCTGGGAAGCCATATCGCACAGGTTTTTGAAAATTCGGGCCGGGAAGTTTTTCGCATCGACCGACAGTCTTCGACCTCCGGCGCACTTGTCATGGACCTGGAAAGTGTGGATTTTAAGTCTGTTCTCAAAACAGAACAACCAGACCTCATCATCCATGCCGCCGGTGGAGCCTCCGTTCCTTTTTCCATGCAAAACCCCAATGTGGATTTCCTGGCGGGGCCAGCGCTTCTCGCCAGTGTCCTTGAAAGCGTTCGGGTTACGTCTCCAAAATCTCGAGTGATTTTTTTATCCAGCGCTGCGATTTACGGAAATCCCGCCAAGCTTCCAATCGTAGAAAGCGATGAGGTCCATCCCATCTCGGCCTATGGATTCCACAAAAGGATGTCCGAGCTACTCTGCCAGGAATACTCGCAGCTATATGGCGTGCAGACTGCCTGCGCGCGCATTTTTTCCGCGTACGGAAGCGGGCTACGTAAACAGGTTCTGTGGGATTTGTCCTCGCGCCTGAGCGCACAGCCGGAAAAGCTTTCTCTCAAAGGCAGCGGCACCGAAACGCGCGATTTCGTTCATGCCAAAGATGTGGCCGATGCGATTTTTCTCATTGCTGAAAAAGGACGCTTTAATGCGGACATCTACAATGTCGCATCGGGAAATGAAACGGCGATTCGGACGCTTTCCGAACTACTGATCAATGCTTTTGGAGAAAAAACGCAGCTTGCTTTCGACGGCATATCCTCGCAGGGAGATCCGCAGAACTGGCGCGCCGATATTTCCAAATTATCTGCACTCGGGTTTTCTCCCAAAGTGAACTTTGAAAATGGCGTCAACGATTACGTTTCATGGTTTAATGCAAATGCGCCCCGATAAAATTTTCTACAGTGAAT
>JBDTJR010000083.1:0-8937 GCA_039935735.1 Chthoniobacterales bacterium | reverse complement strand
TATCATCAGGCTTTGCATTTTCCTGGATGAATTCGCGAATGAGTTCACGTCCGGCGAGAATATTGACAATGCCGAGAAATTTCACGGTTACCAGATAACGGCCCACGAAGTAGGTAAGCCAGGCTACATTGTAAACCAGAGCATAAGGCAGGCGGAAAAACGCGGCCTCCAAAGTGGCTGTGCCGGAGCAGACGAGGCCGGCTGCTGCGCGTTGCATCAATTCATGGGAGTGTCCTGTCGTAATTGCACAGGATATCCCGGCTTCCTGCGACATTTGGCGCATGTGCTTTTCAAGAAGACTTGAAGCGGCCGAAGCTTCGATCTGTGTTTCCGGTCGCCGCTTTTTTACAATGTCTGCTGCGGCAAGCATCGTAGGGAATATTTTACGAACCTCGCGTTCACGGCTTCCGGGAAAGATACCCAAAAGATTCGGATCACGTGGGGTGTCTGTACGTTCACTCGCCAGATGTTCCAGCAATGGATGGCCTACAAATTCCGTTGGCAAACCGGACCTTTCATAAAGCGCTTTCTCAAACGGGAAAATACAAAACATCCGATCCAGAATTCGCGCCATTTTTGGGATGCGGCTACGATTCCATGCCCAGACCTGAGGGCTTATGTAGTAAAGAAGTTTCACCGGCAGTCCTTGTTTACGAATTGCCTTCGCCATTCGTAAATTGAAGCCCGGATAATCGATAAACAACACGGCGTCCGGTTTCAGAGTCGCAATTTCACCCAGCATTCGATGAAAGCGCTCATGGAAGTAACCGTATTTTTTTAAAACATCCCACAAGCCCAGCACGCCCGCTTCGTGCGCCCAGTCTTCCAGATGTTCCCCGGCGATCGCTTTCATCTTCGGGCCGCCGACGCCGTAAAAAGTCACACTGGCATCACTCGCGAGAATTGCCCGCATAAGGGCTGCGGCATGAGTGTCTCCACTAGCCTCTCCGGCGATGATCCAGATTTTTTTGCTCATTGTGTCTGCTGCTTGCGGGGATCTGCCGCTTCGATTTGGCGCGTGATTTCCAGCGCCGCTTCAAGAGCCGCTGCGGCTTCATGGCCGGAAACTTTTGGCCTTACGCCATCTTTCGCACATTGAATGAAGGCGGCGAGTTCGCGTTTCAACGGTTCGTCTTTCCGAATTCGCACCTTCTCCTTCACGATTTTTTTGTCTTCCGTCAGGCGATACATCTTCGCGGCCTGCTTCTGGTAGTCGAGTGAGAGATAAGCATTTTCCTGGAAGACGCGGATTTTACGCACTTTCTCGGTACTGATCCGGCTGGCGGTGATATTCGCAACGCATCCATTTTCAAAACGAATCCGCACATTCGCAATGTCTTCGCCCTTGCTCAAGACGGGGATTCCCACCGCATCAATACTTTTGATAGGAGACCGCACGAGATGCAGGATGATTTCCAAATCGTGAATCATCAGGTCGAGCACCACACCAATGTCAGTGCTGCGGTTCGGGTATGGAGAAAGTCGGGTCGCCTCCAGAAAGCGCGGCTGCGTTAGGCGTTCCTCCAGTGCATCGAGTACCGGATTGAAGCGTTCCACATGGCCGACTTGAAGAATACAGCCTTTGCTATGAGCGAGATCGGCGAGTTCCAGCGCCTGCGCGGTGGTATCGGTAATCGGCTTTTCGATTAAGAGATGCTTCCCGCGCTCTAAAAGAAACTTGCCGATGACATAATGCGTAGACGTCGGCGTAGAAATCGTTGCGGCATCCACTGCACTGGCAAACTCCTCAAGCGAGGTTGTCGCCTTGGTATTAAATTTCCGCGCTGCATACACCGCCGAGTTCGGATTGTCGTCAAAAACCGAAGCAAGGATACAGCTCTCAAGCTCGGAATAAATCCTCGCATGAAAAGATCCGATATGTCCGACGCCTACTACTCCGACACGTAATTGTTCACTCATGATTTTACTCCAAAAATAGTGATGCCGGATTTTACGGCCATTGCCGCAGTTTCCTCCCGGTCGAGGATAATGGTTTTTCCTGCCTCCACTGCGATGGTTCGCAGTTTGGCTTCCGCTGCTTTCTTGAGAGTGGCCGGGCCGATGACAGGCACGTCGAAACGAAGATCCTGATTCGGTTTGGAAACTTTTACCATCGTCGCACCGCCACGCCCCAAAGCGCCGCCGCGTAGGATGGCTTCATTCGTTCCCTCAAAGGCTTCGACGGCGAGAACTGTTCCATTTTTGACGACCACCGTTTGCCCGATATCCAGACGGCTGACTTCCTTTGCAATGGAATGTCCGTATTGAATATCCTCCAGCTCGCGGGGTTTCAATTTCGGCCCCGCGATGGGACCTTCGCTCGCGACATGCTCGTCCAGAAAAGTCGTCGCTGGTAATACTTCCAGGCCGATTTCCTCGATGGCTTTGGCAATGGCACCGAAAAGGGACTCCGCATTGCGTTTTGGGATTTTGGCCAGCATCATCAGAGCCTTCAGATCAGGACGCAGATCGAAAAGATTATTGGGCGCGATCTGCCCGGCCATGACGGTATGCTTTGCACCGCTGTCTTTGAGGCAGGTCAGCAGTTTGCCCATTTGACCCACGCGCATCCATGTCACGCTGTCCGCCAGCTTTTCGATTTCGCGATCCGTTTCTCTTTCAAAAGCCGCAGCGTATATTTTCTTCACTCCTGCCGCACGCGCACATTGCGCGAGCAAAAGCGGATAGCGCCCGCTTCCTGCGATAATCACAATGGAGTCCGGTGTCTTCAATGCGATATTTTTAATGGGATCGCCCCGGTATGTCTAGCCGAGTTCCCACTTAGGCTCGTGCATTTGTGCATTTCCTGCCTAAATGACCCCTGTGAAAAAGGTAATCCATTGGTTTAGGCGCGATTTGCGGCTTACCGATAATACCGCCCTCCGTGAAGCGATGGAAAAAGCGGAGTGCGTCATTCCCGTCTTTATCCAAAGTGAATGGAAGGATCACCACAGCTGGACCGGTGCCCGACGTCAGGAGTTTCTATGCGGCTCGCTGCTTTCACTGGCAAAAAATATCGAGGAATTTGGCGGTAAATTGATTGTCCGGCGAGGAGATGCGGGTACCGAGCTTGAAAAGCTCCTTCGCGAGACACGGGCCGAGGCTCTCTTTTTTAATCGTGATCCCGATCCCTTTGGCCGCGCCATGGAAAAGAAGATCCATGCGCTGGCGAAAAGTATCGGAGTGACGGTATTCGAATTCAAAGATGCCGCGATTCATGAGCGAGATGAAGTATTGACAGGGTCTGGAGGTTCCTACCGTGTCTTTACGCCTTATGCCAATGCATGGGGACGTTTGCCGAAAATTTCTCCTAAAGGGATTTCGAAATCCTTTTCCGTTTCTGGCAAAATCCAAAACCTTCCACTGCCCACTTTAGGCGATTGGAATTTATCACCTTCTGGAGCGTTGCTTCCCGAACCCGGCGAACGCGCGGCGCGCAAACGGCTTAGTGAGTTTCTTAAAAAGCGTATTTCCGAGTACGCGGTTTCGCGGAATACTCCGGATCGCGACGCTTCGCGGATTTCACAGGATCTGCGTTTTGGTCTGCTCTCGATCAGGGAAGTCTTTACGCAGTGTAAAAAACACGCGGAAAGCGCACCAGCAGGCTCGCGCGATTCGATTCAGAAATATATTTCCGAGCTTATCTGGAGGGAGTTTTACATGCAGATTCTCTGGCATTATCCAGAAGTCCTGAAGCATGAGTTCAACCCGAAGTTTCGCGGCATGAAGTGGCCGGGTAAGTCGGAAAACTTCACGTGCTGGAAGAATGTGGAAACCGGGTTTCCGATTGTCGATGCGGCTATGCGTCAACTGCATGAGACCGGCTATATGCACAATCGCGCACGGATGATTGTCGCGATGTTTCTGACAAAAGATCTGCACCTCGATTGGCGCCTGGGTGAGCAGTATTTTATGCAAATGCTGGTGGATGGAGAGATTGCCAGTAACAACGGAGGCTGGCAGTGGAGTGCGGGAACGGGAGCGGATGCCGCACCCTATTTTCGAATTCAGAATCCATGGACACAAACAAAGTCCTATGACCCGAAGGCGGATTACATCAAGCGCTGGCTGCCCGAACTGCGCGACATCGCTCCGGAAAAATTAATGCGACCTCCAAAAGAGCGTCTTTCGCGGAACTATCCGCTCCCCATTGTGGATCACGCCGAAGCGCGGCAAAAAACGCTGGAACTTTATTCCGCCGCGCAAGGTTTATAACGAGTGGATGGGCGAGATGTCGCGATGGCTGTGCAACTCGCTCATGGTGGCAAACATCAATACCCAGAAGGCTTCCGCGATCATGCAAACAGGTAATTGCAATGCGCTCGGCATCGCATAAATCACGCAGACAATGGGTATCCACACCACCCAGTTTGCCACCAGAGTAGGAAAAATATTTTTTCGGATAAAGCTGGGATGCAGCATTTCGCGAAATGCGGAAAAATGAAAGTGACGGTCACGCCAGCGATAAAGAACCACTCCCACCGGGCAGGCAAAAAATGCGCTGTAAATAAACATATCCACGCATACTTTTAACGCGATGGTCTTCAGATCTGCTGTATTTCCAAACCACAAAGCCTGATTGCGATAAAATAAATCAACGATCATTCCCATACAGCCCCAGTAGATTACGCCAAAGAGAAGATGGATGAAGTTGCGTTTCAGGATTTTTCCTTTCTGAAAAAATAAAACCTGAATTATTTCGGGCAATACTCCGCCTGCTGCGGCACCGGTGACAAAGCTGAATCCATATCCGAAGCTTTGCTTCCACTCTCCAAGGATATTAAGAACATGCTGGGTCGGTGAGTGGAAAAAATACGCGATCAGCAATGCAATCATCAGGGTTTGTAAAAAAATAGCCGGTACAAAATTCCGCCGTGCTGCTTTCCATGCCGTTTCCAGGGACTTCATGATTTTCGAGGAAACTCCAGAAACAGAACGCCTTCACGACGGCGGAGATGAATTCCCTCAGGCAGATTCGTTTTTGCAATCTTCGCATCAGGCTCGATCAATCGAATAGCTTCGGCCACATCCGCATAATCGGGTTCGGGAACGTCTTCCTGTATGAGCCAGCGTCGGATCACACGACGGCATAGAGCCAACGGTAACTCTCGCAATGTTTTTACGGATAATTGTCTGCTGAGAAGAAAGCGCGATGCCTCTTCATTCATCCATTCTTCTTCAGCAGAAAGAATCTCGGCAGTGCGTAGAATGCTCTTCCTTACATCCCTACCAAGTGCTTTCTCCAGGTAAGTAAGCACACGATGACGGATTCGATTCCGCGTATATTTTAAATCCGTATTGCTGGCATCTTCGCGATGCGTCAGATCGTTTTCTTTTGCAAACTTTTCAATATCCTTGCGTGAAACGGCAAGCATCGGACGCAGAATTTCCAGTTCCACACGGCCACACGAAAGCTTACTTTTCGGGCGCATTCCACCCATCCCGGCCATCCCGCTTCCTCTCAAATAATTGAAAAGACAGGTTTCCGTCTGATCGTCGGCATGGTGCGCGAGGAAAATTTTCCGCGTGCCGTATTTTTTCGCGCAGCGTGCGAAAAAGGCATGGCGTAATTCTCGTGCTGCGAGTTCGATGGAGAGTTTATGCTTTTTGGCATACGTGACGGTCAAACCTTTGTCGCTTTCGAAGTGAAGCGCATGCTTCTTTGCCATGCGCGATACGAAATTTGCATCCGTCTTTGATGCTTGTCCTCGCAGGCCATGATTGAAGTGGCAGACAACGAGATTCCGGTATCCCAGATTCAAAAGACCATGCAGCAAAGCCACGGAGTCTTTTCCTCCGGATACACCGATCAGATATTTTCGGCGAGGAGAAGGGGCGTGCCTTTCCAGCGAGACGCCAAGTTTTTTAAGAAAATCACTCAATGGATTTTGCGCCAAAATAGGAGTGCAGGCACTCGGGAAGCGCCACGGAACCGTCCTTTTGCAATCCGGTTTCAATGAGTGCCACGTAAAGTCTTGCGAGTGCGGTGCCTGATCCATTCAGCGTATGGCAGAAACGATTTTTCCCGTCCTCGCCTTTGAAGCGAAGATTCATCCGGCGCGACTGGAAATCCTCATAATTCGAACAACTCGAAACTTCAAGATACGCCTTTTGTCCCGGCGACCAGACTTCGATATCGTAGGTCTTCGCGGAGCCGAAACCCATATCGCCCGTGCAAAGTTCGATGACGCGATAGTGGAGACCGAGCAAACGAAGCACTTCCTCCGCATTTTTCGTTAAAGTTTCCAGTTCCGCACGCGAATCTTCCGGTGTGCATACCTTGACTAGTTCCACTTTGTCAAATTGATGCATGCGGATGATCCCGCGATTATCGCGTCCGGTCGATCCTGCCTCGCGGCGGAAACAAGGTGTGTAGGCCGCGAATTTTTTAGGAAGCTCATCCAGAGGCAAAATTTCCTCGCGCAGCAAATTCGTCACGGGCACTTCCGCAGTGGGTGCGAGAAATAAATCATCCGTCGGCGACGCGTACATATCTTCCTCAAATTTTGGCAACTGTCCGGTGCCGACCATCGCTTCTCTGCGAATGAGAAATGGAGGATTGATTTCCTCATACCCATGTTGCTCCGTATGAAGATCGAGAAGGAAATTAATCAATGCCCGCTCCAGCTTTGCGCCCTTGCCGGTGTAGCATACAAAACCACTGCCGCTGATTTTCGCCGCGCGTTCGAGATCGAAAAGCCGGAGTCGTTCCGCAATCACGACATGATCTTCCTGAAAATCGCGCTCCGCAGGTTTGTCGAAAACCACGCGGATCACCGGATTTTCTTCCGGAGTTTTACCGATAGGAACTTCTGCCTGCGGGAGATTTGGAATGAATAGCAATTTTTCACGTTGCTCCTCATCGAGCTTCGTGGCGCGTTGCTGAAGCGCATCCATTTCATCGGCAAAGGCCTTTACCTGCGCTTCGACGGCGGCGCTGTCCTCACCTTTCGCACGCAGCATCCCGATATCCTTGCTGAGACGCTTACGGTCGGACTGGAGTTGCTGAAGCCGTGTCTCTGCCTGGCGTCGTTCAATATCGCATGCCAGCACTTCATCAATAGCCGCAGAAAAATCGCCCCCGCGTGTTGCGAGCCGCGCTTTAACCTCTTCCGACTTTTCCCGAATCAATCGAATATCCAGCATAAAACGTCCAATTTAGCCTGCTTTGCGCAGAAACATCAATGCCCGAGAGTGGAATCACATGGCGTTTCTGTGCACGGGTCAAAATTTTTCTACGCAGAGGGTTGAGTTCAAAACACTTTCAGGATAGTTTTTGCGCGAATCATGGCAGTCCAATTTCGCGATTATTACGAAACGCTTGGTGTTTCCAAGACGGCTACGGCTGACGAAATGAAAAGCGCATTTCGAAAGCTTGCCCGTAAGTTTCATCCCGATACGGCCAAGGATAAAAAGGCCGCAGAGGAAAAATTCAAGGAGATCAATGAGGCTTATGAAGTGCTCGGCGATCCCGAAAAACGTAAAAAATACGACTCCTACGGCGCGAACTGGCAACAGGGCGGCGCTCAGCCACCTACGGGCTGGGACCAGCAATATACGCAGGGCAGGGGAGGCCAGGGGTTTGATCCCGGCGAGGAATTCCATTTTGGCGGCACGGGCTTCAGTGATTTCTTCGAGCAGCTTTTCGGATCACGCCGTGCCGGTGGTGGAATGCGCGGCGGTGGTGGGGGATTTGAAGGTTTTCAACAGGGGCCCAGCAATGGGCAGGATGTCGAAGCGGATATCATGGTCACTCTGGAAGAAGGGCTCAATGGCTCTACGCGTCAGGTTTCTTTCCGGCGCTCCAATTCGAATAAGGTCGAGACTTACACCGTTAAAATTCCCAAGGGTGTCCGGGAAGGACAACGCATACGCCTTGCTGGTCAGGGCGGTGTAGGTAGCAAAGGCGGCAAGGCGGGCGACTTGTATCTTCGTGTCAAATTTCAAAAACATCCCGACTTCCATGTCGAGGGCAGCGATCTCTATTACGATATGGAGATTCCCGTCGCAAAGGCGGTACTCGGTGCGGAGATCGAGGTGCCTACGCTGGATGGCCGCGCCCGTCTGCGCATTCCAGCCGGTTCGCAAAATGGGAAAAAGTTTCGCCTCTCTAATCGAGGACTTCCCGAGAAGGGCGGTACCCGTGGAGATTACTACGCCACGCTAAGTGTCATGCTTCCCGAAAAGATCACTCCAGAACAGAAGGCTCTTTGGGAGCAAATCGCCCAGGAATCTGCTTCTTAAAAAGAATCAGGGCAACAAAAAACCTCTACAGCTTTCACCGTAGAGGCTTTTTATTAGTGCCTTAACAAAATTTATAAAGAAGTCGGTGTCGGGCTTGGAGTAGGTTTAGAACCGCCACCACCACCAACCGATTGGCCAGCAGTGGTAACTCCATTAACCGATTGGCCAGCAGTGGTAACTCCATTAGATCCAACGCCTTCTGAGGTAGCGACAGCTACAAGCTGCGGTTCGGAGGCACCCGACTGAACCGCTGCCTCTCGGATTTGGGCGGCAAATTGAGGATCAGCGGCTTTTAAAATGGCCTCCGCTACCTCTGTAGCTGCGGCCGTTTGTCCTGCGGCACCAGCTCCATTGGCAGCAGCAGCGGTTTTAGCAGCGTTTACCGCAGCCTCCGTGATTGCGACGAGAACAGCGGGATCTTTGGCAGCTTCCGGAGTAAGAGCTGCGATGATCGCCGCAGCAACAGCTGCACGTTTATTTGCAGGGGCAGCTTTAATAGCTTTGGCTGTAATAGCGGCCAGTGCAGCCTTATCGGTTCCTGCTTTTTTAATTGCCGCGATGGTGGCTGCCGGCAGTTTAACAGACGCTGCCATTGCCGAGGTAGCGCAAACAGCTAAGACAGTAGCGCAGATGATAAAGAGTTTTTTCATAAAAAAGGATAGAATTATCTACCACAAAAAATAGATCACTTAC
>JBDTJR010000082.1:0-12215 GCA_039935735.1 Chthoniobacterales bacterium | reverse complement strand
GGATTTGAGGAAGCCACAATTCGCCATTTCTGCATGGATTTTCCTTCGTCTTCTCGGCGCGACTTTTCTGATTGCCTTTGCTTCACTCTGGAAGCAATTACCCGGCTTGATTGGCCATGAGGGAATTCTTCCCTTTGGTTTATTCTTTAAAGCAGTCAGTAGCCAACTGCACGGAGCTGGCTATGGCTTCTTTCCTTCGCTTTTGTGGCTTCATCCCACCGATCAATTTCTCATGGCTTTGCTGGGCGTTGGCATTCTCTGCTCACTGGCGTTGATTTTTACTTTTGCCCAGCGCTGGGCGCTTTTCGGATGCTGGATCATTTATCTTTCCATTATTTCTGCAGGCCAGATTTTCATGAGTTTCCAGTGGGATGTGCTGCTTCTCGAAGCCGGATTTCTCAGTTTATTTTTTGTGCCGCGCGGATGGTGGCAGGGGACACAAATGGTGAATCCTCCACGCGGCGCGCGCTTTTTGCTGATTTGGCTTTTGTTTCGTCTGATGTTTGCTTCGGGTCTTGTTAAGCTCAGTAGCGGCGATGTGACGTGGTCCTCTCTTGCCGCTCTGCACTTTCACTATTTTACACAGCCACTCCCCAATCCCATTTCCTGGTACGTGCAGCAATTGCCCGCTGTTTGTCAAAAAATCAGTGTAGTAGTCATGTTTGTCATCGAACTGGGTGCGCCGTTCCTGATCTTTGGGGGGCGCCGATTGCGTCTCCTCGCCTTCTTCAGTCTGGTTGGCTTACAGCTTATGATTTCTCTTACGGGGAACTACGGCTTTTTTAATCTCCTCAGCATTGCTCTTTGTATTCTACTTGTTGATGATCGACGACTTTCCAGCTGGCTGCGTATAAAGAAAGAGGCGGTCAAACAAACCTATTCCGCTTTTCTTAAATGGTGCGCGATAGCTGCTGGGTGTATTTTATTTCTTCTATCGTTGCTTCCTTTTAGTACGGCATTTCGCGTGCGCATGCCTTTTCCGGATGCAGCGATATCTTTTTATCAATGGACGCTGCCGTTTCATTTGGCAAATTCCTACGGCTTGTTTGCCGTGATGACCACGGAGCGTAATGAAATTACAATCGAGGGAAGCAACGATCGGATAAATTGGAAACCCTATGTATTCCCTTTTAAGCCCGGACCTTTGAATCGTCCTCCACCTTTTGCTTTCTTTTACATGCCGAGGTTGGATTGGCAAATGTGGTTTGCGGCGTTAAGTTCCGAACAGGAGAACCCATGGGTAAGGCATTTTCTAATACAGCTTCTTCATAATTCTCCACCGGTAGTTGCCTTACTGGAAAAGAATCCCTTTGCGGAAAAGCCGCCGAAGTATTTACGGGCGCAAGTGGGAAGCTATCGCTTTACGAACTACGAAGAGCGCGCGGCTACCGGAGATTGGTGGAAAGAAAGCCCAGAGGGAATCTACCTGCCTCCTGTAAAACTTACTCGGTGATACCTGCGCTTTTTTCGAATGAAGCTGCCGTGTATTGGCGATTCATTCGAGCAATAAATGAAACAGGAATACCAGCAGGGCAAACGGCTTCGCATTCGTAGAAATTCGAGCAATTGCCAAAGCCTTCGCTGTCCATTTGATTCACCATGCTTACGACGCGTCGTTTTTGTTCAGGCTTGCCCTGTGGCAATAATCCAAGATGCCCAACCTTTGCGCTTACGAAGAGCATCGCGGAGCTGTTCGGACAAGCCGCCGCGCAGGCTCCACAGCCGATACAAGCAGCGGCATCCATGGCCTCGTCTGCAATTCCTTTTGGAATCAGCATCGCATTGGCATCAGGAGCCGATCCTGCACGCTCTGTGATAAAACCACCGGCGACAATAATCCGATCAAATGCACCGCGATCTGTGGCAAGATCCTTTACCATCGGGAAAGCACCCACGCGGAAAGGTTCGATGGTGATGCTGTCTCCATCACGGAATTTCCGCATGTAAAGCTGGCATGTCGTGCCACGGCCGGGACCGTGAGGAATGCCATTGATCGTCAGGCTGCACATACCGCAGATTCCTTCGCGGCAGTCACTGTCAAATTCGATGGGCTCAATGGATGTATTGACAAGGCCTTCATTGACGATATCCAGCATTTCCAGGAAAGAGGCCTCGGCAGGAATATTGACGGCTTCGTAGGATTTGAAACTGCCCGCGTCATTCGGACTATCCTGTCTCCAGACTTTCAGGTGAAAATTCATGAGAAGCCTTATTTGTAACTCCGGGTTGCAGGTTTAACGAATTCGTAATTCAAAGATTCTTTTACGAGTGTAGGCAGATTGCCTTCGCCTTCATGTTTCCATGCGCTGACATACATATACTCGTCGTCGTTTCGCAGTGCTTCGCCTTCATCGGTCTGATATTCCGAACGAAAATGGCCGCCACAGGATTCGTTGCGCTGAAGTGCATCCATGCACATCAACTCGGCAAAATCGATATAGTCCGCTACGCGTCCCGCATGTTCCAGAGATTGATTGAGCGATTCGTTGCGCCCCATCACGCGCACATTCTTCCAAAAATCCTGACGAATGGTGGGAATCTTTTCGAGTGCTTCTTTCAGTCCGGCCGAGGTACGGTCCATTCCGCAATAGTTCCAGAGCAGAAGTCCAATTTCGCGATGGAAGGAATCCGGCGAGCGCAGTCCTTTGATGTCGATCAATTGCTGAACCTGCTTTTTGACTTTGTCTTTTGCCTCGGCAAATTCCGGCGCTTCGGCCGCGCTCTTTTTGCCAAACTGCGTGGATAAATATTCACCGATAGTATAGGGGATAACAAAATATCCGTCCGCGAGTCCCTGCATGAGGGCGCTGGCACCAAGGCGGTTTGCACCGTGGTCTGAGAAGTTTGCCTCACCAAGCACAAACAAGCCCGGAAGATTGCTCATGAGGTGGTAGTCCACCCAAAGGCCGCCCATCGTATAGTGAACGGCGGGATAAATCCGCATCGGCCGTTCATAGGCATTTTCACCCGTGATGTTCGAATACATCTCGAAAAGATTTCCATAACGTTCCTCGACGGTATGTTGCCCGTGCCGTTTGATGGCTTCCGCAAAATCAAGATAAACGCCGCGTCCACCTGGTCCCACGCCACGGCCTTCATCGCAAACCTGCTTTGCTGCCCGTGAGGCGATATCACGAGGCGCAAGATTTCCGTAACTCAGGTATTTCCGCTCCAGATAATAATCGCGATCTTCCTCAGCAACTTCATGTGGGGCTTTCGAGCAATCTTCCTTGCGCTTCGGCACCCAGACGCGTCCGTCGTTACGAAGAGATTCCGACATCAATGTGAGCTTCGACTGATAATCGCCACTGACAGGAATGCAGGTAGGATGAATCTGAGTGTAGCAGGGATTTGCAAAAAGTGCGCCGCGGCGGTGCGCGCGATAGGTTGCCGTAACATTGCAGCCCCGAGCATTCGTGGAAAGGTAGAAGGCGTTTCCATAACCACCCGTACAGAGCAAAACGGCATCTGCGGAATGTGTGGAGATTTCGCCAGTCACCATGTCGCGAACGACGATGCCCTTCGCGTGTCCGTCCACAAGAACAAGGTCGAGCATTTCCGTGCGTGGAAACATTTTGACCTGTTTCCGTGCGATCTGCGCGCTCAGGGCGGAGTAGGCGCCGATCAGAAGCTGTTGTCCTGTCTGTCCGCGTGCGTAAAAAGTTCGCGATACCTGCGCTCCACCGAAGGAGCGGTTTGCTAGCTGTCCGCCGTATTCGCGGGCGAAAGGCACGCCTTGAGCGGCGCACTCATCAATGATCGATGCGCTGACCTCAGCGAGACGATAGACGTTCGCTTCGCGTGAACGGAAATCACCGCCTTTAATCGTGTCGTAAAACAGGCGATACGTGCTGTCCCCGTCATTCTGGTAATTTTTGGCGGCATTAATACCACCTTGCGCGGCGATACTGTGAGCACGGCGAGGGCTGTCCTGATAGCAGAAGCATTTAATGTTGAATCCCTGTGCTGCGAGCGTCGATGCTGCAGAGGATCCAGCGAGCCCGCTTCCAACAACGATGAGTTCAAATTTCCGCTTGTTCGCCGGATTGATCAATTTGGCGGTGTTCTTGAACGAAGTCCATTTCTGCTCAAGTGGCCCGGCGGGAATTTTTGAGTCGAGTGTCATGACCGGGAAATTTGGTGAAGGACTTCACGCGGAAGTTTTATGGATTTAGTAAACACCGCGATCGGAATGGATGCATAACCCAGAAAAATCAGAAGCGCCAAAATACGTCCGCCCTGCGTAAAGATGGGCTGAAGCTTTCTATTTGTAATACCAAGCGTTTGAAAAAGGCTACCGATGCCGTGGCTCAAGTGAAAGGTAAGGAGTCCAATCGCAATAATGTAAAAAAGGCTGACCCAGAAATTTTGAAATCCGAGGATGACCATGGAGTAAACATCATGCCGTCCGAGGCTATCGTGGATTCCACGATATTCGGGATGAACCATTTCCAGGGTAAATTGAGCGAGGTGGAAAATTACAAACGCCAAAACGATGATGCCGGAAATCGCCATCGTACGTGCGAAAATATTCGTCTGGACATTCGTCTTTACGGCGTATTTTTGAGGCCGTGAGGCGCGATTCTCTATGGTGAGCCGGATCGTGGTGTAAATATGGGCGACAAAGGCAATGAGGAGAATGATTCTGGCTATCCAAAGAAGAGGGCCGAGAGAGTGCAGTCCCAACGCATAAGTATTAATGGCATTCTGGCCGAGGAAGATACTCAGGTTGCCAATGAGATGCAGGACGACATATCCCACAAGAAGAATGCCTGTCAGGGCGACAATTATCTTTTTACCAATGGAGGATGCCAACCAGCGTAGTAGGGGCAATGAGCCTCCTATCGAGGATTTTGAAGATGCGGGGGCGATACTCATTTTCTATACATTATTAGATATACTAATAATAGAAGGATTTCAACCCTCAATTGAGAGCAAGTGAAAAAATGTCGAATTTCCGCTTTCGCGGATTGGCTACTGACATAAATACCCTATATTGAGGTGGTAATATGCGGCATTGGAACCTCTATGTTGATGGGCAGTGGCTGGAAGGCGATACGGAAAAGACGATTCTGAGTCCCTACGACCAGAAGCCTTTTGCCGCAGTTCAGCTGGCAGGCCCTGCTCAGGTGGAGAAATGCCTGGCATCTGCTGCCACTGCTGCACGTTTATCGCACAAAACTCACGAGCGCTCGGCATGGCTCGAAGCGATCCGCAACGGCATTCAGGAACGGTTGGAGGAATTTGCGCAGACGATTTGCGAAGAAGCAGGTAAACCCATCGCCATCGCACGAACGGAAGCGGAGCGTGCGGTTAATACCTTTGATCTGGCAGCAAAGCTTGTCTCGAGTATTGAGCAGGAGTGGTACCCTTTGGACGTCATTAAGTCAGGCGAGGGGAGACAATGTCTGACGGCGCGATTTCCCGTAGGGCCGGTTCTTGCGATCACTCCCTATAACTGGCCGCTTAATCTTGGCGCTCATAAAATTGCCCCTGCTCTGGCAGTGGGATGTCCTGTCATCGTAAGACCAGCCACACAAACGCCATGCTCCAGTCTTCTTATCGCGGAGATTATCGATGCCATCGGAATCCCTGCGGGAATGTTTCAAGTATTGCCCTGCGTTCCCGCATTGGCGGAGAAGATGGCGTTGGATGACCGGATAAAAATGATTTCTTTCACGGGAAGCCCGGAGGTGGGTTGGAGTCTTAAGCAAAAAGGTTCCAATAAACGTGTCTCATTGGAACTGGGTGGAAATGCTGCCTGCATTTTGGAACCCGAGACGGATCTGGATTTCGCGGTGCCTCGACTTGCAGCGGGATGTTTTGGTTATGCGGGGCAGGTGTGTATTTCAGTGCAACGCATTCTTGTGCACGAGTCGATTCGTGCGGAGTTTGATAGGCGGATGCTGCATCACATGGCGACGGATTTTAAAACGGGAAATCCTCGTGATGAAAAAACGGTGTGTGGACCTCTCATTACCGCGGAAGCTGCCGAAAAGGTGCTTTCATGGATCAATGAGGCAGTGGATCAGGGAGCGCGGATCCTTTGCGGCGGCAAACGTATTGCTGAAAATATGATCGAGCCGACATTGGTCGAAAATGTGCGGCATGATCTTTCTCTTAGTTGCAAAGAGGCTTTTGGACCCGTGGCAACCGTAGAGTCTTATACCGACTTTGATAACGCGCTCACCATTGCAAATGACTCCCAGTTTGGAATCAACTGCGGCGTCTTCACAAATGATATCAAGAAAGCATGGAGGGCTTTTCAGGTTCTCGACGTGGGATGTGTCATTATCAATGACTATCCGTCCTATCGTGTTGACCGCATGCCCTATGGCGGTGTGAAGCAATCCGGATTTGGTCGTGAGGGCGTGAAGTATGCGATGGAGGAGATGACCGAAATCAAAGCCTTGATCCTGAATCTTTCCTGATCAAACGATTTTTTTAATCAGCAGCAACTCCATGCCTTTTGTATGGGGAATATATTCCACTGTATCGAAGGCTTTTTTGATGATGTGTACCCCTACTCCTCCGGGACGAATCTCCTCAAGACCACGGCTGCGTATGGTTTTCGGATCACAGGATTTTCCTCGATCCCTCAAACGGATTATTAATCGATTTGAATCCTCTGTCATTTCAAGATCGATGGGGAGTCCGGGTTGGCTTTCATAAGCATGGCGGATAACATTGGTGCATGCTTCATCTACAGCGAGGATGATGAGTTCGCGCTCCATTTCTGGAATGCCGGTCTCTTCAATAAAGTTGCGCACCATCAGACGGATATCTCCCAGTTGGTCGGGATCACTGGTAAACTTCATGCGTTTTTGTCGCACTATTTTACGATGTCCTCCCACGAGAATGGTGAGATCATCACGTTGTGGACCGCCTTGTCGGTGGGTTTTTTCTTCTGTGACTAAAGTATCGACTATTTCCTGTGAGCTTTTCCATCGCCCCTTCGTTTTTTCGATTAGATGATCACCCAAATACTCTTCACTTTGCGCTGGACGCGATTCCGATAGGCCATCCGTATAAAGAACGAGGTAGTCTCCGTGTTCCAGGGATATCTCCGTTTGTGCGTAAGCACTTTCGGAGAGAATTCCCAGCGGCATCCCCGAAGCAACCTCGAGCATTTTTGCTTCTCCGTTTTCCGAAGCCAGTATTGGCTGGCAGTGACCGGCGGAGGCGATCTCAAGATGATTCTTCGAAGGGGTGAATCTACCTATCATTACGGTGACAAACATCCCACGGACAATTTTCCCATGAAGAGTGTTGTTAAGCTGTTCAAGTGCTTCGGCGGGCGAGGCCGCGCTGCGAAAAACAAATTGAAGCGCGCTCAGGGTTTGCGCCATCAGCAGAGAGGCGGAAATTCCCTTTCCGGAAACATCACCGATAGCGAAATAAATCGTATCGGAATTTTTTTGGAAAACATCGTAAAAGTCACCGCCGACATTTTGCGCAGCCTGATTGTAGGCGGCGAATTCCGCATGCTCCAGGTTTTCAGGAAGTGAGCGGGAGAGGAGTTCACGCTGAATTTCCGCAGCGATGCTTAGATCCCGCTCTACACGTTCCTGAGCGACAAGACGTTCGATGGCACGAATTTTCTCAATGGCCGTGGAAATCAAGTTGGAGTAGGCCACAAAGCCATCGAGATCTTCTTTTTCAAAAGCATCCTTGGACATCGGATTGAGAACTTGGAGAACACCGATGACGTCCTTCCCGCGAAAAAGCGGAGTGCAAAGGACCGAGCGAGTATGAAATCCTGTGTTTTTATCGGCCGCGGCATAAAAACGGGGATCTTTATAAGCATCCGGAATAAGCGCACTTTCTCCATGCTCCTGTACCCATCCGGCAATGCCTCGACCCTTCGGAACCGTAATGCGAGGTTCTATGAATACATCCTCGTGGGAGGATGCGATGATAAGCTCCAGATTTCCCGATGCATCGACCAGAAATAAGGAGGCCACCTCGGACTGCATTACCTGCTTGGCGATATTCAATATGGCCCTGAGGAGCTTATCAAATTCCGTAATGGAATTGATCAGACTGCTCACTTCCACAAGCCCCTTGTAAATGGAGAGGGATTTTTTTAAGGATGAAACGTCTTCACTCATGATAAGGGGCAACGCCATCTTTCTGCAAAAAAGGTCTAAAATACCAGTGGAAATCTGATCAGGCTTATTTCATAATCTAATTATGAAACGAAATGGCGCCTTGATATGCGTGCTGTGGTTACTCTCGGTGGCTTTGGTTTATGGTGATGACACTGCCTATCAGGCATTGAAAGTCATTAAAAATGCCAAAGGGGAGGATATGTTAAAAAACCTCGTTGAACTTGAAGGCGAGGGAGGGGATCCCCAGCCGACAAAATGGAAGGCGCTTTTTAATGACGCTTCGGCACGTGGAGGCGTAAGAGAAATCGTGGTCGATGGCGGAGAGCTTTCTTCCGAGCGCACTCCGCTTCGTGGGTTTGCGGGTGTTGGAGATATGCCCGCCATTAGTTCCACTGCTTTGAATGTGGATTCCGATAAGGTTTTTCATATTGCCGAAAGCCAGGCGGTAAAAAGCAAGGTTGGTTTTCATCGCCTCGATTATATGCTGAAAGCGGATCCAGCTGCGCATACCGCGGTCTGGAAAGTTCAGCTTTACGATAAAATGGGAGCTATGGTGGGCAAAATGGAGATTTCTGCTGCGAATGGCAGCATTGTAAAGCCACTGATAATTGATGCCGACTACCACCCGGTGGCGTCATCTCATGAAGAGGAGGAGAGTTCCTCCTATGATAGCTGGAAATCGGAGGGTGGCCTTTTTGGAAAAGTGAAGAGTGTCACGGAGCGCACCGGGGATAGCATCAAGCATACTACATTGAAGGTCGGTGGTACAGTTCAGGAGTTTTTGACGGGCGAAAGAACCATCGATGGCGAGAACTAATCATCTCTAGCTTTGATTTCTAAATTAGTTCCTTTATAATACTTAATCATGATAGGTTACCTCTTTTCCTTCCTCTTATTCGCCTTCGTAGTTGTCGTCTTTATTATAGGCGTAATTTTTTTCAATTTCTTCTGGATCTGGCTGCGCGCTAAAATCGCCGATGCGCCGGTTTCCTATATAAAACTCATTGGAATGCGGCTTCGCCGTGTTCCCGTTGGTCTTATTGTAGATAGCCGGGTTACAGCCGTAAAAGCCGGTATTCCCGTGTCCTCAGACCTTCTCGAAGCGCATTACCTTGCTGGTGGAAATGTTGACCAGGTCGTGCTTGCATTAGTCGCGGCAGATAAAGCTGGCATTGTTCTCGATTTTAACCGTGCCTGCGCCATTGATCTCGCGATTAAAGGAACGACAAAAACGGTTCTGGAAGCCGTTCGCACAAGTATCAACCCGAAAGTCATTGATTGCCCAAATCCCAATACGGGCAGGATTACCATCGATGCCGTGGCACGCGATGGTATCGGCGTAAAAGTGCGCGCACGTGTTACCGTAAGATCGAATCTGGATCGGTTTGTCGGTGGTGCGACGGAAGAAACAATCATTGCGCGTGTCGGTGAGGGGATCGTGACTTCAATCGGCTCGGCTGTTTCGTATAAAGATGTTCTCGAAAATCCTGATCGTATTTCGAAAGTGGTGCTTCAAAAAGGTCTAGATAGTGGCACCGCGTTTGAAATTCTTTCGGTGGATATTGCCGATATCGATATCGGTGAAAATGTCGGTGCAAAGTTACAGGCAGAGCAAGCTGAAGCTGACAAGGTAGTGGCTCAGGCGAAGGCGGAAATGCGCAGAGCGGCAGCAGTAGCATCCGAACAGGAAATGCGCGCTCGTACTCAAGAGATGCGCGCTAAAGTCGTAGAGGCTGAAGCGCAGGTTCCTCTCGCCATGGCAGAGGCATTTCGCAGCGGTAATCTGGGCGTGCTCGATTATCTTCGCATGAAAAATATTCAGTCTGATACGGCCATGCGGGAATCCATCGCAGGTCCGGAAAAATCCTCTCAGGAGCATAAGTAGGAGTTAGCTATGGAGCATCTTCTCGTTATTTTGATTCTTGGCGGCATCGCTTTTTTTAAATTTCTAAGTAGCCAATCCAAAAAATCGACAAGAAATGTTCCCGTTGAGCGCAATCCTTTTCAGATCAAGCGTATGGAAATACCAATGGATCATCGGATGCGTGAGGCCCTCGGTCTCCCTACAGATTTCAGACCTTCTCCGACGATTTCTAAGAAGAAGGAATTAGCGATCAATCCAGTAGTTTTGAAGAAAGTCCTCAGCCCGATTCCTGGGGTAAACATTGTTAAAGCACCTCAAAAGGAGTACCTGATTACCAGACACCCCACCGATCATACCGATAAGCATATAGGCCTCTATAAAGCTCTTTCTTCCAGATCAAATCTGCGTCAGGCGATTGTGTTAAAAGAGATTTTGGACACTCCAAAAGGCCTTCTCCCTGATTTTTCGGGCTACATTCGGTGACTTTTCATTTGCGTGAAATATCGATTTAAGGAATGGTAAGCCCGCTTTCAGCCGGCGTGGCGGAATTGGCAGACGCGCTGGACTCAAAATCCAGTGATGGCAACATCGTGTGGGTTCGATCCCCTCCGCCGGTAAATTTCAGATTTGCGAAACCCGCCATTCTGTGGGATGTAACTCGTTATCGCTAAAAGGTATTACAGTTGGGAAAAACCTGAACGCCGGAAAAGATTCATTCTCCTGCGTTGGTGGGTTCTTGTACCTGCGGCTTTAATCGTCATTGCCTTGATAGGCATGCTCGTAGTTTATCAGTTCACTCGGAAATATCGCGCGATCGCGGAGGAATTCAATCTCGCTGATATTGGAAAAATGGAGTCCGCCTCGCTGATCTATGATCGAAATGAGCAGCAGATCGGAAAAATTTTCATAGAAAATCGTCATCCGCTTCCTTATTCCGAGTTTTCCAAAAAATTAGTCAATGCGGTAGTTGCTGCAGAAGATAACCGTTTCTATGACCACAAAGGCGTGGACTACATGGGTATTTTTCGTGCCGCGATAACAAACTGGCGCACAGGACGTATCAAGCAGGGAGCCAGCACCGTAACACAGCAAGTGGCCCGTAATTCCTTTGATCTGCATGAGCGTACTTACAAGCGTAAGCTCATCGAAATGTATCTTGCCGAGAGAATTGAGAAGCACCTCTCCAAGCAAAAGATCATGGAAATCTATTTGAACCGCGTTTATCTCGGCTCGGGATTTTATGGTGCGGAATCGGCTGCACGCGGTTATTTCGGGGTCGCGGCGAAAAATCTGAGTATCGGTCAGTGTGCAATGATTGCCGGTTTGCTCAAAAATCCGAATGGCTTTTCACCATGGAATAATCCAAAAAAAGCCCAGGAAACACGGGATTTTGTGCTTGGAAGAATGAAGGATAACGGCTTCATCACGAAGGCCGAGTGTGCGGATGCACAGTCACAGCTTCTAATCGTCCGCAAGCCTGCTAATCCTTTTAATAAAGTTTCCTATGCCATTGATTACGTGCGCCAGCAGGCCATTCTGGCTCTTGGATATGATGCGGCGATGAATGGAGGATATCGCATCTACACGACTCTTGATTCTCAGATGCAAAGGACAGCAGAGGTCTCGCTTAAGCTAAAACTTCATGAGCTTGAGCAACATGAGAGTTATTCCCATCAAACTTATGACGCCTATACCCAGGATTTTAAGGTGGCCGAAAAAGCTGCGAAGGGCGGCGCCGCGCCTGCGATTGCTGCTCCTACTTATCTTCAGGGTGCCGTGTTGGCGCTGGAAAATCGCACGGGCGGAATTTTAACAATGGTTGGTGGGCGGGATTTTCTTCAGAATGAATATAATCGAGCTCTTCAGGCAAAATTGCCGATTGGTACCGCATTTACGCCTTTTGTGTATGCAGCTGCTTTTGAGAAAGGTTTGTATCCTGGCATGATGGTGCAGGACGCCGCGCTGGATAATCGCACGGTAATGGTCGGGGGGGAAACAGGTATTCTGGGGGAATGGGGAGTGGAACGTGCCGATAATGAATATGAAGGTCTTATCAGTATGCGCGACGCACTCGCAAAAGGAAAAAATGCTGCGACCGTACGGGTAGGATTTCTCACAGGACTCGATGCCGTGAAAGATGTCAGTACGAAAGCCGGTATCGCTTCTCCGCTCCGTGATTTTGCGAATGCCTATCTCGGAAGCAGTGAGCTTACGCTTGATGAACTGACGATTGCCTACAC
>JBDTJR010000081.1:0-12358 GCA_039935735.1 Chthoniobacterales bacterium | reverse complement strand
CCCACGTCTTCGCGGACGGCGAGGAGGTTTCCATCGAGATCGAAGAGGGCACTGGCGTGGAGGCCGCCGGTTTCGTGAAAGGCTTTTTGCTGCGCGGCGAGTTTTTCCGGGAGTTGTGCGATCACGGATTTCGAAACGGTCACTTTGTTTGGAACGACAGGATGTTTTTCCATGACCGACTCAATCGTCGCCTTGCCGCAGATACCGCAACTTGAGGACGTGAAGACATGGCGTGTCATGCTCTCGATCTTTTTCAGATCGGGCTTTTTCAGGAGAACATCGATCACATTTCCCTTCGCTTCCTCACTTTGCACGCTCGGGCATTCGGAGATTTCAAAGACATCGTTGCGTGCGGCAATCAGTCCTTCGGAAACGAGAAATCCCGCAGCGAGTTCGCGATCATGACCAGGTGTGCGCATGACAACCGCGACGCTTTTTCCTTCGACGCGGATTTCCAGTGGCTCTTCGATGGCGACGCGATCCGGGCGTTTTTCCGACTGCCCGTCATTCCATCGGGTGATGACGACCTCTGAACTCAGAGGTGTGCGCGGCGCATCGGAAGGGTTCATCAAAAACCAATAGAGCGCAAAAACCAATGGAGGGTCAACCTCCGGCTTGACCCATTATTTGTATTTGGGGCGTAGGCATTCGATCTAAAATGGGACATGCCGGAGGATGTCCCTCCATTTAAGTATCGTGCCACGGGAGAATGTTCATTTCTCCCTGGTAGGGCCATGTCTTGGTGTCTGTGACGAGACCGTGGCGCACAGGGTTGTTACGTACATATTCCCATTTCTCCGTATAGCTTTCTCCTTGTCGAAGTTGGGTATCCCAGAAACTACGCTGCCAAATCGGCTTATCTTTTTCTGAAGGCCATTCTCTTGATACGCCGTTTTTCCAGAATGCCATCCAGTTTCGTAGCGACGAAACCTCCAGATTATTCGGTGCGCAAAAGAGGTGAATATGCTCCGGCGTGATTACGTAGCGTCCTACAAGCCATTCGGTCGCATTACTCCACCACTTGCGAAGTAATGCGTGAATGGCAGGATCGGCAAGAATCGGTTTACGGTCTTTCGTACAGACCGTTACAAAAATCAAAAGCGACTGATTGGAATTTTCTGTGACAGGAAAATGTAACGGACGTTTCCTGCCACTTTCTTCAGAAAATTCCATACCTTCTTCAATGGAGGGACATCCTCTGGCATGTCCCATTATTATTTCACGTCGGAAAGCTCCGATAAATCTATAATGGGTCAAGCCGGAGGTTGACCCTCCATTTAAAAATGGTTACGCGCCCTTACGACCGGGGAAGGTCAGCTCTGCGATGCCGGACTTATCCAGTTCACCGATGCCGAGTTCGATCATGCGGTCGTATTGTTTTTTTGTCGCTTCTGCGAGAGGGGTGCGGAGACCGGCTTTTTTGGCGAGCTCCAGCGCGATTCCGGAATCCTTCGCGGCGTGCGATGCGGAGAAATAGCAATCGTGTTCGCGGGCAACCATGTCGGCGCCGTCGGTGACGAGCACGCGGGAGTTCGCTCCGGTCTGCGAGAAGATTTCCATGAGCATGTTCAGGTCAAGTCCGAGGGACTGTCCGAGACCGAGGCCTTCGGCGAGTCCTGCTGTATTGATGTTCATGACCATATTGACGAGGGCCTTGACCTTCGCCGCTTCGCCGGTCTTGCCAACGTAACGCAAATCTTTCGAAAGACTGCGAAGGAGGGTTTCCTCCGTATCGAAGACTTCCTTTTTGCCGCCGATCATGAGATACAGCGTGCCTTCGCGGGCTTGCGTGATGCTCGATGCCATGCAGGCTTCGAGGCTGTGCGCGCCGGCTTTTTCACAGGCGGCTTCCACGGCAATATGCACTTCAGGTGAGAGGGTTGCGCAATTAACAAACGTGCGGCCTTCCGCGCCGGTGAGCAACGAATCGCCCGATGAGGCGAAGATCCCCTTCATCGCGGCATCATCCGTGACAACGGTCAGGATGACCTCGCTGTTTTTCGTGACGTCTGCGAGCGTGGTACAGGCTTTGGCTCCGAGTTCCTTTGCGATGGCTTCCGCGGATTCAGGCCGTACGTCATAGACGGCGGTAATGGGATAACCTTCATCTTTTAAACGACGCGCCATGTTTGCGCCCATGCGCCCGACTCCGACAACTCCGATTTTTCTCATATTATAGTTAGGTAAAGTGATTGGTGGTTTTTAGTGTGCGATATTGTGAGGTAAGAAACCCGATTACACACCCGGGAAGAAAGGATTATTTTGTCTTTGTTCGCCGACCGTGGTGATCGGACCGTGGCCAGGGCAGATAATGGTGCTATCTGCCAGGCTGAAAATTTCCTTTTTGTTCGTGCGAACGGCATCCGCATAGGAAACCGCGCCGCCGCCCATGGAGCCTGCGAAAATCGCATCGCCAACAATAGCAAGCGGCGATGAGAGACCTTCCACGACATAGGTAATGCCGCCCTTGGCATGGCCGAAGGTTAGGCGCGAACCGATGCGCAGGCTGCCGACCGTGAATTCCTTCCCTGCCGCAAACAACTTCGGCCCTTCGAATCCCTCCTGATCGCCGATCCACGCTTCCGTATGGGTTTTTTCGACGATGCGGTCGAGATCGAGAATATGGTCGCCGTGGGAATGGGTGAGCAGGAGGTATTTTAGCTTCAGGCCTTTTGAAGCGACGAGCGCGAGCATATCCGAAGCGTCGGCACCGGTATCGAAGGCAACCGCTTCCTTGGTCGCGGCGTCCCATGCGAGGAAGGAGTTTACCGTCATGTCTTCGAAGGGCGTATTAAAGCAGGCCAGACCTTCGGGAGGGGTCACGTGGTCGGGTTTGTATTCGCCTTCTGCAAGCTTGATGACACGCTCAGGAGCGAGCTGGAGAACCTTCGCGATTCCCAGGATGGCTTCGTCGTCTTTTTCACCGGCGAAAATAGAGGAGACCTTCGCGGCATTGATGCCGGATTTAGCGGCAATGTCTTCCGTGGAAAGGGAGAGGCCGCGCTGTGCCTTGCCGAGCACATCGAGGTAGGAATCTTCGAGAGGTATGTTCATAACGCGGAATTCAAGATGATCTTGCCACGGGATGCAAGAACGAGAAAAACGGAGCGTTCAGTGTTCGTGTGGCAGTTTTCAGCCCTTAATACTGAACACTGCCAACTGAACACTGAAAACTAATTCACACCGTCCGGGTGCGAACCTGCCGACGGAGGATCAGATAAACGATAAAAAACATGCCCATCGTGGAGAAAACAAGGACGCAGGTATTAAAGACGATGACATTGGCCTGAATGCCAAAGTAGTTTTTGATGGGGCCAAAGAAGACATTCAGGACATGGTGTTCCCGGTAGTCCGACTGTTCCATTTCGGCTTTCGAGACCATGTCCGTGATCTTCTGGTTTACATAAATCTGCTCGGCGGTGACGCCTCGTGTTTTCGACTGTAGCCGCTTGTGCTGGAACGGGCCGCCGGCGATGACACGGTCAATTCTTCGCATGTATTCGTCGACCCAATCGGCATCCTTGGCTTCGAGGCCGGAAAGGACAGCGAGCAATTCCTTGAGGTCCTCCAGCCGATCCCCCTGGGCATCGGTCAGGTGAGGTTGCCTGGCAATGAGATCGATCTGTTTCTGAATTTCCACCTGGCGGTAGGTGAGGGGGTTCAGTTTCGCCTGTGCATAGATGAGCGCCTCATAAGACCAGCGCATTGGCATGAGCTCGCAGATAAAAGGAATTTGCAGATCTGTGCGTGGCGCCTCGGCGGTGTCGGGATGTTTTTCAAACCACTGGGTAATGGAGTAAATGACCGCGGCATTTTTATTCATCTCCTCGTATTTGATCAACGCACCGCTGAGCATGATCTGAGGGATGAGGATAAACGGGGTAATCATCACCGCAGTCTTCCCATTCGGCGCGAGGGCGGAAATGAGCAGGCCGATCCCGATCCCGCTCACTGTGGTGAGAAACATGGCGAAGAAGACGACCCAGAACATGCCGCGAATCGAAAGCATCGCATCGGCGATGAGAACGTAGAGCGCGCATTGGATGACCGCGAAGAAACCGATGCTGATGACCTTTGCCGTCACGTAATAGCCAAGGCGGATATTCAGGTTGCGCTCGCGCAGCAGTACCGGTCGGTCGGCGATGATGTCGTCCACGCTATTGAGCAGGCCCCAGAACATCGCGACGACGAGCGTCATGAAAAGATACAGCGGGATGTGAAATGCCGAGGCGAAATCGTAAGCGCGGTTTTTATCCGCATACCGGAGCACCCAGCCGATGAGCGACGCGAGAGCGGGTGTGAGCAAAAGCGTGATGACGAGATTTCCGCGGTTCCGCAGCTTGCTGATAAAGGAACGCTGCAGGAGAATGTAGAATTGCGACCATTCGTCGCGCCAGCGAATCGGCGAGGTCGTGTGTACGGAGGGCTGCGCTTCGGGAGGCGGAGGCAGCGCGTCCTTCGCGACGGGCATTTGCTGCACGTCCTTGAGTAAATGATAAGTCTCGTATTTATCCCGCCAGTAATCGGGCGAATAACGGCGCGCGGGAATGAGTTGCCCCTTCTGGTTTTCCTCGAAAATGATGTCGCCACTGAGGTCGCGGAGCGGAGTTTCGAGCACGTCGAAAATAAATTCAGGTCGTGACGCTCCACACGCCTCGCAGGTTCCCATCGCCGTGCCAAAGTGTTGCTGATGCTCGGCCTCGGCGAAGTATTTCAGGCACTCGGCGGTCGTGCCGAAGAAGACGAGCTTTCCGCCCTTGTCGAGCAGGATGACCTTCTGGAACATCTGGAAGATCTTCGAGCTCGGCTGGTGGATCGTGACGATGACGATTTTATTGTGCGCAAGACTGCGGATGATCTCGACCACGTGCTCGGAATCCTTCGAGGAAAGTCCTGACGTCGGCTCGTCGAAAAGATAGACGTCGGCAAGCCCGATCATATCCAGCCCGATATTCAGGCGCTTGCGCTCGCCACCGCTGAGGTTCTTTTTGTGCGGGCTGCCCACGACGCTGTTTCGGCGTTCGCTCAGGCCGAGTTCCGTAAGTCTTGATTCGATACGGCGCAACCGTTCGCGACGTGAAAGATGCGGCGAGCGAAGCGCGGAGGCGAAATCGAGATTTTCAACAATGGTGAGGTTTTCATCAAACGCATCATGCTGTGGCACATATGCGATGTATTTTTTCAGCGCGTCGTATTCGGTGTAAAGCGAACGGCCATTGAGAAGGATATCGCCCTGTACAGGCTTGAACTGGCCGGAGATCGTGCGCAAAAGTGTGCTCTTTCCGCAACCGCTCGCGCCCATCACGCAGATCATCTCCCCGCGCTGCACGGCGAAGGAAATGCCGTCGAGCGCCAGCGCATCGTTTGAAAACCGGCAGGAGACGTCGCGCATTTCCAGATTGCGGATGATATTCCGCTCCTCCTCGATCAGGCGCTCGCTGAAATTACAGCGCAGGATCTGCCCCGCATCGAGTCGAATGGTATCGCCGTCTTTCAGCAATGCAGAGTTCCGCACCGGGATATCGCGCACGAGGATCGGTCGATCGGATTGAATGACCTCCACGCGCCCCTCCTTCGTTTCGTAATCGCAAAAAATCTTGAGCAGCACATCGCCACCCGATCCCGGCGAGAGAAGGATATCGCCCTCGTCGAGAAGACTGGGGTTATTTGAAACAAGGTATTCGGATTTCGAAGCCGTGAGGTGAAAGCGTCCTCCGTAAAAACGTGCGCGGCGGCGCAGGTCGGCAAGCTCCAGTTCGCTGTCATTGTGAAAGACGATCTTATCCTCCAGTGTGACATTCACGACCGTGCCGGAAGTGAGGCGTACCCCTTTGAGCACCGCATCTACGTTTTTCAATGACATGACGCGAACCGTCAGCCCGAACGTCACTTCCAGACAGCTTTCCCGCGTGCGCGCTTTTTCGAGGCGCACCTCGTCGTCCTCGTTGACGGCGACGAAGATTTGCGGGAGCGAAACGTTCTTTTTCGCGTTGAGATAAAAAACAATTTCCTGCTGCGTCAGAACCTGTTCGCCGATGATGATGCGCTGCGTGGGATAAATCCGGCACAGCCCCCCCTCGCGAAGCGTCCGGCCCTGCACCGTGATGTCGTGGTGCGTGAGATTTTTAAGAATGATGAGATCATGGTAGCGGTACGCGAGCAGACGTTCCTTGCCCGTCAATTCCGTCACGGAAACATCCGCAATCCCCGTTGCGCCGAAGCTCACACATTCCAGCGGCGAAGTGTTTTCCTGGTAAACTGCCGAGTCCACCTGATCGTCCGCATTCAATTGATAAACGATGTCGATTGCCTGCGCCGCCATGCCGAGTTGCGACATGAAGGAGTAGTAGGCAATCACCTGATCGTGCTTCAGCCCCGCGCGCGCAATGAGATCGTAGAGCTGCACGCCGAGTAGAATCTTCCGGTCATCGCTCAGCTGGTTCGAGAGACGCTGTGCGATCACGCTCAGATCCTGCTGCTCATGCAGCGCATCGCGGAAAAATTTACGCAGTTCCGAGTAAACCGCCTCGGGATAATCGTAGCGCAGAAAACCAAGGCTCGAATCAATTTCCTCTTCCAGCACCTCGCCATCCACACGCGCGAATGCCGCGAGAACCTTAATGAGTGTTGGCAAAAGATTCGGCCCCTCCGTCACCCCGCGAGGTGTGCGGCGAATCCGGCGAAAAGCGCGCCCCGTCACCGCGCGCGCGCTTCCCACGATGCGAAGCAGCTGCTCCAGCCCCTTCGACACCGTGTTGTGTTTCTCTTTTGTTTTTACCGCCACCTCCTGAACCTACCACGAACGCGAAGCCCTTCGCAAAGGGGAATACGAGGGAAGATTGCCCTTTGTGCGATTTCAAATTACTATTCCGTCAATCCGGCCATGCGATTTATGAAACCTTTCCTGTTTTTCGCGTTCTTTCTTCTGCCGTTTTCCCTGATTCGAGTCGAAGCCGGAGAGCCATCGCCATTCACCATCGAGATCGTTCCCTCAGGAGGCGGGAAAACGATCCAGATCGAGAACGAAAATGCCGCTGAGTTCTATGTTGTCCTCACCAATATTTCAAAGAAGTCTCAGAATGTTTGGGAATATTGGAACAGTTGGGGGTATTATAATCTCTCTTTTAAATTTACCCTGAAGGATGGGAAGAGCTTTAAAATTGTCAGGAGACCTCATAGTTTTCGAAGGAACTTTCCATCGGTCTATCTGATCCCGCCCGGTGAGCATCAGGTCTATGCTATCCGTTTGGATAAAGAATGGGAGATAACCCCTGAATTTTCTCTAAAAGGTGAAACGCCGGTTACCTTCAAAGTGATTTACGATACTTACGAAATTCCAGTTGAACCCGAAATGCTGAAGTACAATATCTGGATGGGTCGCCTCGAATCAAAGGAATACCAGCTCGACCTTTACCCGTAAATTTCCGCTTATAATAACTTTCCGATAGTTATGAAAACCCTCCTGTTTTTCGCGTTCTTTCTTTTGCCGCTTTCCCTGGTTCACGCCGAAGATTCGAAACCGCCGTTTACGCTTGAGATCGTTTCCTCGAAGAGTTCAAAAGACCCGCAAATCATCGCTCTGGATAAGCCCGTTGATTTTAATGTCGTGCTGACCAATTCCTCCGGCAAGCCGCAACCCATCTGGGACTATGCGTATAGTTGGGGTTACCAGAATATATCTTTTGAATTTACCATGTCCGATGGAAAAAAATTCCTAATTTCCAAACTTCCTCAAGGATTTACGAGGAACGGCCAATCGACTTTCCTGATCCCACCCGGAGGGCATCAGGAGTATGTCATTCGATTCGATAAAGAATGGGCGACAACCCCCGATTTTACCCAAAAAGGCGAAACGCCCGTCCTCTTAAAAGCCATTTATACCGTTCCAAATGACGACGACTCGTCGAATTTCAGAGTCTGGGCGGGCCGCATCGAATCCAAGGAATACAAAGTCCTTCTTAGTCAGTAAATGTCAGCCTACAGAGGTTCATCCCCACGGTTCTGAGTTGCAACCGGGGCGATTTCAGCCGATTATAGTCTGCTTTTCGTCATTATATGAGTGTTGGGTCTATACAGCAAAAAACAGGGAATACCGAGCGTTCGGCCACTACGGTGGAGAACGTCCGTGTGCAAGGGGTTACCAGGCTTATCACGCCGTCGCAGGTGAAGGAGCAGCTTCCGCTCACCGAGGCCACGCAGCGCACCGTCCTCGAAGGTCGCGAAGCCGCGCAGGCCATTGTCCGGGGTGAAGACCCTCGCTTGCTCGTCATCGTCGGCCCGTGCTCGATTCACGACACGAAGGCCGCGCTGGAATACGCCGAACGCCTCGCCGCGCTGAGCGAAAAAATTGCCGACCGCATCCAGATCGTGATGCGTGTTTATTTTGAAAAACCGCGGACGACAATCGGCTGGAAGGGGCTTATTAATGACCCTTACCTCAATGACTCCTGCGATATCGCACAGGGCATCATCGTTGCCCGCAAACTTCTCCTCGATATCACCGCGATGGGTCTTCCCGCCGCGACGGAATTTCTCGACCCGATCATCCCGCAATACATTGGCGATCTTATCAGCTGGGCCGCCATCGGCGCACGCACCACGGAGTCGCAAACGCACCGCGAAATGTCCAGCGGCCTCTCGATGCCCGTCGGATTCAAGAACGGCACCGATGGCAGTGTGCAGACGGCGATCGACGCCATGCGGGCTTCGCAGACGCAGCACAGTTTTCTCGGCATCGACCGCGACGGCGCGACGAGCATCATCAAGACTTCGGGAAATCCCGACTGTCACCTCGTGCTTCGTGGCGGACGCAATGGCCCGAACTACCAGGCCGAGCATGTGAAAGCCGCCGTGGAAAAACTCAGCGGCGCGAAGCAGCTTCCCTCGCTCATGGTGGATTGCAGCCACGCGAATTCGGAGAAAGACCCGCAGCGCCAGCCGCTTGTGTGGCAGGATCTCCTCGATCAGCGACAGAGCGGACGCAAGGAAATCATCGGCGCGATGCTCGAGAGCAATCTCCACGCGGGAAACCAGTCGCTGCCGAAGGATCTCTCGCAACTCAAATACGGTGTGTCGATTACCGACGGCTGTATTGATTGGGAAACGACCGAACGCATCCTGAGTTAACCTCTCCCGTGCAACCGGAAGCCCGCTCGATTCGCGAAACACGGTTTGCCGCCATTGATTTCGAATCCGCAGGTGCGGCGCGTGGTGATACCGATACGCCAATCCAGATTGGCATCGCTGTCATGGAGCAGGGCGAGATTTCGCACACCACTTTTCTCCGCTCGTATCTCCAAACGGATAAACCCATCGTCTGGAGCGCGCAAAAAGTTCACGGCATTACCAGCGAATCGCTGACCGACGCTCCAACGCTGCTCTCGCTATGGCCGGACATTCGCGATCGGATGAAAGGAAACTGGATCGTCGCCCACAGCGCGGGGACGGAGAAACGATTCTTGCGCACCTTCCCCCTCCACGGCTTCGGCCCGTGGCTGGATACGCTGCATATCACCCGCGCATTATTTCCCGATCTAAAGACGTACGATCTCTCATCGCTTGCAAATCATTTCGGTTTGGAGGAACGCGTCCGCACTCTGTGCCCCGAGCAGCAGTGGCACGACGCGCTCTTTGATTCCGTGGCGGCGCTGGTTTTATTGCAGCATCTTTGCAATGAAGCGGATTTATGGGAGTCGCCCTGCGACCTTCTCACGTCGCCGCGTCTTGATAGCTACTATCGCAATCAGGCGAAAAAGAAGTTCACGCAAAAAGCACCCGATTCATTCTGACATCGTGCGGTTCCTGCGGAATCGACTCCGTGATCTGACACGCAAAACAGACACCAACCTTGAATGCATTTTTCAGCGTTGTCGAAAGAACGCGGTCATAAAATCCCTGTCCCTTTCCGAGACGGTTTCCTTGCTCATCAAAAGCCGCGCCGGGAACAACAACGATCCCGACATCCTCCAACTTCGCGAGCAGATGTTTTTCCGCATCAGGTTCGAGAATGCCAAAGGCACCCTTTTTCAGGTGTTCGCGATTCGAAATAAAATGAAAGTGAAGCTCCTTTCCTTCCACGCGTGGAAAACAATACGCCTTCGCAGAAAGATCAAGCGGCACACAGTCCGGCTCAAATGCCAGCGGATGAAAAAGCGCGATAGCGCGGGCGGAGTGCCATTCTTTTAGGGACGTTAATTTCTCAAGAATTTGTAATGAGGCAATTTGACGCTGTTCCACAGTGAGCGCCGCGATTCGGGCTCGCATACTTTCACGCAGGCATTGCTTTTGTTCTAAAATCATTCAAATTAAACCCGACAATGGTTCAGCGGCTTCTAAAGAAAGCATTAACGTTATCCGAGAAAAAGGATAGCAAACCGAAGGCGAAGAAAAAGTCAATTCGCCCCGACAACCATATTGATATGAAACTCGGCTCCGGCTGGCATGAGCGGAATTTTCTCTCCGAGGTCGTCATCCCCTCGATGTTTGTCAAACGCACCGGCACGAAAGTGAAACCGGAGTTTCCACAGCTCAAAGACAAGGAAATCTGCATCACCTGGATCGGGCACGCGTCGTTTTTAATCCAGACGCGCGAGCACAGTATTCTCATCGACCCGAATTGGGCGAAATGGCTGAAAGTCATCAAGCGCATTCGCCATCCGGGAATCGAAATCCACGATTTGCCCGCAGTCGATCTCGTATTGGTCACGCACGCGCATTTCGATCATCTGGATCGCAAGACGCTGCGCAAAATTGCGAAGGACCAGCCCATCGTCGTACCGCAGCATGTTGGCAATCTCGTGCACGGTCTCGGTTTCGATCACGTCTGCGAACTTTCGCTCTGGCAGCAATACACTTTCGGCCCGATTAAAATCACAATGACACCCGCTCACCACTGGGGCGCACGAATGCTTCACGATCAGCATCGCGGGTTTGGCGGCTTTCTCATCGAATACGAGGGACGTAGTGTTTTCCATTGCGGAGACAGCGCGTATTTCGACGGATTTAAGGAAATCGGCGAACGCGCGAATATCGAAATCGCACTGCTTCCCATCGGCGCTTACGACGCACCGACAAAGCGCGACGTGCATATGAATCCCGAGGAAGCGCTCCAGGCATTTACGGAATTGAAAGCCGAGCGCATGATCCCCATGCACTACGGAACCTTCCGCCTGAGTTACGAGCCGCTTGACGAGCCCCCGAAGCGCCTGCTCAAGCACGCAAAGACACTCAAGCTCGACGACCGCATCAGCATTCTCACCGAAGGCGTGCCTCAGGTTTTTTAGTGCGAACCTTTAAAAGGAAGCATTGCGCGGCTCTTGCCAAACAGCGGGATATTTTTTTCCAGTAGTTTCGTATTTGGCCGCTTCAGCACGTCTTTTAACAATGCGTCCGAGACAAGAATTTCCGCGAGGTCCAGCGTATTGCGAATCCGCGCCACGCGAGCCTGCTGCATATCGGTAATCGCCGCGCCGCGTAGCGCCCATTCCCACGCCTCCTGGTCATCGCGCGCCACCATGGGCATTTTTCCCGCGGTGATCGCCGATGCTGTGCGGCAATTTTCATACGTCACTTTAAAGTCAATTTTTCGGAAGAAGCTACGCGGAATGATGTCGGCAAATCCCATCCCTGTCGCATTGCCCTTCGTTCCTTTCGCGAGATCGCGACAATACAGCATATCGATTTCCGGGTCGCGGGTTCTTGTGTCCTCCACGGTGCGGCATCGCTGCCCTATAATATTTGGGTCCATTCCAGTCCCGGAAATATTCTTTCCCATTTCCTCCACGATCAGGATATGCGCGTCATCCAGCGGCAGCGAAGGCATCTGGGTATACGCAAGTTCAAGCAGTTTTTTCTCCTCTTGCAGGATGCGATCCGACGCCATCGCGCGAATCGTATGCGTCTTGTCATACGCATTCTCGACGATCCCCACGCCGAAAAGAATCTTCTTCGTATCCACTAACCGTTGTGCGATTTGCGGCATGAGTTCACGCAATCCGTAGGCCCCATAGCCATGAATGGCGAGCGCCTGTGCGTGTTTGCCGAGACCGATGGAAAGCATTTTCACGAGACCGCTTTCATACGTGCCGTGAAATTCCGTGTGTGGCTTTATGCGATTGATGAGAATCACGCCCGCGGATTGATGCGCGAGTTTGTCCATGAAGACCGATGCCGGAATTTCAGGCGCCTTGATCTGAACAACATCCATGCTCGAGCGAATGGGGCATCCCATTCTCTTCTCCGTGATTCCGAATTTCTCCAGGATATACGCCTGCCCGCTTGCCGTCGCCCCACCGTGACTTCCCATCGCAGGAACAATAAAAGGTTTTCCGCCGCAGTCCGTCACCCACTTCACCACTTC
>JBDTJR010000080.1:0-3218 GCA_039935735.1 Chthoniobacterales bacterium | reverse complement strand
TCGGCTTCGCTTCCCACGCAAACGAGCAAAGGCTTAAACTCCCTCGCCGCCTCGATGATCTTATCGATATTCCGATGCGCGGACATGCCGACGATTTCCATGCGGTCGGGGATGCGGCGTGCGACTTTCATCGCGCTTTCGCCTATGGAACCGGTGGCGCCGAGTAGAATAATCCGGCGCTTCTTCATCCGATTTTCAGCACGAAGCGCATGTAGAAAAACAAGACTGGCGCGGTAAAGAGCAAGCTATCGATCAGATCCAGCGTGCCACCGATGCCTGGCAGAAGGGTACTCGAGTCTTTGATATGAGTGCTTCGTTTTACAATCGATTCCGCAAGATCACCGACCACTGCGGTAAATCCGAGGAGCAGCCCAAGAATCGTCAAATCCCGGAAATGAAAGAAGCCGAGACGATTTGGAACCATGGCGTAGATCCAGTAGCTCGCCAAAAGTGACGTGATCAGCGCCCCGGCAAAGCCCTCCCAGGTTTTCTTGGGGCTGATGTGCGGCACCATGGGGTGCTTTCCGAAAAGACTGCCGAAGGTGTAGGCTCCCATGTCGCTGAACTTCGTCACCATGATCAAATAGAGCACGTAATACTGACCGGTGGCGATGCCCTCGGCAGTTTGTGGCGGGAGATAAACGATCCGCGTGATGAAATTAAAGAGCCATGGAATATAAAGTAGGCCGAATAGCGTATACGCCATCGTTTCCAGCGGCGCATGCTCCTTCATGCTCGTAAACATCTGGCGGACAAATATTACGAAGAGAAAAAGCGCCAACCCGACCAACTCAAAATCATAACATTGTAAGTCCCCGTAGCGCTTGAAACAGTAACAGCTTCCCCCGAGAAACACCGCCGCTGTCAGGAGCGCGGTAAGCTTGAAGTTCGAGATCTTCTGGCTGTCCAGCATGCGGAAGTATTCCCACAGACCGAGCAGGGGCATTCCAATAATGAGCAGAAAGTAGAGTGGCTCCCACCCGGAGATGACCGTGCCCAAAATTACCGTCCACAAAACCACAGTGCTACCAAGGCGGAGGAAGAAGGTGAGTTTTGTGGAAGACATTCGGCGGGTAAATGGTCACGAAGACCTTAGAAAACCACGCCTTAAACGCAAGTGCAATGGGTGTTTGGTTATCTCCTTATTTAGAAGATGCAGAAGAGAAATCTAAAATGGGTCAAGCCGGAGGTTGACCCTCCATTAAAGAAGCAGATTAGAACGCGGGAACTTCCAATGGAGGGATAGCCTCTGGCCTGTCCCATTATTCTCCCCCACTGAAAATTTTGAATTTTTCCCCATCGCTCTTGCGGTGTTTGCGCTTCTCGATTATCCAAAGAACATGGCCAAAACCGAAACCGTTCCCGCAGAAGACAAAGCAACCGTACAGCGTAATAAGAATCTCAATATCGCAATCGAACAAATCGCAAAAGATTACGGAGACGGCGCGATCATGCGTCTTGGTCAGGAACATTCTATAAAGGTCGATGTCATTCCTACGGGAAATATTCTGATCGATCGCGCACTCGGCGTTGGCGGATTTCCCTGCGGACGTATTGTTGAAATTTACGGCCCGGAATCTTCCGGCAAAACAACGCTCACGTTGACTGCTATCGCGCAGGCGCAGAAACAGGGCGGCCTAGCGGCATTCATTGATGTGGAACATGCGCTTGATCCACAGTATGCGCGCAAACTTGGCGTTAATCTTGATGAGCTTCTTGTTTCTCAACCAAGTTCCGGTGAAGAAGCGCTTCGTATTTGCGAAACTTTGGTTCGCTCGAATGCGCTTGCGGTGATCGTTCTCGATTCCGTCGCTGCTTTGGTAACGCGTTCGGAACTCGAAGGCGAAATCGGCGACGCCGTTGTCGGTGCACAGGCTCGTCTCATGAGTGCTGCGATGCGTAAATTGACCAGCTTCATTTCCAAGGCGAATACGGTTGTTATTTTCACCAACCAGATCCGTGAAAAGATCGGTGTCATGTTCGGCAGCCCCGAAACAACGCCTGGTGGCAAAGCCCTGAAGTTTTATTCCAGCGTCCGCGTCGACATCCGTCGTATAGGTGCAATCAAGCAGCCAGACGGCACAGTGATCGGAAATCGCACGAAGGTGAAGATTGTTAAAAACAAAGTAGCGCCTCCATTCCGTGAAGCGGAATTCGATATCATCTACAATGAAGGTATTTCAAATACGGGCGCTCTGCTTGATCTCGCAATTGAAAAAGGAATTCTCGAAAAGCGCGGCTCATGGCTCAGCTACAAGGGAAATCAATTTGCACAGGGTCGTGATGCCGGCAAAGAAGTTTTGAAAAATGATACGGCGATATATGCAGAGATTGAAGCTTCTGTAAAAGAGGCTCTCGAGAACGAAAAATAAACTTTGTTCACACTCTGTATTAAAATTATTTTATAAGCTGTCATAGATTCATAATAATAAGGGTGTGAATAACATCCGCTAAATGCGTTCCACATCCATTCCATCGTAGTTCTACGGCGATGGAATGGTGTGAATAATGCGCAAGGTTGAAATACTGAATCGGAATAAAGCAGCAGTTTGAAAAGGAAGTTACCAGCCGTTCACAAGTAATTCAGAAGAATTTACAATCTATTCACAATGCGAATCGTTGTGGATAGATACTTGTGAGAGATTCAATATTTCAGAATCTTTGAGAGAAATATTTTCGCAGCATCGGACTCCGGTGCGTCAAAAAATGTTGTAGCATTTGCGGTCTCAAGAATTTTTCCATCACCAACGAATGCGACAACGTCCGCAATTTGACGCGCGAATCCCATTTCATGCGTGACCATGACAAAGGCGCAGTCTTCTTTTTTGAGTTCAGCGATGACTTCCAGGACCTCCGCAGTCATTTCAGGATCAAGTGCGGAAGTGGGTTCATCAAAAAGAAGAAGCGCGGGTTGGATTGCCAGGGCACGGGCAATGGCGACACGCTGTTTCTGACCACCGGAAAGTTCTGCAGGTCGTTTGTTCGCGTGAAGGTCGAGGCGTAATCTTTCCAGGACTTCGTTGGCTCGTTTTTTGGCTTCGGCCTGTGAGAGGTGGTGAACTTCTGTCAGAGGCAAGAGCACATTCTCAAGCGCGGAGAGATGCGGGAAAAGATTGTAGGCCTGAAAGACGGTGCCGATTTTTTTGCGATATTCGCGTAATTCATCTTCTTTGGTAGGAATCTGGACGCCATTCAGGTGAATCTCGCCGGAGGAAACC
>JBDTJR010000079.1:0-4166 GCA_039935735.1 Chthoniobacterales bacterium | reverse complement strand
TTCCGCCTCGCAAATACCCTGAATGTCAGCCTTCCCGGTGTGGATGGGGAGAGCCTGCTTATTTCTTTGGACCTCGAAGGCGTGGGGGCTTCTTCCGGTTCCGCCTGTATGGTGGGCTCGGTGCTGCCATCACATGTCCGTTTGGCGATGGGAGTTAACGAAGATTTGGCGCGCTCCACGGTGCGATTTTCGCTGGGAAAAAAAACCGATGCCGGACAGATTGAGAAGGCGATTGACGCCTTCAGTGTGGTGTGGAAGCGTTTAAGCCTGCGCATTGCATAAATGAGTTCTCTTCGACGTGATTACGTTCGTGAAACCAGGGCGAAGCAGCTTCTGCTCCGTGTCGGGGCGCATCGTACCGCGGAAGCGCTTACCGTTTTTTGGAATCGTCGACTACGCACAACTGCCGGTCTTGCCTGCTACCGACGTAAATCGGTTTTCCTGAATCCAAAGATCCTCGAAATCGATGTGAATGAAGTGGAGCGGACGCTGCTTCACGAGCTTGCGCATTTTGTCGCCGGTGAAAGGGCGGGACGTATGCGGATCGAGCCTCATGGCCGCGAGTGGCGACAGGCCTGCCGCGATCTGGGTATTCCCGATGAGGCCAGGTGTCATAGCCTGCCCTTCCGTCAGGCGCAGCAGACCCGCAAATATTTCTACCGCTGTGGGGAATGCGGGACGGTTCTTGCCCGGGTGCGGAAAATCAAGCGCGCCATAGCCTGTCTCTCCTGCTGTCGTCAGTATAACGGGGGCCAGTACCATGAGCGGTTCCGCTTTCGGCCCACCGAAGAGCCCAGCAGCCTCGCGGCGTAAGGTAGAGAGAAGCTAGCGAGCTGCGCTCGGTTTACGAGGAAGGACGCGACGGAGCACGTCCCTCCATAAGAGCCCACAAGCGGGAAGTTAGCGTATTTACAAATTCGGCCTCAGATGGAGAATGGAGCGTAGCGACATAGCCTGCCGTAGGCAGCCCAGGGTGAAGCGAAGCGTAAGCAATCAACCTCTGGCTTGACCCATTATGGATTTCTTCCCTGTCAATTTTTCGACTCGGTGCCTCACCTGGCGTAAATAAGTTGCAAACAAAGAGTTGAGTTCAGTGGCCGGTGCTGGTTAGCATCACCCTCCCACTTTTCCCTCTTCTTATGAGTAATAATATTGAGTCCCACCTTGTCGAAAAGCGCGTCTTTAAACCCTCCAAGGAATTCAGCAAAAAAGCCCGCATCGGCAGCATGGCGGACTACAAGAAGCTCTATAAGGAGTCGATCAAACGGCCTGATAAATTCTGGGCGCGCGAAGCCTCCGAACTTCTCTGGAATAAAAAATGGAAAAAGGTGCTGGATTGGAAAGTCCCTTTTGCGAAGTGGTTCGTCGGTGGAAAACTAAATATTTCCGAGAACTGCCTTGATCGCCATCTTACCACCGCGCGCCGGAACAAAGCGGCGATCATCTGGGAAGGCGAACCCGGCGAGAAGCGGACGCTGACCTATCACCAGCTTCATCGCGAAGTCTGCATATTCGCGAATGTGCTCAAGCGCAATGGCGTCAAAAAAGGCGACCGTGTGCTTCTTTACATGCCGCTTATTCCCGAGGCGTCGATTGCGATGCTAGCGTGTGCGCGCATTGGTGCGATTCACTCCGTGGTTTTCGGCGGCTTCAGTTCCGAGAGCATCAAGGACCGTCTTGCTGATAGCGGTGCGACTGTCATCGTCACCGCCGACGGCGGGTATCGACGGGGCCAGATCGTTCCACTCAAGAAAAATGTCGATCACGCGATCGAGGGGAATGACAAGATCCGCAAAGTGATCGTTTTCCGTCGCGCGAATATTGATATCCATATCAAAGAAGGCCGCGATGTCTGGTGGCATCGGGAAGTCGATTACGTAAAGGCCGACTGCCCTGCGGAATCGCTCGATAGCGAGCACCCGCTTTTCATTCTCTATACGAGCGGCTCGACCGGAAAGCCCAAGGGCATTCTGCATACCATTGGCGGCTACCTTGTAGGCGTCTACACGAGCATGAAATACGTCTTCGATCTCCGCGAGGAAGACGTCTACTGGTGCACTGCCGATGTCGGCTGGATCACCGGGCATAGCTATCTCGTCTACGGCCCGCTGGCAAATGGCGCGACCTGCGTGATGTATGAAGGCGCTCCAAACTGGCCGGAGCCGGATCGTTTTTGGAAAATCATCGCCGACTACGGCGTGACCATTCTTTACACCGCGCCTACGGCGATTCGTGCGTTTATCAAATGGGGCGACGAATGGCCTGATAAGCACGACCTTTCCTCACTGCGCCTTCTCGGCACGGTCGGCGAGCCGATCAATCCCGAGGCGTGGATGTGGTTCTATACCAAGATCGGGAAGAAGCGTTGTCCGATAGTCGATACGTGGTGGCAGACGGAAACCGGCGGTCTTATGATCACGCCGCTTCCGGGTGCGACGCCTACGACGCCCGGCACTGCGACACTTCCGTTCTTCGGAGTGGACGCTGCGATCGTGGATGACAAAGGCAAGGAAGTCGGCCCGAATCAAGGCGGTAAGCTTGTCATTCGCAAGCCATGGCCTTCCATGCTGCGCTCTATTTACGGCGACAAGGCTCGCTACAAGAAGCAATACTGGAGCGAGATCAAGGGCGCTTATTTCACAGGCGACGGAGCCCGTCGAGACAAGGACGGCTATTTCTGGATCGTGGGCCGCATCGACGATGTTCTCAATGTCGCAGGCCATCGTCTCGGCACTGCGGAAGTCGAAGGCGCGCTCGCTTCGCATGAAGCGGTTGCGGAAGCCGCCGTTGTGGGTCGTCCCGATGAAATCAAGGGCCAGGGCGTTGTCGCATTCGTCACGCTGAAGGAAGATCACAAGCCCAGCGATGAGCTGCGCGAGAAATTGCGCAAGCATGTTGGCAATGTTATCGGCCCGATTGCAAAGCCGGATGAAGTGCGCTTCACCGAGGCGCTTCCGAAAACGCGTAGTGGTAAAATCATGCGCCGTCTTCTCAAGGAAATCGCCGGTGGCGGTAAGATAACCGGTGATACCACCACGCTCGAAGATCTGAGCGTACTGGCGAAACTGGGCGGCGCGAAGGAAGAATAATAATGGGACGTGACGACGCAGAACCCATTTTATCTGCATCCGAATTCTATTTTTGAGCCCTAAACAGCCTGATTTTTAACTGAAAAAGGCTTTTTTAAGTGAAAAGGCCTTGGTATTTTAGCCAAAGCTATAAGTACGTACTATTTGTGAAAGCACGCAACCTCCAGTTTTTAGAACCTTTGGAATCCCGGATCGCTCCGGCGGGGCTGGCGTACAGTGATAGTTTGGGTGCTTATACCTATGGCTCTGTTTCTACGAAAGGTGGAGCAGTTAAACTTTTGCCGGATCTCACTGAGCCGACATGGACCGATGCATCGACCCTGGAATTTCAGGGTGATAATTCCAACAACTTTAGCGTTCATTTCAGTAAGAATGTTCGAGATATTTTTGGGAGCAGTACAGATAGTATTTTTTCTTTTGAAGACATTTCCGGTGGAGGACATAAGCTCGATAGCATTGATCTGACCCACTTAGGCGTCGATCCGAAGAAACTGAATGGCTTGAGCATTACGATCTCTGGAGGTATCGACGAAATTTATGCAGCGGGAACGGATTTAGGAAAAATCACGGTAGGCGGCGCACTGGGCAAAATCACTGCCGGGGATACGAATGTGAAAACGCAGGGTGTGAAATCACTCTCCGTCGATTCACTCGGTCTTGCAGACGGCTCGGAGCCTTCGGATATTTCGGCAATCACGTCCCACATCACCGGTTCGATGGGAAATCTGCTGGTGACGCATGATATCGCGAAAGCGGTTTTGACTATTGGCGGTAGTGCGAATGCGAATCTCCGGAATGTGGAGATCGGCGGCTCGCTCATTGGCGGGAATGCAGACTGGAGTGGCTCCATTTATGCCCAGGGAGATATTACGCATGTTACAGTGGGCGGCGATCTTGTCGGCGGCGCGGGTCAGGATTCCGGTGTGATCGTTGCAGGCCATAATCTCAACTCGGTGATGATTCACGGAGACGTGAAGGGCGGCGCGGGTGATTACTCCGGGGTTGTTCAATCCAATGGAAAACTTAATACCGTGCATCTGGATGGCAGCCTCATGGGTGGAGATGGATCTCATTCGG